>NZ_CATNVE010000029.1:0-1064 GCF_951230145.1 Dysgonomonas sp. Marseille-Q5470 | reverse complement strand
TTTTAAGGGAGCTTACATAGCGTTTGTATTCAGCATCATCTTTCGCTCCATTCCGTAACACTTGGTGCAATTCGGTTACCAGAGGGAACAAATCATGCTCCGAGGCTTTCCAATATTGTATATCTTCCTGTTTGGCGGCGGGATTCAACACGGCTTTTATCCCTCCGAAACCGGAATAGGCTGTCAATTTTATTTTTTCCTCATCGGTAGCCTGCCTTTTCTCTTTATCGAGAGCAAAAGCAATGCGTATTGCCTCGATGTTGTCCCGAAGATGGGCTTTCTTATTATAAGCCATTTTCGAGCAGGATTTGTATTTCGCCCGTCAGCTCCGTGTAAAACTGATTGTACTGTGGTGTATCGGCAAAATCATCAGACAAGCTGTATTTTTGAATCGTACCCGTAAGATGAGGTAATAGCTCCATTGCTATGCCTTCGGCTTGTGAAGGGTTTACTTCTTCAGAAAATTCTTCCCAGAGAATAGTTACAAGGGTTCGGTAGGTAGAGAAATACAAACCTTCATACAAGACCTTTGAAGAGGCTTCTTCTGCATAGTCATGGGTATGACCTGCTTTTATAGCTTGGCTATACGTCTTTGCTGCGGCATCACCACGTTCAGCAATGAAGTTGTGGTCAGTGGCTTTGTCGGGGTGTGTATCACGCAGGTAGGATAATAGGGATAGTCGGAAATAAGACAGTTCTGTAACTGTCGTTTTAGTTTTTGTCGCCATATCATTGATTTTTTAGTGGTGAGAAATAGGATGAAAAAAAGGCATCCAGAGCCTTGCCCCGGATGCCACCACTAAAAAATCAATGTTAAACGACTATTCCGAATCGTAGAACAAAGACTTTTCAGTGGCAAAGATAGTGATTTTACTTAGAACGTTTCTTTTTGCTGTCACCTTTGCGTGGTGGAAACTCAAAGACTGTTTTATAGTCCGCATCAAATTTTACGATGGCATCAAAGGTGCTTCCGGTCTTAGAACTAACGAAACCTTTGATTAGAGCAGTCTTCCCATTCATCAGAAGATCGGTTAACTGTCCATCCGTCAATTCTTTTTTAGCAA
>NZ_CATNVE010000028.1:0-1281 GCF_951230145.1 Dysgonomonas sp. Marseille-Q5470 | reverse complement strand
AAACGGCAACATCCCCGTTTTCTGATCAACCGTAAAAATCCCCGTCGCTTGTTCCAATACCCTAAAAAGAAGGAGGTGTGGAATGCGTAATACACTAAAAGCAGCTACTATCGAAAGTAAGTTTCCCTTGCTTTCAGTTGAACATGACTGCATCATCAGCAAGGATGCGGATATAACGGTAGCCTACCGTGTCGATCTGCCGGAACTGTTCACTGTTACGGGTAGCGAATACGAAGCCATACACTCAGCTTGGACAAAAGCCATTAAGGTGTTGCCCGAATACTCAGTTATCCACAAACAGGATTGGTTTGTCAAAGAAAAATACAAACCCTCAACCGATAAGGAGAACATGAGTTTTCTATCCCGTTCATTTGAACGACACTTCAACGAACGTCCATTTCTGAATCATACTTGCTTTTTGTTTTTGACCAAAACGACAAAGGATCGGATGCGGATGCAAAGCAATTTTTCATCGCTCTGTAGAGGATATATCATCCCCAAAGAAGTCAATAAAGAGATGGCAGTACGGTTCTTGGAGGCAGTCGGACAGTTCGAGCGTATCTTAAACGATTCAGGATTTATCACGCTAACACGTATTGCTTCAGACGAAATAACGGGAACGGAAAAAGAAGCGGGGCTGATTGAAAAATACTTTGCCCTCTCATTAGAAGATACTACTTGCCTGGAGGATCTGGAGCTAGGAGCAGACGGGTTACGCATTGGAGATAAAACGGTGTGCCTGCATACCATTTCCGATGTAGAAGACTTGCCGGGAACAATCGGAACAGATATGCGATACGAAAAGCTATCTACCGACCGGAGTGATTGCCGTCTGTCGTTTGCATCGCCTGTGGGCTTGTTGCTCTCTTGTGACCATGTATATAATCAATACATATTTCTGGACAATTCGGCAGAAAACCTGCGGCAGTTTGAAAAATCTGCCCGTAATATGCAGTCGTTATCGAAGTACAGTCGTGGAAACCAAATAAATAAAGAGTGGATCGACAAGTACCTGAACGAAGCCCATAGTTTTGGATTGACTTCTGTCAGGGCACACTTCAATGTGATGGCATGGTCTGACGATGCAGAAGAACTGAAGAATATTCGTAATGATGTCGGCTCACAATTGGCACTTATGGAGTGCAAGCCTCGCCATAACACGGTGGATGTTGCTACACTCTATTGGGCGGCGATGCCGGGCAATGCGGGTGATTTTCCGAGTGAAGAAAGTTTCTACACGTTTATAGAACCTGCCTTGTGCTTCTTCACAGAGGAAACGAA
>NZ_CATNVE010000027.1:0-1502 GCF_951230145.1 Dysgonomonas sp. Marseille-Q5470 | reverse complement strand
AACTTATGGAATGGTTGAAGGGATTTAAGTAAAAAGGAAAAGATTATGTAAAGAAAATACTTACACAACTACTGTTACACAACCTGTTAAGTAGGAAGCTTTACATAATCTTTTTGTTTACATAAACTGAATTATGTCAACCTTTACATAACTCAGTAAAAGCAAAAGGCATATACCGTGTTCCACCCCACTTTGAGGTGCCAAAATTGCACCTCAAGATTTCCCATTCATTGGCTGTTAATTCAAACATAAAATCGTCGGGGAATCTTTCAATATTCCGTTTGACTGCTCTTTTCAGATTTTTAGTTTCTACCTGATACAGTTCTGCCAGATCAAAGTCAAGCATGACTCGCATCCCCCTTATTTCAAATATCTTATTCTGAATAATCTGTAGTTCCATATCAGTTAGGTATATTAAGAGTGGATCTTGTTGTATTAGTATTAAACAGTATGATTATCTCTGGTTCAGTTGCTTCTTTTCTATATTCACAGAAAGAATTCAATACCCACTCCCGAAAAGCTTTGGTATATAAAGATTGAATACGGAAACTTAAGAAAATAACAACCTCTAAATTATAATAGGTGCGAATATATTCTTCTTTCTCATTTCGGGTATATCTGTATTCTTTTATCACATCCGGTTCTCTCAATAAGCCTTCTTTAAATATCGCTTTGAGATGCTTATTGATTGTAGGTGTATATATGCCAAACAGATCGGCTATTTCATTTATTGTCATCCAAACTGTACCATTAACTATTTTTACTTCAATAATGGGACTATCAGTCTCTATATCTATAAACTTTATATATCCTGTTTCCATAATTTAGATTTTATTGATTTATGGCAAATTTATCATTCAGACCTTTTACTTTTGAAGCAAAATCATTCATGTCGTTACTTATCTTAGAATCAGTAATGCGAGCATAAATTTGTGTTGTACGAATATTGGTATGCCCGAGCATTTTACTAACACTTTCGATAGAAACTCCTTTCGAAAGGGTCAGAGTGGCAAAAGTGTGGCGGGCCAGATGAAAAAAACACAAGAAAAGGGATATACGCAAATCGCAACACTTCAATAGGTAACAGTCTTGAAATTAGCATATTTGCTTAGATTTAGGAAGTTCGTAAAATTGGAATCTAAGCAAATCTTAGACAGACTTCAGTTACTAAGTCGTTAACCTCTCAGTTACTAAATTAAAACAGGTAACAAGATGCGAACAAATGAACTTCTTATGTTCTGATTTGCTTATAATTACGCACTAAAGAGCACTTATATAACAAGTAACTTTGCCGTTGCAAAACAACGGCAAAGGATAATAAAAATATAAGTGTATGAAAACAGAAAAATTCAAGGTATTACTCTACCTCAAAAAGAGTAGTCCCGACAAATCGGGTAAAACTCCGATAATGGGACGTATCACTGTCGGCAAGTCGATGGTACAATTCAGTTGTAAACTTTCTTGTACATTTTCACTATGGAATCCGCGTGAAAGTCGGTTGA
>NZ_CATNVE010000026.1:0-1911 GCF_951230145.1 Dysgonomonas sp. Marseille-Q5470 | reverse complement strand
TTTTAAGGGAGCTTACATAGCGTTTGTATTCAGCATCATCTTTCGCTCCATTCCGTAACACTTGGTGCAATTCGGTTACCAGAGGGAACAAATCATGCTCCGAGGCTTTCCAATATTGTATATCTTCTTGTTTGGCGGCGGGATTCAACACGGCTTTTATCCCTCCGAAACCGGAATAGGCTGCCAATTTTATTTTTTCATCATCGGTAGCCTGCCTTTTCTCTTTATCAAGAGCAAAAGCAATGCTTATTGCCTCGATATTGTCCCGAAGATGGGCTTTCTTATTATAAGCCATTTTCGAGCAGGATTTGTATTTCGCCTGTCAGTTCCGTGTAAAACTGATTGTACTCTGGTGTATCGGCAAAATCATCAGACAAGGTGTATTTCTGAATCGTATCCGCAAGGCGGGATACTAGCTCCATTGCTATGCCTTCGGCTTGTGAAGGGTTTACTTCTTCTGAAAATTCATCCCAGAGGATAGTTACAAGGGTTCGGTAGGTGGAGAAATGCAAGTCTTCATAGAGGACTTGTGAAGAGATTACTTCTGCTTCGTCGTGGGTATGACCTTCTTTTATAGCTTGGCTATACATTTCTGCTGCGGCATCGCCACGTACAGCAATAAATTCATGGTCAATGGCTTTGTCGGGGTGTGTATCACGTAGGTAGGATAATAGGGATAGTCGGAAATAAGACAGATCTGTGACTGTCGTCTTTGGTTTTGTTGTCATATCATTGATTTTTAGTGGGGTCGAAGACCCTTTTGTTATTGCTTTTATGAGAGTAGATATACCAATAGGCTTAGACCTAATGATATACCACAAAGCACTTTCTTTAGCTTATAGTTTGGGAAAGAAAAAGGCATCCGGAGCTTAGCTCTGGATGCCACCACTAAAAAATCAATGTTAAACGACTATTCCGAATCGTAGAACAAAGACCTTTCAGTGGCAAATATAGTGAAATTATTATTTCAATGGTCGCTTCTTTCTTGGTCTCATTGTGTATCCAATCACTTATATTTAAATTTGTCTGATTAATTGAACCGTAATATCAATAAGCAATTGTCATGTCCTTACCTGATGTCCGAATAGATAAATTGAAAGAATCTGAATATGAAGAGGTCGCTGCTATTTTAGTAGATGCTTTTGAATCGAATCTGGCCTATACTTCAATCTTTGTAAATAAGGATAGATTGCGAGACGGATTGTTCTGGTTATTCAAAACCAATCTATACCTGATAAACAAAAGACAATCTGTGACAAAAGTCGTTAGAATGAAAAATTCAAGGGAAATAATAGGAGTATTTAGCTTATTACCTCCCAATGGAGTAAAATCTGAATTTCGTGATTATTTCAAGATCGGATTACCCCGATTTATTATGAATTTTGGATTCGCTGCTTTACGCACGATGCTTAAGATGGATTCTCTCAATAAACAGCTTCTAACAAATGCTATCGGAACCAATGAATATTATTATTTGTCGATGGTTGCTATAAAAGCTAACTATCAAGGATATGGAATTGGTTCTTATATGATTGACGATTGCTTACAACAATTGAGATCTATAAATCGGATATGCCATATTGTTGGTTTAACAACCCAACTTCCGGAAAACGTCACTTTTTATAATCGCTTAGGATTCCAAAAATTAGATGAAGGTGAAATTCAACTGAAGAAGGGCTGTTATTACAATTACAATATGAAATTGGATCTATAACTTTACTTAAGATCGTTTCTTCTTGCCGTCACCTTTGCGTGGCGAGAACTCAAATACAGTTTTATAATCTGCATCAAATTTTACGATGGCATCAAAGGTGCTTCCGGTCTTAGAACTAACGAAACCTTTGATTAGAGCAGTCTTCCCATTCATCAGAAGATCGGTTAACTGTCCATCCGTCAATTCTTTTTTAGCAA
>NZ_CATNVE010000025.1:0-2610 GCF_951230145.1 Dysgonomonas sp. Marseille-Q5470 | reverse complement strand
GGTCTTATAATTTCGGCACTTTTGGGATCTTCTTTAATCAGCTCTTCTCGTTTTTGACCATCAATAACAAAAGCCTCATTAAAACCTGTTTTTACTCCATAATTGATTTGTATATCTCTCCAGTCTTTTAATGGTACCCCAATTGCTTCAACCTTCATTTTAATAGACTGTTCCACAGGAGATAGTATAATCCAACTGTCATTTGATTTGAACTCACAATTAACACTATTCTGTCTAATAAAAACGCTGGAAAAAAGTATAATTATATAGTATAATAAAAATATACTATTTTTGCTGTTTTTAATTTTATATATATTTAATTTAAACAAACAGCAGATGATTTATGGATACATTCGTGTAAGCACAGACAGGCAAACAGTCGAAAACCAGCGTTTTGAAATCAACCAATTTTGTGAGAAAAATGTAATGGTAATTGACAAATGGATCGAAGAAACAATTTCCGGAGCAAAAAGTGTACAGGACAGGAAGTTGGGTAAGCTATTAAAGAGAATGAGAAAAGATGATATTCTTATATGCTCCGAATTGTCTCGACTCGGTAGAAATCTTCTTATGATTATGGGTGTTCTTAATGAATGTATGAACCGTGATATTCAGGTTTGGACAATCAAAGATAATTACCGCTTGGGAAGTGATATTAATTCTAAAGTTCTAGCCTTTGCTTTTGGTCTCTCAGCCGAAATTGAACGTAACCTTATATCCCAACGTACCAAAGAGGCATTAGCTCGAAAACGTGCTGAAGGTGTTATCCTTGGTCGTCCCAAAGGAAGTAAATCAAAAGTGAAAAAATTGACAGGAAAGGAAATTGAGATAAAAAATCTATTAGATAAGAAAGTTTCCAAAAGTGCCATCAGCCGTATTCTCGGCGTTCATCGCTTAACTGTTAGTGCATTTCTCAAGGATAACCAACTATAAAGACTTTTTTTAATTGAATAATAATACCTAAATTGAAAATGCTATTTACTTCTGTAACCACATATATCCATACTTTTTCTCAAATTCCTCAGTTAATTCCATAATTTTTTTCTGAAGAACAACCATTTCGATGGTTTGTTTTTCCAGTTTATAAAGAAAAGCCAAGGCCTTTTTCTCGGAAAAATTCGACTTTAGGGCTTTGACTATTTGGTTATAGTTCGTACCAACTATTCTAAATTGTCCGAAGAAAGTAGTTAACCTCATGTAATAATCTTGTACAGCTTTGTCGATTTTCACAACCTTTATTGGCTTATTAAATATGCAAGAAGTAATAAAATGAGCCTTAACACTCATACATGACTTGTCATATAAAGCGAGAAAACGTGCGTTGTCAACGTTATTCAAATAGATAACATAACGATGTATTGCAGGATCATTCTTCGGATTCCGCCCTCCTTTTCTTCTTTCAGAAAGATTATTTGTTTTCATAACTACATAAAGATTTAATAAATAAAAATTACGACTTCGGAGTGATTTTCTCTCCCTGAAAGGGCAAGGGTTTTGAAGCACGGAAATTTATTTCAAGTGCTTCAAAACATACCTTGCTGTATTCTGACGAATACCAAAATCCATCCTCCGATGGATTGCCTTAAAGTTTATTTGAGAGATTATCATTACACGACAAAGGTAGCGTCTGTTAATTGAAAGGTTATGATGAGGTTTTCAGACAAATGGTGACAGCAGATGTCATTGGATGACAGTTAATTTTCTTGGCTATCCTGACATCCCTTTTTGTGAATTCATAACTGGATTTATTCATTAAAATATTCACTAATTATTGATGTATTTACTTCAGCTATGAAGTATGTAGTGAATAAGTTAGCTCTTGACTGATACCCAACCAATAAATACTGACTTCATGGCTTCATGAATGAATGACTTCACTAAGTCATGAGGTCAAGACATAACTCATCAAGAAAGGAACAAATAAATTACAGGTTGAATATTATAGTTCAGTAATGGGTGAGTGGCTGAATGAAGTATATATCTACAACTTCATTGAATATTATTTCTTTTTTCAACTGATAAACACCTTCCCTGTGAAAAGAATAAAATAGACCATATTTTTGAGGGAATACTACCCAACGGGTGGAGATTGCCGATAAAACCTGAAAGGCTTGATATTGGCGTTTTATTCTTGAAATAGACCTTTGTTATCAGATGATAAAAAGTGACGGCATAAAAAAGGGTAAAAGAATACTTTTACCCCATTAATTAAGTCGAAACTATAATGTCTATTCATCTCTTACATAACCAACCCTTTTCCTTGATTTTGTATCTTGTCCCTTCTGACTGGCTAATTCTGTTAATGCTTGGTAAATATCATTGAATTGCAGATTCGTTTCTAACATGAAGTTTTCTAATTTTTGATTTAGCTCAGCATACCCCAAAGCATATTGACGAAGCATAATAAAAGCTCTGACTATTTGGATATTAACAGAAATTGCTTTCTGACTATTTAATAATCCTGCTAACATTGCAATTCCATGTTCTGTTTATGTAAACAAAAAGATTATGTAAAGCTTCCTACTTAACAGGTTGTGTAACAGTAGTTGTGTAAGTATTTTCTTTACATAATCTTTTCCTTTTTACTTAAATCCCTTCAACCATTCCATA
>NZ_CATNVE010000024.1:0-2641 GCF_951230145.1 Dysgonomonas sp. Marseille-Q5470 | reverse complement strand
TGTAAATAATACTTGAAAAGTATACCACCAGAATAATTCAAAAGTATACCACCTATGGGAGTAAAATAGGATGATTTAACATTCATTTGGTTGTTAAGATTCTTTATTTTATTAACAAATACTAACATTATAAATTCCTTTGTGTATGAATAAAACACAGAGGATAAAATGATTAAAATGGTGGATAGACAACAAATTATACACATGTATCGAACCAGAGGTTATAGTAAACGTGCTATAGCCAGAGAACTGGATATTAATCGTAAGACTGTTTCTAAAGTCATTGCGGAGTATGAAGCTACTTTAGAAAGTTCCGATCAGGATGCTTCTCTGGAAACACTGCTAACCTGCGCTCCTGCTTACGATAGTTCTAAACGTAGCCGTAGAGTGATCACAGGAGTTCTTCAAGACCTTATTGATGATTGTCTGCATAAGAATGTACAGAAGCGTTCTCTTGGTCTTAAAAAGCAATGTATGCTGGGCAAGGATATTTATGAGTTCGTTGTAGGTAAAGGTTTTAGAGTCAGTTATTCGGGAGTTTGTAAATACATCAAGGAATCTAAGGGTTCCAAGAAGGATCAAAGCAGTGAAGCTTTTATCCGAGGTTATTATCCTCCGGGAGAAGCTTGTGAGTTTGACTGGGGTGAAGTCAAACTTTATCTTTCAGGAAAGCTTCATAAGCTGTATATGGCTGTCTTTACCTTCAGTCACAGCAATGGTCGTTATGCCTGGCTGTTTCGTCATCAGGATACCCTGGCCTTCATGGAATCTCACCGGAACTTCTTTTCTGGGATACATGGTGTACCCGCTGTGATGGTCTATGATAATATGCGTGTAGCCATCAAGGAGTTCGTAGGTGCAGAAAAAAGGCCTACTGATGCACTTCTGCGCCTGAGTAACTTCTATCGTTATCACTACCGTTTCTGCAATGTACGCGCCGGCTGGGAGAAGGGGCATGTGGAACGTTCAGTAGAGTATGTCAGGCGTAAGGCTTTCTGCGTCAACTTACGATTCAACACATTGGAGGATGCTCAGACTCAATTGACGGCTACCTGTGAGCGAATAAACCAGGAAGTGGGCAGCCCTTCCACCAATGACAAGCAAGTGAGCCTGGCAGCCGATCTGGCTGCATTAAATCATTGCACCAATGAGATGGGTTGCTTCGAGTGGGATATCTTTAAAGTAGATAAATGGTCTACTATCTGTAAGCAAGGTTCCCATTACTCGGTTCCTGACACCCTGGTGGGTAAAATGGTCGATGTCAAGGTATACTCCGAGAGGTTGGTTGTGGTACACAACAAGGAAAAGCAAGCTGTACATGAACGCATTTATGGAACACCCGGATGGAGTATCAAACTGGAACATTACCTCAGAACACTACTTCGTAAACCGGGGGCTGTTCATGGTTCATTGGCTCTTCGGCAGATGCCAAAACAGATACAGGAACTCTTCAACAGGCAATTTGCCGATAAGCCCAAAGATTTTGTCTTCCTCTTGCAGTATGCGCACGATCATGGATTTACTGATCAGGATATCGTAATGGCTTATCAGGACTTAAGAAAACGCGGGTTACGAAACGTATCGGCAGATCAGATTAAAACACTGATGCATGCCTTGACCGAGTCTGAACCTGAGAGCAGTACCGTGAAGCATCCACAGATCAGAGAGGAGCAATCTGCCGATATTGAAGAAGGTGCCTTTAAGATATTAATGGATCTCTCTCAAATCATGGATAACCAGGGAACATTCAAGAATAATAACTATAAACACTAATTTAAACAATGAAAAATGGAAAATCTATCTGAAAAAGAATTGACTATTGAGTATGCAAGAGAGCTGAAGATGGCTGTCATGCGGGATGAGCTTGATGATTTTATTACGTTGGGCACTGACCAGAACTGGAGTTATCGTACGTTGATATACCAAATACTGGCTAAAGAGGTCGAAGTGCGTATCGAAAATAGACGCAAGCAACGAGTCAGAAGAGCCGGATTCCCCGAACTCAAGTACTTACAGGAACTGGTAAAAGAGGAACTGCCCAAGGATGCCCAAACGGCTTTGCCGGAACTGGAAACTCTTGATTTTATCAAAGAAGGACGGAATATAGTCTTCTGTGGAAACCCCGGAACAGGTAAGACGCATCTATCTATCGCACTTGGTATAAAAGCATGTCTGGAAGGATATACAGTCTTCTTTACCTCCGTGCCACATCTGCTTACCCAAATCAGGGAATGCCGCTCACAGAAGAGTCTCAGACAGTTGGAGATACGCTTCCAGAGATACGATATGGTCATCTGTGACGAGTTCGGATATGTCAGCTGCGATAAAGAAGGAGGAGAACTCCTGTTTAATCATCTATCACTCAGAGCTGGAAAGAAGGCGACCATCATTACAACCAATCTGGCATTCAACAGATGGGGAGAAATAGTCAAGGATAAGGTGTTGGTGGCAGCCATGGTAGATAGATTGACCCATAAAGCATATCTCATTAATATGAATGGGCAATCTTACCGTGTTAAAGAAACTGAAAAAATGTTAGCAAGAGAAGCTAACTTATAAGCATTTTACGTTCTTTGAAAATCCTTCCTAAGTGGTATACTTTTCAAATCCATTCCGGTATACTTTTCATTTATTATATACA
>NZ_CATNVE010000023.1:0-3388 GCF_951230145.1 Dysgonomonas sp. Marseille-Q5470 | reverse complement strand
GACAAACTTATCCGTATCGACCACACGGATAAAGCTCTCGATCCGTATCGCCTTAAATTTGATGGTAAGGTAAAGATACATATTGAGCTAACAGGTCAGTTTCAACCTCTAGATCTTAATAAACTCAATTGGAAAGAGACTGAGAAGTTGGGACTTTCAGGTGACAAATTACAGGATGCCCTTAAAGCGATGGTTTACGGACATAAATCTCCCGGATTGGTCGATATCAAACCAACTGTTGATGGCAATGAGTTTCCGATGCAGGCTCGTTTATCATTAGAACCACAGGCGGATGGCAGTATCAAGTTGGTAACCCATCCCAAGCAAGAACAGCCCGATTTTGACAAACCATTTATGGGAATAACCTTTTCGGAGCAAGATAAAGAGCAACTCCAAAAGACAGGGCACGGAGCACGAGTCTATGAACTTGAACCCGTAGGCAGAGGTGAGAAGATCCCCTCGCTTGTATCTCTCGACAAAATGACGAATCGACTCGAAGCCGTACCTCTCTCCGAAATCAATATCCCTCAAACCTTAAAAAATGCTACACTCTCTCCCGAACAGCAACAAGGATTGAAAGAAGGTAAAGCCGTATGGGTTGAGGGCATGGATAAAAAAGTAAAGCCGGGAGAAGAACCACAGAAGATAGATCGTTTTGTACAGTTCAATGCTGTCAATAAAAACTTCGACTTCAAGTTCAGCGACGAACAACGGCAACAGCATAAGGAACAGCGACAGGCTAAACAGAGTGAAGGACAAGCACAGGAAAAGCCATTACCCAAAGCCCGTAAAGTTGATGAGGTATGGATTTATTCTAAGCAAGGTGGCGTACAACTCAGTAAAGAAGAATTTACCAAGCTGTGTAACAAAGAACCAATCTTTGTTGAGGGCATGCAATCCCGTCCCAAACAACAACAAGCTGATGCCTCAGGTGCACAGAAAGTAGAAGCTACCGATCAGAAAGGACAGAAGTATAATGCATGGGTATGGGTTGACGAAAACAGAGATAAAGTTCGTCATACCTCTAAGCATCCCGATCAGGTACGAGCCATCGAAGCCAAGCAAGCTGCTAAGGATTCTCAGAAAGTGACTCCTGTTGCCGAAAGTAAGACACAAGTGGCTGTCAATAATGAGGGCAAGACCAACGAGGCAACCAAATATTCCAAAGAGCCGCTAAAGCAAGGTCAGATACAGCCCACCGCCAAGCAAGTCGAAAAGAAGGAGCAGCAACAGGAACAAAAACAATCTCCTGCTGCTCCAAAGAAAAGCAAAGGGCGAAAAATGTAGAAATATAAAATAATAAAAGGGTCTGCGACCCCAACCACTAAAAAATCAATGTTACAATGAAAATAATAATAGCAGAAAAACCTTCTGTGGCTAAAAGTATAGCAGCCATAGTCGGAGCAAACAATAAAAGAGAAGGCTATATAGAAGGTAACGGATATGCCGTTACATGGGCATTCGGACATTTGGTAGGACTCGCCATGCCAGAACATTATGGTATCACAGGATTTCAGAAAGAGAACCTGCCGATACTTCCCCAAGAATTTAAACTCTTGCCCCGACAAGTCAAAGAGGGTAAAGAATACAAAAACGATCCCAGTGTGATGAAGCAACTAAAGGTTATCCGCGAGTTATTCCATCGTGGAGAATCTATAATTGTGGCAACCGATGCCGGACGAGAAGGGGAACTCATATTCCGCTATATATACGAATATATAGGATGCACCCTTCCGTTTGAAAGACTTTGGATCAGTTCGCTAACAGACCGAGCTATCAAAGACGGCTTTAAAACGCTTCGCCCCGGAGCAGATTATGACAATTTGTATGCTTCTGCCAAAGCCCGCAGTACCGCTGATTGGCTCGTAGGGATCAATAGCAGTCAGGCTCTTTCTATCTCGGCAGGATACGGTGTTTGGTCACTTGGCAGGGTACAAACCCCGACACTGGCGATTATTTGTAGTCGTTATCTGGAAAATAAAGACTTCAAGCCACAGACCTATTTTCGTTTGAAATTACAAACAGAAAAAGAAGCTACTACTTTTACCGTTCATTCGGTAGATAAATTCGACACCCGAACCCATGCTGAAGAAGTTACGGCAAAGGTAAAAGCCGCAGGAGCTATACAGGTTACCGCCGTAGAACGCAAGGAGGTTAAGCAGGAACCACCCTTGCTGTACGACCTTACCACACTTCAGAAAGAAGCCAACAGCAAGCACGGTTTTTCGGCAGATAAGACGCTGACGATAGCACAAAGTCTGTATGAGACGAAGAAAATCTCCTATCCACGAACCGGTAGCCGTTATATTTCCGAGGATGTGCTGGAGGAAATACCGCACCTAATAGCAACACTTCGTTCGCACTCGCTTTTTAGGCCTTATATTGATAGCCGATTTGACACCAAACTCAATACCCGTTCGGTCAATGATGCCAAAGTGGCCGACCACCATGCACTGATTATCACAGAAGAATCGGCTACCAATCTATCTAAAGACGAACAACTCATCTATGACATGGTTGCCGGACGTATGCTCGAAGCCTTTGGCGAAACTTGCATCAAAGAGAACACCTCCGTATCACTTGATGTCGATGGCGTACACTTTTCCTGCAAAGGGAGCGTTACACTCGTCCCCGGCTGGAGGGCGGTATTTGATGGGAATGACGAGCCAAACGACGGAGAAGATGAGAACTCAACTCTCCCTGTTTTGGTCGAGGGAGACAATCTTCCGATTCATGATTGCGAGATTCAAGAGAAGCAAACCAAGCCGAAACCATTGCATACGGAAGCTAGTTTACTTAGTTCGATGGAATCCGCAGGCAAAGAGGTGGAAGATGAACAACAGCGTGAAGCAATGAAGGAGTGCGGTATCGGAACACCTGCCACCCGTGCATCTATTATCGAAACACTATTTTCCCGTGAGTACATCGTCCGAGAGAAAAAATCTCTTGTTCCGACCAATAAAGGATTGATAGTCTATCTGGCGGTCAAAGACAAGAAGATAGTCGATGTAGCGATGACAGGACAATGGGAGCAAGCCTTAAACAAAATAGCATCGGGCAATATGGATGCTGCGACGTTCCACAGAGGGATAGAGGTCTATACTTCACAAATCACCACAGAACTACTATCTACAGTTATTGAGCATACGGATAATCGCAATACCTGCCCTTGTCCCAAATGTAAAAATGGGCAAGTAGTATTTTATCAGAAGGTAGCCAAATGCAAAGATGAAAATTGTGGATTGACTGTATTTAGAACCATTGCTAAAAAAGAATTGACGGATGGACAGTTAACCGATCTTCTGATGAATGGGAAGACTGCTCTAATCAAAGGTTTCGTTAGTTCTAAGACCGGAAGCACCTTTGATGCCATCGTAAAATTTGATGC
>NZ_CATNVE010000022.1:0-3486 GCF_951230145.1 Dysgonomonas sp. Marseille-Q5470 | reverse complement strand
GTTTATGTAAACAAAAAGATTATGTAAATAATTGCTTTTAATTTATTGATAATCAATCCTTATTTTGTGAGATAGTTTACATAATCTTCTGTTCTTTTGTCTGGGTAATATTGCCCGGAATAAAGAATAAAAGAAGATTATGATTACACATTATCAAACGTTTGAAGAACTAACTGACACAGCGACAGCTTATATGGCAAGTCTACGGTATAATCTCAAAATGATTGATTATTATCAACGGGAATGGCGATATGTAGGCAGCTACATGAAGAAAAAGGGTATTAAAGAATATACCCCTGCTGTTGGTACACAATATCTTTTTGATGTTGTTGGAGAAGTAGAAACAAAAGATTTGCCCAAAAGTAAACGAATGCGTATCCGAACGATATCTTGCTTATCCGACTTTCTTATGGGTGGAGCTTTTCGGAGGAGAAAACGTAATGTTTCACCTGAAGAGCTTACCGGAGAAATAGGATTAGCTATTGCCCAATACATCATTACCCTGAGCCGGATCAATGGTTATGCCAAGAGCACAATCCAAAGCTACAGATTGTATTTATCCCGTTTTTTGAAGTACCTGAACGAATGTAATATACATTCGTTTGATTCATTCAGACCTGAAGTGATGGTTAATTTTGCAGGAAGCCTCTCTGAATATACTACCGTTACCAGACATTTCATTATATTGAAGACGAATCAGTTCCTCAAATACATGCACGAACAAGGTATATTACCGATTGATTATTCTGCCATAATGCCGAAAGACAAATATGTGAGGCAACCCAAGTTACCATCCTATTTTTCACCTAAAGAGATAAACCTCCTGTTAAATAGCATAGACCGCTCAAGCGCTTATGGAAAAAGAGATTATACCATGCTCTTATTGGTGGTAAGGCTTGGATTGAGACGCTCCGATGTGATAAACATGAAGTTTGGTAGTATTCAATGGGAACAGGAGAAAATAATCCTTACCCAGAAAAAGACAAAGAACCTGGTTGAACTTCCTTTGCTTCAAGACGTGGGAAATGCTATCATTGATTATTTGAAGTATGCCCGCCCTCAATCAGATCAGCCTTATGTTTTTCTGCGGTTAATACCTCCATATGACAATTTGGAGGAAAACGCTTTGCTCGGAGCCATGCAAAAATATCTGCGGTTATCCGGTATCAAGTATGATGAGCGGCGACACGGCCCTCATGCTTTACGGCATAGTCTGGCTACGGATTTATTGAAACAAAACACTTCGTTGCCAGTAATATCAAGCGTATTGGGGCACACTAATACAGAAAGTACAATCGGGTATTTACGGGTAGACACAGAATCTTTAAGAAAATGTGCGTTAGAAATACCCTTGACTATAACCAATCAGGAGCAGATAAGGAAGGAGGTATCGATATGATTTTCAAAAGCATATATGCCACTCACATAAAGAACTTCATTAAATTTAAACGCAATCTCGGTTTTACTTTGCGGGATGTAGAATATGTATTTATCCAGTTTGATAGATTAGCTCTGCAAAGAGGTGAGAAAATGGTAGGCGTTACCAAAGGGCTGTCGGATGAATGGTGTGCAAAACGCCCCAATGAATCAGATGGCACAAGGTACGACCGTGTATCCAAATTATCATTATTTGCCAGATACTTACGTGATATGGGATACGACTCATACATTCCGGAAATACCAAGGTTTAAAACGTCTTTTATCCCATACATATTTACGAAAGAAGAAATAGGAGTAGTATTAGCCGCAAGCAGCGAATATAAGCCACATAAAATAATGCCAGACTCTCCTTCCTTAATGATCCCTACTTTGCTCAAAGTCTTATACGGTACAGGATTAAGAATAGGAGAAGCCATCGGACTCTTGGATAAAGATGTAAATACAGATGAGAGGTATATTATTGTAAGGCAAAGCAAAAATGGTACGGAAAGAATCGTACCTTTATCAGAGTCTGTATCTGATGCCTGTGTACAATATCGTATTCTAAAAAAGGACAAGATCAAGAGTAAAATAGAATGTAAGTTGTTTTTTGTCAAAAACAACAATACTCATTGCAGCCAAGGAGCTGCCTATAAGTCGTTCAGAGATGCTCTTCGGTTGGCTGGAATACCACATGGAGGGAAAGGTTGCGGGCCAAGATTGCATGATCTCCGACATACCTTCGCCTGCCACTCATTGGCTCAAATGGTAGAATCGGGGATGGATTTATATCAGGCGATGCCCCTGCTCTCGACCTACTTGGGACATCGCACTATCGAATCGACAGAAAAATATGTGAGGCTAACAGCAGAAGTGTATCCGAATTTATTAAAGGGCATAGAGAATATGTGTGAGTTTGTTTTTCCACGCTTAAAAACGGATGATTATGAAACCGACTGATTTTTCCAAAAGCCTAACCGACTTCCTAACTAGTTATCTTCCGGGGGAAAGAGGCGTAAGCCATAACACCGTTTGCGCTTATAAGGACACGTTTCTGTTGTTTTTGCAGTTTATGAAAGACCAGAATAGCATAGATGCGGAAAAATTAACATTAGATATAATAACGAAGGAATGTGTTGTGGCGTTCCTTGATTGGCTACAAAAAGTCCGATGCAATAGTGGTTCAACTAGAAACGCACGGCTTGCCGCAATCCATTCTTTCTTTAGGTATCTCCAATATCGTAATCCGGTCAATCTTCATGAGTGGCAAAAGATATTGTCTATCCCGGTGAAGAAAGTAGGGAAACCAATAATGCAATACATTCCTCTTGATGGCATAAAGCTCTTATTGGAGCAGCCCTTCCAATCCACAACAAAAGGAAAGAGGGACTTGGCAATGTTATCGCTGATGTATGACAGCGGGGCACGTGTGCAAGAGGTAATAAACTTGACACCTGCTTCCATAAATTTCAATAAGCCACAGACGGTAACCCTTTGGGGTAAAGGAAATAAAAAGCGAACGGTTCCTCTAATGGAAAGCCAAGTACAATTGCTGAAAAACTATATGACTAGGAATAATTTGTTTGAAGCATATGCGAGTAAATATCCTTTGTTTGGCAATAGTCGTAATGAAAAATTTAGCCGCATGGGGATAACACTTATCTTAAAGAAGTATGCGAAAAGGGCTAAAGATGTAAATCCGATATTAATCCCCGAAATTGTAACTCCACATATTTTACGCCATTCAAAAGCGATGCACTTATTACAATCGGGTATAAATCTCGTTTACATACGAGACTTCCTTGGACACACATCAATAACCACAACAGAAATTTATGCCCGCGCAGACTCCAAAGTGAAACGGGAGGCTTTGGAAAGAGCATATACGGAAACCATCAGTAAAGAAAATCTGGAAGATCCATTATGGAAGCAAGATATAGAACTTATGGAATGGTTGAAGGGATTTAAGTAAAAAGGAAAAGATTATGTAAAGAAAATACTTACACAACTACTGTTACACAACCTGTTAAGTAGGAAGCTTTACATAATCTTTTTGTTTACATAAAC
>NZ_CATNVE010000021.1:0-4646 GCF_951230145.1 Dysgonomonas sp. Marseille-Q5470 | reverse complement strand
ATAACACGGTGGATGTTGCTACACTCTATTGGGCGGCGATGCCGGGCAATGCGGGTGATTTTCCGAGTGAAGAAAGTTTCTACACGTTTATAGAACCTGCCTTGTGCTTCTTCACAGAGGAAACGAACTACAAAAGTTCTCCCTCACCTTTTGGTATCAAGATGGCAGATCGAGTAAGCGGAAAACCCATCCATGTGGATATTTCCGACCTACCCATGAAGCAGGGAATTATCACGAACCGCAACAAGTTTATTTTGGGGCCTTCGGGTAGTGGTAAGTCCTTTTTCACGAATCATATGTGCCGCCAATATTGGGAACAAGGTGTGCGACGAGAAGTTGCATAAGTAATTGTTTAACAACAAGATTAAACCTATTGTTTCGTCAATAGTAGCCTAAGGATACGTGCATTATGAGTAATTGTTTTGTACGAAGCTATCCTGAGAAAGTAACCCTTCCGAAGGGAGGAGTCGGAACCGTGAGGGAAAGACAACGAGCGTAAGCATTATATGCTCTGGGGGCGAGGCTGAATGGTATGGCTAACAAATGTGAACTGTCAATAAACATCGTTACGAAAAGAACAAGCTAAAGAATGCTGATAAGCTTGAACCAAAAGGTACGCAGCCAAGATAATCCTCTCCCTTGTAGGATTACACGAATATGAGAGCTGCCGGTGGATAGACAGAGCCTAACCCGTTCGTGTTACTTATGCAGAACTCGGAAAACCCGTACTTCTCCTATTTACTTAGGAAAGTGAGCCGTAAGGCAAGCTGATAGAGGTGCGGGTATGGGATAGTAGAAAAAGCGAATGCCACTTTGTAATGAAGTGGATAGAGGTTTAAACGTTACCTCACACGAAAGTGGGCAGACTTCTACATAAGGTAATTCTTTACAAGAAACTTTTAGAACTTTTTAAAGTAGAAAAGCAAATGAACGAAAGTAAAACATCGTGTGCATCAACTGACCGAACAAAATCAATCGCATGGGAATCCATTGAATGGAATAAGTGTGAACGTGAGGTTAAGAAGCTACAAGCACGTATTGTAAAGGCTCAAAAGGAAAGTAAACACAATAAGGTAAAAGCCTTACAGTGGGTGCTTACTCACTCTTTTTATGCTAAAGCATTGGCTGTAAAAAGAGTGTCTTCTAATAAAGGAAAAGCTACGGCTGGGGTAGATGGTAAAATTTTGAATACCCCAATAGCCAAGGCAAATGCGATTACTGAATTAAAAAGACGGGGATACTCTCCGCAACCATTAAGAAGAGTACATATTAAAAAGAGTAATGGAAAACTACGCCCGTTAGGAATTCCAACAATGAAAGACAGAGCAATGCAAGCATTATATCTCATGGCATTAGACCCTGTGGCTGAAACAACTGCTGATAACCATTCGTATGGTTTCCGCAAAGAAAGAAGCGCACAGGATGCTATGAAACAATGTTTTATTGATTTGGCAAAAGATTATTGTCCTAAGTGGATATTGGAAGGAGATATAAAAGGTTGTTTTGACCATATCAGCCATGAATGGCTTCTGGAAAATATCCCAATGGATAAGGTTATGCTAAAGAAATGGTTAAAAGCAGGATTTGTCTTTAATAAAACATTGTTCCCGACAGACGAGGGTACGCCACAAGGTGGTATCATATCTCCAACACTTGCGAATATGACCTTAGATGGTCTACAAGACCTACTTGCACAGAAGTATAAAGCAAGAAGAATCAAAGGTGTGTATAATATAATTGAAAAGTAGTCCACTTAGTAATTGAAAAGTATACCACTAAGTGCTCTCGGATGAGATTGATTAAAGATATTTATTCTTCATTAGGTTGCAACATTTTTTTAGTTTCTTTAACTCTGTAAGACTGTCCATTCATATTGATAAGATATGCTTTATGTGTGAGCCTGTCTACCATAGCAGCCACCAGAACTTTATCCTTTACTATTTCTCCCCATCTGTCAAAAGCCAGATTTGTAGTAATGATTGTTGATTTCTTTCCAGCCCTGAGCGATAGATGGTTAAATAGCAGTTCGCCTCCTTCCTTATCGCAACTTACATATCCAAACTCGTCACAGATGACCATATCATAGTTTTGGAAGCGTAATTCAAGCAGTCTGAGACTCTTTTGCGACCGACATTCCCTGATTTGTGTCAGCAGGCGGGGAACAGAAGTAAAAAAGACAGTATAGCCCTCCAGGCAGGCTTTAATACCCAGTCCAATTGACATATGTGTTTTACCGGTTCCGGGATTACCGCAAAATACGATATTACGTCCATCCTTGATAAATTCCAGCGTTTCAAGCTCGGGCAGTGCTGTTTGCGCATCCTTAGGCAGTTCTTGCCTTACCAGTTCCTGAAGGTACTTCAGTTCAGGGAATCCGGCTAACCTGATCCGCTGTTTACGGCGCGCCTCGATACGCATGTCCATTTCCTTGGTTAACAGCCGGCATATCAATACCCGGTACGACCAGTTCTCATCAGTTGCCTGGGTAATAAAGTCATCGAGTTCATCCCGCATGACAGGTAGTTTAAGCTCTTTGGCATAGTTAAAAACTTTTTCTTTCTCGTTCAGATTTTCCATTTGCATACTGTTTATATTAAATACTTCTTGTCTCATACCTGATTATTAATTTTTGGTGGTAATTTTTATATTGTTTTCTGTGTCCATTATGCGCGAGAGGTCCATTAGTATCCTCATGGCTCCGTCTTCGATCAGGGCAGATCCGCTCTTATGACTTTCATCCAGATAGATGGGTTCATCCGGCATACCTTGAGGTTCATTATTGGTATGCATCATGGCTTTGATCTGGTCTGCCGATATACTTCTCAGACCTCGTTCCTTCAATGAACTGTAGGCTTCTATTATATCATTATCGCTAAAATTGTTATCCCTGGCATACTGTAAAAGGAAGACAAAATCCCTGGCCTTATCTGTAAAATGTTTATTGAACAAAGCCTGTATTTTTACCGGCATTTGTTTTAATGCCAGGGAAGTGTTCAGTGCTCCCGGTTTGCGCAACAGGGTATTTATATAATGCTCCAGTTTGATGGACCACCCTTTCTCTCTGGAGTAAATCCGTTCATGTACGGCTACTTTGTCATTGCCAAAAAGGACAACCAGTTTCTCGGAGTACATCTTAACGGTAACGGTTTTGCCTACCAGTGTATCGGGAACCGAGTAGTGGGAGCAGTTCATACAGATGGTGGACCACTTGTCCACCTTGTACTCAGCCATCAGGAAGCATCCCATCTCATTGGTATAGGGTCTTAATGCAGCCAGATCTGCTGCCAGTTCCTCCACTTTATTGATAGTCGAGGGGCTGCCACTGCGCGAGTTAATCTTCTCACATATACTCAGTAAGTGGCTTTGAGCATCTGCCAGAGAGGTATAATGAAGATTGATACTGAAAGCTTTACGCCTGACGTATTCTACAGAACGTTCTACATGGCCCTTTTCCCAGCCGGCACGGGCATTACAGAAGCGATAATGGTAACGGTAAAAGTTGCTCATGCGAAGAAGTGTTTGGGTGGGTTTCTTCTCCTCTCCTGCAAACTTCTTGATGACGGCCACACGCATATTGTCATAGACCATAATGTGGGGAACACCGTTTATCTGGCGGAAGAAGTTACGGTGTGACTCCATGAAGGCTAACTGGTCCTGGTGATGGAACAGCCAGGCATAACGCCCGTTACTATGGCTTAGGGTAAAGACGGCCAGTTGAAGACGATGAAGTTTGCCATTTAAATAAAGCTTGACTTCGCCCCAGTCAAACTCACAGGATTCTCCCGGAGGGTAATAACCACGGATGAAGGCCTCCTGGGATTTATCCTCTTTCTTAACCATACAGGCAGAGGCGATGTATTTACAAACCCCTGTATAGCTGACCTGAAAGCCTTTGTCTATTAACAGTTCGTAGATATCTTTACCCCGCATACACTGTTTCTTCAGTCCCATGGCACGTTTACGGGCGTTCTTCTCCAAACAGTCGTCTATTAAATCTTTCAGGCTGCCGACAATAACACGAGGGCCTCGACGGGAACTGTTATAACGTGGCTGGGTAGTTAATACTGATTCCAGAGAGGCTTCAGGATCAGGGCAGGATAAAGCTGCTTCATACTCACAAATGATTTTATGAACGGTCTTACGGCTGATATCCAACTGTCTGGCTATAGCCCGCTTACTGTACCCCACCGTACGGTACATATGTATAATTGTTTGTTTTTCCACCATTGTTATCATTTTACCCTCTGTGTTGGTTAATACACAAAGGAATTTATAATGTTAATATTTGTTAGTAAAATACAGAGCTTTATTATATGCTCTCCTAAATTTTACTTAACTGGTGGTATACTTTTCAATTATTTTAGTGGACTACTTTTCAATTATATTATACAATGCACCATCATCATCCGTTGATAAATCATCTTTGGTAACGGATACCGTATCAATGTAGGCAGTACCCGTGTAACAGGAAAACAGAAACATATCGCGTGTAATAATATGTGATCGGCGACGTTCAGGAATTTCTAAATCCCGAATTTTCTCAAAATCTTCCCGACTTAGGGTTTTAGGGGTACTTTCTTTTTGTTTGGGTAGCTTGTAATAAGCAAAATAGTTTTTATCCGAGTTACCTTCTTTGAAAGCTATCT
>NZ_CATNVE010000020.1:0-5341 GCF_951230145.1 Dysgonomonas sp. Marseille-Q5470 | reverse complement strand
TTTAAAACGGCGGTAACCTACTCTCCCACTTTTACGCAGTACCATCGGCACGACCGGGCTTAACTTCTCTGTTCGGAATGGGAAGAGGTGGAGCCCCGGTGTTATAACCACCTGAATATCGTTACGGATGAATCGTTTTCCATCCTTATAGGATTGACCTGATGTAAAAGAGCAAATAGATACGTATCATAGATACCAATCTAGCAAACCTCTGGTTAGTATTCGGTGCGGATTTATCCGCACCCCGTAGAAAGCTTTCGGGCAATTAGTACTGCTCGGCTATGACATTACTGCCTTTACACCTGCAGCCTATCAACGTTGTAGTCTACAACGACCCTTATGAGGATATCTTATCTTGAAGCCGGCTTCGTACTTAGATGCTTTCAGCACTTATCCGATCCAGACTTAGCTACCCGGCGATGCTCCTGGCGGAACAACCGGTGAACCAGGGGTCTGTCCGACACGGTCCTCTCGTACTAGTGTCAGATCTCCGCAAATATCCAGCGCCCACGATAGATAGAGACCGAACTGTCTCACGACGTTCTGAACCCAGCTCGCGTGCCACTTTAATGGGCGAACAGCCCAACCCTTGGGACCTACTCCAGCCCCAGGATGTGACGAGCCGACATCGAGGTGCCAAACCATTCCGTCGATATGAGCTCTTGGGAATGATCAGCCTGTTATCCCCGGAGTACCTTTTATCCTTTGAGCGATGGCCATTCCATACTGAAACCACCGGATCACTATGCTCTAGTTTCCTACCTGATCGACTTGTAGGTCTCTCAGTCAAGCGTGCTTATACCATTACACTCTACGAACGGTTACCAATCGTCCTGAGCACACCTTTAGAAGCCTCCGTTACTCTTTTGGAGGCGACCACCCCAGTCAAACTACCCACCATACAATGTCCCTGTATCCACAGGTTAGACGTCAAACAATCAAAGGGCCGTATTTCAAGGTTGGCTCCACAAGTACTGGCGTACCCGCTTCATAGCCTCCGGCCTATCCTACACATCAAGTGCCCAACGTCAATGTAAAGCTATAGTAAAGGTTCACGGGGTCTTTTCGTCCCATCGCGGGTAATCGGCATCTTCACCGATACTACAATTTCACCGAGATCACAGTTGAGACAGTGTCAAGATCATTACACCATTCGTGCAGGTCGGAACTTACCCGACAAGGAATTTCGCTACCTTAGGACCGTTATAGTTACGGCCGCCGTTTACTGGGGCTTCAATTCAAAGCTTCTAGTTGCCTATGACTTCTCCTCTTAACCTTCCAGCACCGGGCAGGTGTCAGACTATATACATCTAATTTCTTATTAGCATAGCCATGTGTTTTTGATAAACAGTTGCCTTGACCTATTCTCTGCGGCCACCCTTTCAGATGGCACCCTTTATCCCGAAGTTACAGGGTCATTTTGCCTAATTCCTTAACTGTGAATCGCTCGAGCGCCTTAGTATTTTCAACCCGACTACGTGTGTCCGTTTGTGGTACGGATGCATTAATGATTAGCGTTTAGCGGATTTTCTCGGCAGTCGGATTACCTACATTATCTACGCACCCGAAGGTTTGTAGTACTATCAGATTCAGCTCCAGGGGCGGATTTGCCTACCCCCGTCAACGCCTACTCCCTTTAACCATCTAATCCGTCAGATGGCAGTAGTGTCACTCCTGCGTCCCCACTTCACTCATTAATACAGTACCGGAATATTAACCGGTTCTTCCATCGGCATTGCCATTCGGCTTAGCCTTAGGGCCCGACTTACCCTGATCCGATTAGCGTTGATCAGGAAACCTTAGTCTTTCGGCGAGGAGGTTTCTCACCTCCTTTATCGTTACTTATACCTACATTTGCTTTTCTGCACGCTCCAGAGAACCTGACGGTTCGCCTTCAACGCTGAGCAGAATGCTCCCCTACCGATAATATTTATCCCATAGCTTCGGTAACATGTTTAATGCCCGATTATTATCCACGCACGACCACTCGACTAGTGAGCTGTTACGCACTCTTTAAATGAATGGCTGCTTCCAAGCCAACATCCTAGCTGTCTTAGTAGTCATACTTCGTTAATTCAACTTAACATGTATTTGGGGACCTTAGCTGATGGTCTGGGTTCTTTCCCTCTCGGACATGGACCTTAGCACCCATGCCCTCACTCCCGGTAAAAACTTATGCCCATTCGGAGTTTATCTGGACTTGATAGGCGGCGAAGCCCTCGCATCCAATCAGTCGCTCTACCTGACATAAGTTATAAGCCGAGGCTGCACCTAAATGCATTTCGGGGAGTACGAGCTATCTCCAAGTTTGATTAGCCTTTCACCCCTACCCTCAGGTCATCCGAAAACTTTTCAACGTTTACCGGTTCGGTCCTCCATTTGGTGTTACCCAAACTTCAACCTGCCCAAGGGTAGATCACTTGGTTTCGCGTCTACTCCTACTGACTAGCCGCCCTGTTAAGACTTGCTTTCGCTTCGGCTCGGTACATCGTTGTACTTAACCTTGCCAGTAAGAGTAACTCGTAGGTTCATTATGCAAAAGGCACGCCGTCACAATTACTTGCTCCGACCGCTTGTAGGCACATGGTTTCAGGGTCTATTTCACTCCTCTGTTCGAGGTGCTTTTCACCTTTCCCTCACGGTACTGGTTCACTATCGGTCTCTCAGGAGTATTTAGCCTTACCGGATGGTCCCGGCAGATTCACACAGGATTTCTCGTGTCCCGCGCTACTCAGGATACTGCTAGGCTTACGCAAAGATTCGTATACGGGATTATCACCCTCTGTGATCGCATTTTCCAATACGTTCTACTTCCTTACGGTCTTGCCACGACGCAGTCCTACAACCCCAACATTGCCTAAACAATATTGGTTTGGGCTAGTCCCATTTCGCTCGCCACTACTTTGGGAATCACTTTTGTTTTCTTTTCCTACGGGTACTTAGATGTTTCAGTTCCCCGCGTTAGCTCACTGCTTGCAGTGTATTAGAGTCTTCCTCTAATGGGTTGCCCCATTCGGAAATCCACGGATCAATGGTTATTTGCACCTCCCCGTAGCTTATCGCAGCTTATCACGTCCTTCATCGCCTCTGAGAGCCAAGGCATCCCCCATGTGCCCTTATTTACTTTCTTTTTCTATCTATCAACAACCGAAGTCATTGATAGCAGGGTTTGATAGATTATATTCCTATAATCTTTCTTTACTTGCTCTTTTATTACATCATGTCAAAGATCTTCTTGTCTGTGAACAGCTTCCTGTTATACTTCTATAACGACTGTCGAAGACACTGTGGAGAATAACGGATTCGAACCGTTGACCCCCTGCGTGCAAGGCAGGTGCTCTAGCCAGCTGAGCTAATCCCCCGATTTTGTGCAGTCTACAGTGAACAGTTGACAGTTAACAAGCGATGGCTTGTCCTTTAACTGTGGACTGAATACTGAGTACTGTTCAATCGTAGTCCCAGGCAGATTTGAACTGCCGACCTCTACATTATCAGTGTAGCGCTCTAACCAACTGAGCTATAGGACTGGCTTTCTCGTTCAACCTGAAACTGATTTGCCAGCTTCTTGGTTTCTCTTGTATCCGGTTTGTTAAACCAGGTATATCTTAATAACAACATATGTGAGTGCAGTAACTTCCCTATTATACCTAAGCGGACAGTCACTCCAGAAAGGAGGTGTTCCAGCCGCACCTTCCGGTACGGCTACCTTGTTACGACTTAGCCCCAGTCACCAGTTTTACCCTAGGACGCTCCTTGCGGTTACGCACTTCAGATACCCCCGGCTCCCATGGCTTGACGGGCGGTGTGTACAAGGCCCGGGAACGTATTCACCGCGCCATGGCTGATGCGCGATTACTAGCGAATCCAGCTTCACGGAGTCGAGTTGCAGACTCCGATCCGAACTGGGAGAGGCTTTGGGGATTAGCATCCTGTCACCAGGTAGCAGCCCTTTGTACCTCCCATTGTAACACGTGTGTCGCCCCGGACGTAAGGGCCGTGCTGATTTGACGTCATCCACACCTTCCTCGCATCTTACGACGGCAGTCTTATTAGAGTCCTCAGCTTAACCTGTTAGTAACTAATAATGTGGGTTGCGCTCGTTATGGCACTTAAGCCGACACCTCACGGCACGAGCTGACGACAACCATGCAGCACCTACATACCTGCTATTGCTAGAAGTCCCTTTTCAAGGACGGTCAGGTACATTTCAAGCCCGGGTAAGGTTCCTCGCGTATCATCGAATTAAACCACATGTTCCTCCGCTTGTGCGGGCCCCCGTCAATTCCTTTGAGTTTCACCGTTGCCGGCGTACTCCCCAGGTGGATTACTTATCGCTTTCGCTTAGTCACTTACGGTATATCGCAAACAACTAGTAATCATCGTTTACGGCGTGGACTACCAGGGTATCTAATCCTGTTTGATCCCCACGCTTTCGTGCTTGAGCGTCAGTTATGGCTTAGTAAGCTGCCTACGCAATCGGAGTTCCTCGTTATATCTAAGCATGTCACCGCTACACAACGAATTCCGCCTACTTCATCCATACTCAAGAATCCCAGTTTCAACGGCAGTGTTCAGGTTGAGCCTGAAAATTTCACCGCTGACTTAAAATCCCGCCTGCGCACCCTTTAAACCCAATAAATCCGGATAACGCTCGCATCCTCCGTATTACCGCGGCTGCTGGCACGGAGTTAGCCGATGCTTATTCGTACAGTACATGCAATACATTACACGTAATGTCTTTTATTCCTGTACAAAAGAAGTTTACAACCCGTAGGGCAGTCTTCCTTCACGCGATTTGGCTGGTTCAGACTCTCGTCCATTGACCAATATTCCTCACTGCTGCCTCCCGTAGGAGTCTGGTCCGTGTCTCAGTTCCAGTGTGGGGGACAAACCTCTCAGTTCCCCTATCCATCGTTGCCTTGGTAAGCCGTTACCTTACCAACTAGCTAATGGAACGCATGCCCATCTACATCCGATAAATCTTTAACAAATATTGCCATGCGGCATCCCTGTATTATGCGGTATTAGTCCGAATTTCTCCGGGTTATTCCCCTGATGTAGGTAGGTTGCATACGTGTTACTCACCCGTGCGCCGGTCGCCATCAAAGTATTGCTACTCTATGCTGCCCCTCGACTTGCATGTGTTAGGCCTATCGCTAGCGTTCATCCTGAGCCAGGATCAAACTCTTCTTTGTATATTCTTTTTTTTAAGTCTTTTGTGATCCTGTCCTTATCGATTCACTTATTAAGTAAATTGACGGTATAATATTTTCTAGCACCGAAGTGCTATTGTACTACACTCATATGTTGTCAAAATTTCAAAGATCGTTATCTGTTCGCT
>NZ_CATNVE010000019.1:0-5962 GCF_951230145.1 Dysgonomonas sp. Marseille-Q5470 | reverse complement strand
GAAGATATACAATATTGGAAAGCCTCGGAGCATGATTTGTTCCCTCTGGTAACCGAATTGCACCAAGTGTTACGGAATGGAGCGAAAGATGATGCTGAATACAAACGCTATGTAAGCTCCCTTAAAAATTCGGTGCTGACTGCTTTCTATACACCCAAGCCCGTTATTGATGCTTTGGCACTCGCATTGAATAACAGTGGCATCAAACCTCGACGTTTTCTTGAACCGAGTGCAGGAGCCGGAGCGTTTATATCCTCATTCAAAGAAACTGCACCTGATGTAGAAGTAACAGGTTTTGAAAAAGACCTGCTGACAGGTAAGATTCTCTCGCACCTTCACCCACAAGATAACATACGGATTGAAGGCTATGAGAAGATGGAAGGACGATACTCACAGCATTATGATGTAATTGCTTCCAACATTCCTTTCGGGGATGTTGCTGTATTTGATCCTTTGCTCTCCAAACATGAGATACCCGCAGTGAGTCAATCGACAAAGGCAATCCATAATTATTTTTTCACCAAAAGTGTGATGGCTGCCCGTGAGGGAGGATTGATAGCTTTTATTACTTCGCAAGGAGTTCTTAATTCGGAGCAGAACAAACCGATCCGTGAACATCTGATGAATAGTTGCAATGTTGTTTCCGCCATCCGATTACCCAATAACCTGTTTACAGAGGAAGCAGGAACAGAAGTCGGCAGCGATCTGATTATCCTGCAACGTAAGAATACAACTATTTTACCGAGCCAACGACAACAGGATTTTATCGAATCCCGTAAACTATCCAACGGCATATCCGTAAACAATTTGTTCAAAGACTTCGATAGGGTGATACAGACCGATGTAAAAGTCGGTACAGATCCTTATGGAAAACCTGCAATGGAATTTACTCATTCGGGAGGAACGGAAGCTATTGCCGCCACATTGTATCGGATGCTGAATGAAGATTTTACTCAACATTTAGATGTACAGCATTATCAAAGCCATGCACAGAGTACATCAGAACAATTGCAATCACAGGTAGCTCCCACTGTGGAAATGAGGCAGACACCCAATTTAGATGAAACTCGTTTTTCCGATGACCTTAATCCATTTTGGCAAGAAGTAGAGGATTTTCTGACACAGCCGACAGTACAACAATCCGAAACAACAAAACAAATCCAAGAACCAAAAAGCATACAGGAAATATCTGTTTCGGATATGGTGAAATTAAGTCATAAATCGGCTTATGAACCTATTGAAGAAGATTTAGTCCTTTTCCATCCTTTTGGTGAAGCCAGAAACCGCAAAGCATGGGCAGAACTCTCCGAGCAGGGGAGAAAAGCAGTTGTAGAGCCACGCATTGACCAGCCAAAAGAAGAAACGAAAGCTGTACCAACAACAGAAGAAAAAGATACAATTATCAGGGATAAAGCCAGCGGATTGTTTGTAAATACGAATACCGGAGAAGTTATAGAACAAAGGGAAGTACCGCCACCTGATATGCAGCAACAGCCGATTGTTACCTTGTACGACTTGTTTGGTTTTTCAGCCGAAGAACGTTCACAGATTAAACAGCCTAAGCGTTCCCGTCGCCGTATGCCTATACCACAACCTAAAGCCAGCCAGCAAAAGGGAGTACAACCTAAAAGTCCAGCAACAAGTACACCAACTGAAACACCCGAACAACGTGCAGAACGTTTAGACAAGGAAAAGGCGGAACGATTGAAACCTATTCCGATGCCAATACCCGAAAATGGATTGCCAAAACATTATAAGGATGGTTCATTGGTGAGTGATGCGGATAACCGTATCGGTTACCTGCGGGATATGGACGGACACCAACCTATGTTTCATCCTTTGGATTTATCACCGAATCAACAAAAACGGGCATCGCTATATATTGAGATACGCGATACTTACAACCATCTGTACAATAACGAAGCCGATACACTGAAAGAAAATCCCGCATTACGGCAGATGCTCAATCGCTTGTATGATGATTTTACACAAAAATTCGGAAATCTGAACGATGCAAAGAATCTCGACCTCATCAAGATGGATGCCGCAGGAAGGGAAATACTTTCGCTAGAACGTTACCGAGAGGGTAAAGCAATTAAGGCAGATATCTTTGAACGTCCCGTAGCCTTTAATCCCGATGAGATTTCTAAAGTAGATAACGCATACGAAGCTCTTGTATCCAGTCTCAATAAATACGGAGCGGTCAATTTGGATTATATGGTTTCTCTAACGACGAATACACAAGAGGGAATACTTGATGAACTGAAAGGTAAGATCTATTTCAATCCTCTTGTGGGAGGCTATGAAGTAGCGGACAAATTTATATCGGGCAATGTTATCTCTAAAGCAGATGAGGTGCAGAATTTTATTGACCGCAATCCAGACCACGAAGCTGCCAAAGAATCCCTGACCGTTTTACAGGAAGCCATACCCAAGCCGATAGCCTTCGACGATTTGGATTTCAACTTTGGTGAACGCTGGATACCTTCGGGCATCTATGCTGCTTTTGCTTCACACCTCTTTGAAACGGACGTCAATATACATTATGCACAGAGCCGAGATGAGTTTAGCATAAATTCTAACACTAAAAATGCTAAGATCAGTGATCAGTATGCTGTCAAGGGAGAAAGCCGCACTTTTGATGGTATTGCCCTGATGCGTCATGCCTTGCACGATACGACGCCTGATATTACAAAAACGGTCAGAGTCGATGGCAAGGAGACGAAAGTACGCGACGGAGAAGCGATTCAGCTTGCCAATACTAAGATAGATGAGATGCGTAACGGCTTTTCGGAATGGCTCAGAGAACAAACACCCGAATTTAAAGACCGACTTGCCGATATGTATAACCGCACGTTCAACTGTTTTGTACGTCCCGAATACGACGGCTCACATCAGACTTTTCCCGGACTCGATCTGAAAGGTTTAGGTATTCCAGACTTATACAAAAGTCAAAAAGATGCCATCTGGATGCTTAAATTGAATGGTGGCGGAATAATCGACCATGAGGTAGGAGGTGGTAAAACGCTGATTATGTGCTGCGGATCAATGGAGATGAAGCGGCTCGGATTGGTGAATAAACCCCTTATTACAGGCTTGAAAGCCAATGTCCATGAAATCGCTCAAACCTTTTGTACCGCATACCCTGATGCAAAGGTACTCTATCCGGGTAAGGAGGATTTTACGCCACAGAACCGCAATCGTATTTTCAACGAGATGAAAAACAACAATTGGGATGCCGTTATTTTAACACATGAACAGTTCGGTATGATACCGCAGTCTCCCGAGATACAGCGGGACATCCTACAGGCTGAACTCGACAGCGTGGAGGAAAACCTCGAAGTGCTGCGTTCACAGGGTAAAGAAGTATCGAGAGGGATGCTCAAAGGTTGTGAGAAACGCAAAGCCAATCTCGAAACAAAGTTGGAGGGGGTAGCCCACCAGATAGAAAATCGTAAGGATAATATGTCGGATTTTCGGATGATTGGCATCGATCATTTGTTCGTAGATGAATCTCACAAATTTAAAAATCTGACTTTTACCACCCGCCATGACCGTGTGGCAGGCTTGGGAAATACCGAAGGTTCACAAAGGGCACTCAATATGCTCTTTGCCCTGCGTACCATACAGGAACGCACAGGCAAAGATTTAGGAGCTACCTACTCATCGGGAACAACGATTTCCAATTCATTGACCGAATTGTATCTGTTATTCAAATACCTGCGTCCCAAAGAACTGGAAAGGCAGGGTATCAACACCTTTGATGCTTGGGCAGCAATCTTTGCCAAGAAAACCAAAGACTACGAGTTTTCGGTTACCAATCAGATTGTACAGAAAGAACGTTTCCGTTATTTTATCAAAGTACCGGAACTGGCTTCTTTCTATTCCGAAATAACCGACTATCGCACTGCACAGGATATTGGCATAGATCGTCCCGAAAAAAACGAGATTTTACACAATATACCACCCACACCCGACCAGCAGGAGTTTATCGGTAAGCTGATGGAGTTTGCCAAAACAGGCGATGCCACTTTGTTGGGACGTACACCACTATCGGAACGGGAAGAAAAAGCAAAAATGCTGATAGCGACTGATTATGCACGTAAAATGTCACTTGATATGCGGATGATAGACCCCGATAAGTATGGCGACCATATAGACAACAAAGCCAGCCATTGTGCCGCTTCGATAGCGGACTATTACCAAAAATACAATGCCCAGAAAGGGACACAGTTTGTATTCTCGGATTTGGGAACCTATAAGCCGGGGCAATGGAGCCCATACACCGAGATTAAACGCAAATTGGTGGAGGACTACGGTATCCCTGCATCCGAAGTGAGATTTATTCAGGAAGCTACCAGCGAGAGGGCACGAAAAGCGATGATTAAGGATATGAACGAGGGTAAAATCCGTGTTATGTTCGGTTCTACCGAGATGTTAGGAACAGGCGTGAACGCTCAAAAACGGGCGGTAGCTATTCATCATTTGGACGCACCTTGGCGGCCAAGCGATCTGGAGCAGCGCGACGGAAGGGCAATACGAAAGGGCAACGAAATAGCCAAACTATATGCTGATAATAAGGTAGATGTAAAGATTTATGCTGTTGAAAAATCATTGGATGCCTATAAATTTGGATTACTTCACAACAAGCAGTTATTTATCAAACAGCTTAAAAATAACAATTTGGGTACTCGTACCATTGACGAGGGCAGTATGGATGAAAAAAGCGGCATGAATTTCTCTGAATATGTAGCTATCCTTTCGGGAAACACCGAATTATTGGAGAAAGCTAGAATAGAAAAGAAGATCGCTGCTTTGGATAGTGAAAAGCAGGCTTTCGTTCGGGGCAAATCTTCGAGCCGCTACAAATTAGAGAACATCATGCAGACCGTAGAATCTAATAAGGGTTATATTGATCGCATCTCTAAAGATGTGGAAGCGTTCAATAGTCGAGTGCAGGTTGCTCCTGATGGCTCGCGGCTGAATCCTATAAATTTGGATGGGTTTCAAGCCACAGACCCAATTGCCATTGGGAAGAAGTTGAACCAAATTTCGGATAGGGCACGCACACATGGGGCACACGAGAAAATCGGTTCGCTATATGGTTTTGATTTGTTGGTAAAATCCGAAACTACGAACAAAGATGGTTTTGATCTGATACAAAACCGATTTTTTATACGTGGCGAGGGACAGATACTTTATAACTACAATTACGGGAGTTTGGCGGCCGACCCCAAAACTGCTTCACTGAATTTCTTAAATGCACTCGACAGTATGCCCAAACTTTTGGAGAAGTACCAAGCAGACACCGATAAACGGATGCAGGATGTACCCGTTCTCAGGCAAGTAGTCGAAAGCGTGTGGTCGAAAGAGAATGATCTAAAGGACTTGAAAACGGAGCTCACAGCTTTGGAGCGTAAGATAGAGTTATCATTGAAGCCCATCGAGCAAAGTGAGGGACAAGAAAATGTTTCTGAAAAAGATCAGGTTCAATCTCAAAATAACCCAAAATCAACAGTAATTCAAGATGCCCCTTTGCCAAATACTTTGCAAGGAGTGAAAGAAGCTATGGGAGACAGGTTCGTGATTGCATCGGTGGGTAGTAGTCCGCTACCAAAAGAAGAAAAAAAAGGCATGAAGCTCTAAATGAAGATGACCGTAGAAGAATAATTCTGCGGTCATCTTATATTTATTCTTTTTCTACCATATCCTCATCTATATTGTCTCTAAAATGATCACGAATAAATTTCTCTACGTTTTTCTCTGTGTAAAATATCTTGTGATGGATGGTTATATAGGTCAGTTCCCCAGCCGAACGGTAACGCTGTAATGTCCGTTTGCTTACGTTCAGCATTTGGCACAGGTCTTGATTGTCTAAAAGCCGTTCGCCGTTCAGTACGTTATGTCGTCCGCTCATTATATCCATAAATTTATCCAATCGGTCGAAACGTCCCATAAATTG
>NZ_CATNVE010000018.1:0-8787 GCF_951230145.1 Dysgonomonas sp. Marseille-Q5470 | reverse complement strand
GGTCGTGCCGATGGTACTGCGTAAAAGTGGGAGAGTAGGTTACCGCCGTTTTAAACGCAAAGTCCGTATGCAATTAGATGTATGCGGACTTTTGCTATTTATACAATCCAAGTATACAAAGGATAATAGAAAGATACAAATTACATATCAGACAGCATAAGAAAAGGAGAGCTATGATAGGCTCTCCTTTTTTGTTTACAAAAGATAAATAGGCATATTTAATCACCGCTCTTAATATTAGAATATACATAAAAATACCCTTTAGGTTTTGAGTATCTAAAGGGTATTTCATTTATATTAGTATGTCTTATATTATTATAAGAAGGAGATTTTAATCATTCTGATAAGGGATATTTTTGTATTCGCAAATTTCTACTAGTTTGCTTTTTACAGTTTTTACATCATCGTATTTTAAAGTGGCGAGATCTATTTTTCTTTGTTTCTGTCCTCCATTCAGAGAGAAAGTAATGTAGCTGATACCAATATTTAAACTACTTACATTTGTCCAATTTATTGCAGATTTACTCTGTCCCGAGATATTCGGTTTAACTGTATTGTTATCGATTGAAAGTATAGCTCCCGAAACCCATAGGGTGTTGCTTAGCAATAGTATGGCAGCAAGAATAAAGGCTATAAGCGCACTGAAAAATAATATACCATAACGACCGGCAATCCCCTCCGTAATACAGAAATAAAGAGCAAATCCTGTTAAATAAATACCTGTTATGATATTTATAGTTTTCTTAGTGGAAGAAAGCGTATTGTAATCAATAATTAATTCATTCATTGTAGTTTTATTTAAATTTATTACTACAAATATGAGAAATAATACTGATTTTATAGTGTTCTCTGAAATTATTCTTTGCAGATATCTTGAATAACAAGCCCTGCTAGGGTGAAGCCAAATGTAGCTGTGATATGAACCAGCGTACCATTGGTCTGAGCTTTCACACTCGGATTGTCTTGTTTTAGTAATTCTGAGCTCTTTGACTCATCATGTTCATATTTCAGGCCTTTGTTTTCTAATACTTCGTCACTATATACACATTTAAATTTTTTCCACGGTTTTTCTCCTTGTTTCATTTTTCGACGAAGGGCTGCAGCGAGCGGACAGCCTTTTACATTCCAAAACTCGGCAACTTTAATTCGCGTTGGATCCATTTTTAAGGCAGCACCCATCGAAGAAAATAATTTAGCTTTAGTCCGTGTTGCTGTGCGAATTAAATGTACCTTATGTTTCAGACTATCTATTGCATCAATTATATAGTCGTAAGATTGAAGATTGAAAGAATCAGAAGTTTCTTCGCTATATACCTGAGCAATAATTTCTATTTCTGCATCGGGGTTGATGTCGAGCAATCGAGACTTTAATACTTCTACTTTACTCTGTCCAATAGTTTTTGTTGTAGCCATAAGTTGTCTGTTTATATTTGTCTCACAAACTTTATCAGAGTCAACGATAGTAAGATGTCTTATTCCTGATCGAATCAGGCTTTCGGCACACCAACTACCAACTCCTCCTACACCGAATAAAATAACTCTTACCGAAGATATCTTGTTCATCAATTTGTCACCTAGTAATAGCTCTGCTCTCTTAAAGATTCCTTTTTCCTCTTGCATTCTTTCTATTTTCATTTTTTTAGGGGTACAAACTTACAATAAATATTTCTGATTTCATGTTAAGAAAATAATCATGTATCTTTGCTGCTCAAATAATTAACGTGTCATGGTACTCTTCTTGTGTTGAGACACCTATTATTAAGTGAATCTAGCTAAGAATACAACAAAATATTATCTTTTTAATTATGAATATATTATTATTAGGAAACGGAGGTCGTGAAAATGCATTGGCATGGAAGATTAAGCAAAGCGATAAGGTTCAGAAGCTTTATGTGGCTCCCGGCAATGCAGGAACTCATGAAATAGCTGTAAACGTAAACTTATTGCCCACTGATTTTCCTGAGATAAAACAATTCGTATTAGAGAATAAGATAGATATGGTTGTTGTAGGTCCTGAAGAGCCACTTGTAAGAGGAATATACGATTTCTTCGTCAATGATGATGATATTAAAGATATTCCGGTTATAGGCCCCTCTAAGATAGGAGCACAACTTGAAGGTAGCAAGGATTTTGCTAAGCAATTTATGATGCGTCATAATATTCCCACAGCCAGATATAAAAGCTTTACATTAGATGAATTGGACGAAGCTTATTTATTTTTAGAAGAGCTAGAGGCTCCGTATGTGTTGAAGGCAGATGGATTAGCCGCCGGGAAAGGCGTACTTATAATAAGTGATATAGAGGAAGCGAAACAAGAGTTAAAAGAAATGCTTTCCGGGATGTTTGGCGATGCTAGTAAAACTGTTGTTATAGAAGAGTTTTTGTCGGGAATAGAATGTTCTGTATTTGTGTTAACGGATGGAGATTCATATAAAATACTACCTGTAGCCAAAGATTATAAACGAATTGGCGAAGGAGATACGGGGCTGAATACCGGAGGAATGGGGGCTGTGTCGCCGGTATCGTTTGCTGACGATGTATTCATGAAAAAAGTAGAAGACCGCATTGTTATTCCAACAATAGAGGGGCTGAAAAAGGATAAAATTATATATAAAGGATTTATTTTCTTAGGCTTAATAGAGGTCAAAGGAGAACCTATGGTAATTGAATATAATGTACGTATGGGTGATCCTGAAACTGAAGTTGTCATGTTGCGGATAAAGTCTGATTTTGTTTCTTTGTTAGAAGGTGTTGCAACAGGTACATTGGAAAGTAAATTGCTAGAAATAGATAGTCGCTATGCTGTTACCGTGATGCTTGTATCGGGCGGTTATCCGGGAGACTATGAGAAAAATAAAGAAATGTCGGGTTTGGATAAGGTAAAAGATAGTATCTTATTTCATGCCGGAACAAAGCTTGAAAATAATAAGGTGCTGACAAACGGAGGACGTGTTATTGCAATAAGCTCATATGGAGAAACCAAGGATGAAGCCCTATCTCTATCCTTCAAGAATGCAGATGTAATATCTTATGATAAAAAATACTATAGGAAAGATATAGGTTTCGATCTCAAATAAAATGGCAGCTATTCCTAGATTTTATAAAAGTCATATTGCGGAAGGAAAGGGATTTCTTATAATCTCTATTATTTTCGCAGTATGTATGAGGATAGCATTTGTAGTATCATCAAATGCTATGCCTTCAAATATGGAAGGAGGGTATCTTTGGCAACTGCTCGATTTCTTTTCGGGTAATCCATTATATTCATTGGCAGGTAGTAGTATTATTGTATCTGCAATGGCTGTATTGACTGCTCATATCAATACTGATTTTGTACTGATAAGGCGGAGGACTCTGTTGCCTCCCGCCATTATAATTTTATTGTTTAGCTGTCACCCTTCGTTGGTGTGGATATCTCCGGCGTATATTGGGGTATTATTCATGCTTTTTACAGTATCTATATTATTCGCCTCTTATAATCACTCCGAAAGATCTGTTGCTGCATTTAAAATAGCGTTTATGCTTTCTTTAGGAAGCTTGTTTACGCCTCTTTTATTACTTTTTGTTCCATTAACATGGATTGCCCTTGTAATAATGAGGTGTTTTAGTTTTAGATCCTTGTTAGCATCCTTTTTGGGAGTCTTTATAGTATATTTCCCTACATTCTCTTTTTATCTTTTTACGGATAATCTAAACGAATTTCTTTCTCCTTTTCTACATTATAGCAATTCTCAACAGTTAGTTATGTTTCCTTTTCTCCGTTTTGATATTGCTATATGGGCTTCTCTTATTTTTATAATTCTTTTTTTGAGTATTATCATTGGAGATAATTTCCTTAACAGGCATAAGGATAAAATAAAAATAAGGGCATATTTATCGTTATTGATATTTTTCACAGTCTTATCTTTATTGTTCTCTATCTTTGTAAATATAACACCGCAAGTGAGTCTGTATATTTTTATGGGAGTGGGATCATTTCTATTATCTCATTTCTTTGCATTAGGAGAAACAAAGGGGACAGTAGTACTATTTTATATATTTATAGTGGCTTGTTTGTTGTTTAGCGGCTTATCTTTTCTCCGATAGTAAAAAAATTACCAACAAATGTTTTTGTAGTTCAATTTTATCACGTTGATACAAAGTTTCTTAGTTTCTATCGTGGTTTGAGTGATAAATCTTCTGGTAGTTTTTTTACTCAAAAACTTGCTAGTCTCGCTAAAAAGCAGTAATATTGCATCCGATTTCGGGATAACCTCCGAAAATCAGGTCCTATAGCTCAGTTGGTTAGAGCATCTGACTCATAATCAGGGGGTCCCTGGTTCAAGCCCAGGTGGGACCACTTAAAAAAAAGGCACTTACATCATGTGAGTGCCTTTTTTATTGCCTTATCACAGGTGCTTTAGCGGTATTTCTACAATGTTTACAAGTACCCAGTTAAACCAAGAGTTAAACCAAAAACTCACATGAACGCAACAGTTAATGTCGTGTTATTCAAATCAAAAACACTTGCAGACGGTTCACATCCATTAATGATAAGAATCTGCAAAGACAACAAAAAGAAGTATAAAAGTTTAGGTATATCAATCCAACCGCAATTTTGGGACTTCGAAAAGAATAAACCGAAACGAAATTGCCCTAATAAAGACAATATTCAAACAATAATTTCAGAGAAAACAAAAGAATATTCAGAACAAATAATTGAATTTAAAACAATTAACAAGGATTATACAGTATCAAGCCTTATTGAAAAAGTTGATACTCCCATTACTAATAATACAGTTCTACAATTATTTAACAATGAAATTCAACGCTTAAAACAGGAAAACCGTTTAAAGACAGCATCCACATATAAAGAACTATTAGTATCAATGATAGACTTTAATAAACACCTTGATATATATTTCTCTGAAATTAACATTGTTTGGCTAAGGCAATATGAAGCCTTTTTGCGTAAAAAAGGATTATCCGATAATTCTTTAGGGGTACGTTTCAGAACATTGAGAGCCATATATAACAAGGCTATAGAATTGAATATTGTTAAACAGGAGTATTATCCGTTCAAAGTTTACAAAGTGTCTAAACTTCACAAGGAAACAGTAAAACGAGCTATTCAAAAATCGGATATCGAAGCAATAATAAACTATAGCGCTGATAACGAACATGCACGTTTAGCAATAGATATATTCTATTTTTCCTATCTATCAGGTGGAATCAATTTTACAGATATTGCACTTTTAACAAGTAAGAATATTATTGATAATAGATTGATTTATAACCGAAAGAAAACAAAGAAGTTAATCAAATTACCATTACAAGAAGAAGCTCTGAAGCTAATTGATAAATACACTAATTCTACAAATATTTACCTCTTTCCTATTCTATCTCAATTTCATAAGACAGAGCAACAGAGAGCGAACAGGGTACATAAAGTATTAGCTATTATCAATAAGCGGTTAAAAGATATTGGTAAAGAATTAAATATACCGATTGACTTAACAACATACGTAGCTCGCCATAGCTTTGCAACTGTCTTAAAACGTTCTGGTGTAAACACTTCTATTATTAGCGAATCATTAGGGCATAGCTCAGAAAAAGTAACTCAGATATATTTGGATAGCTTTGAAAATAGTCAAATTGATGAAGCAATGAAGAATTTGTTGTAAGATAGGAAGGACAGATGAATCTCTGTCCTTTTTTTTATTTAATAAGCTGGTTATTAACATAGTGTTGATAAATTTAATTTCAAAATAGCCATGTTTTTTTTACTTTTAGAAAAATTATTAAATATCAAATATCATGGCTGAAAACAAACAAAGAACAGAAAGGGGTAAAATACCACATATTAAGACTATATCTAGAGAGGCTATAAATAGAATAAAGCAAACGTCAAATAACCCGAATCATTTAAGTGGCTTAAAATCGGGATTTGATGATTTAGATAAAATTACTCATGGTTGGCAAAGTGGCGATTTAGTAGTTATTTCTGCTCGTCCATCAATGGGTAAAACTGCGTTTATTTTATCTATGGCTTTGAATATGGCTAAAGAAAATATTCCAGTTGGTATTTTCTCAATAGAACAAACTTTTTCACAATTAACGAATAGATTAATAAGTAATTGTTGTGAAATACCAATGGAGAAATTGGCGACAGGAACTCTGCTCAATTATGAATGGGAACAGTTAGATTATAAAATTAAGGATTTACAAGATTTATCACTGTACATAAATTGCCCTGCTCGTCTTTCAATAGAATCTTTATCTAACGATGCGAGGAAATTAGTAAAGGAGTATGGAGTAAAAGCAATTTTTGTAGATTATCTTCAATTACTAACAGTTTCAGAGAAATATCCAGACCGTTATAATGAAGTAAATCATATAACAAGGGAATTGAAAGCTTTAGCAAAAGAATTAGATATAACTTTTTTTGCTATATCTCAGATGAATAGAGAAAATGAAAAAAGGCTAGGTGCAGAAGGTAAAAGACCACAGCTCACAGACTTAAGAGATAGTGGCACAATATGTGAAGATGCAGATATTGTATATTTTATACATCGCCCAGAATATTACAAAATATTAGAAGATGATAAAGGAAATGATTTAAGGGGATTAGCTGAAATAATAATAGCAAAACATCGTAATGGAGATATGGGAGATGTCTTACTAAGATTTAAACGTGATTTTTGTCGATTTGAGAATTTTGATTATCAATATAATACTAATTATCCTCGAGATCTTCAAAATCTAAATAAAGATAATAAAGCAAGTGAAAATAATTTTGTTCCATTTTAAGAATAAAACCCCTCACTCTTTTCAGAATGAGGGGTGCATCTTAAAAAAATTAAATGTTAAGCGGCTTGTTCATCCGAATTAGCACTGTTTAAGCCTTTAACTTGAGGCAATATTTTACCTTGTTCAAGTTCCTCTTTCGAGAAAATAGGCTCTTTCATTTTTAAAACCTCATTACCATACGCTTTTTCTAGACCTGAAACTAAAACTTCGTCAAGCTTTGTGTTCCCGTCAAAAACAACGTGTTGTGCCACATTAAAGGCATTTAAGCCTAAACGCTCACAATCTTTAATAAATCGGTTACTGTCCAACAGTCGATATTCAACTGTATCGTAAAAATTTCCCAGAAATACATTCTTCTCCTCAATACTATCTTTATCTAGTAATTTCAGATTATGCTCAATCGCAGATTTTTTCACTTGAGCATTGCGAATTATCTGCTTTTTAAATGTTGTTCTGGACTTTCTAAGAATTTCCAAAAAAGGATTACGCGCGTTTTTCTTAGAAGGTTTTGTACTAGAAGATGATTTGTCGCTATTAGCAACTCCATTGTTTTGAGTTTCTACTGTCATTTAAAATAATTTTAATACTAAGCCATTTTATATATGGGGTAAATAGCCCTATAAACCACCAGCACATTATTTCATCCCATTTTTGTGCTACTTTACAACTAATTGAACAGGAACAAATCAGAGGACTTAAAAACTAACTTTAGAAGTTGCGCACCCAACCGCCATTTGCTTTAAGCGGTGCAAATATAATATTAAGTTTGATTTTCGAATAAATAATATGACATAATTATATAAGAACGAATGATCCTTTGTTATAATTATACAAAAACACATGTTTTCACAGCGATATTATACGTTAGCGCATGATTCAATGTAATTACTTATATGAAAACACGTAATTAAAGTGTGATTTTATTACCTCTATATATAAATTGAGATAATTTGCCTAACTATCAAATACTTTTTAATTATATATTCAATTGATAATAAGCCGCTTTATTCAGAAGTGAGGTTAAATGAATCAAATAGATTAATTATTATAAAGGGCAACATTTCTACACAGAATATTTTTATGTAAAAGCATCTTTTTACTCCTATTTCAAAAACGGGGAAAAATAGTTTCGGGGTGGTACAGAAGAAATTTTCACCCGTATTCCCCACATTGAATATTTTATGTTAATTTGCACATCTAATAAAAATATTACTATGAAAAGAGTGCACATACCCATTAAACATAAGCAATACCTATCTGATGCTTTAAAAGACAAAGGCTATCTGAATATTCCGAGAAATACCATACTAAAAAAGACATTGCCTGGTCTGGGTGCTACCTACGGCGAAATAAAAGCAAAGAGACATTCTATCATCATAGAACCGAACGTTCCTGTAATTACAGGTAAAACAAAAGATAAGCCTGAGTTACTTGCAGTCTATGAAGGTGTAACAAAATCCAAAATAGAGAGATACCTCAAAAACAGGGAAATTAAATACAAGAAATTAATTACTACACCTGAAAGCTACCATTTAATAAGAGAGGTCTGTTTAAATAGAAATGTAAAAATAGATTACTATAAAGATTTCTTTTGCCTATTCGATGAATGCGAAAAATTGATTCAGGATGTTGATTACAGGAATAATATAACACAGCCGATAACTGATTTTTTCTTGTTCGAAAATAAGGCTTTTGTTTCTGCAACAGCACTAGATATGATTCATCCCGAATTTGAGAATCAAAATTTTCAGATTATGGAAGTTGAGCCAGCTTTTGGTTATAAAAAAGATTTAGAGCTTATTATTACTAATACATATGAAGTTGCTGTTTATAACAAACTAATGGACTTAAAAGACAGTGCACATATTTGCATTTTTCTTAATAAGACCGATAGTATCGATAAACTGATAAATACACTAGGGATCGAAAAACAATCAAAGATATTTTGTTCTGAAAAGAGTGTACAAAAGCTAAAGAAGAAAGAATACAATATTGCTT
>NZ_CATNVE010000017.1:0-10453 GCF_951230145.1 Dysgonomonas sp. Marseille-Q5470 | reverse complement strand
TGAGTTTATTAAGATCTAGAGGTTGAAACTGACCTGTTAGCTCAATATGTATCTTTACCTTACCATCAAATTTAAGGCGATACGGATCGAGAGCTTTATCCGTGTGGTCGATACGGATAAGTTTGTCAAGAAAAGCAGCAATTTTATCTACGGCTGACATCCCGACTGCATAAACACCTGTGTGCGATGGGTGATTGAACTGTGCCGACATCTTCTTGAAGAAATTTTCCAGAAAGTTACTGTTGGTATCAACCTTCAAAAACTGGTCGGCATTCGCTTTAGTGGGTTCAACGGTTTTGAGTTTACCGTCCTGCTCCCCTGTGATGACTTTGAGTTTGCCATCTTCGCCTTGCGTTAATAAGACTTTCGGCTCTTCAGATTTTACTTTGTTTTGATCCATAATAAATGATGTTTTTATTCTGCATTACTATTAATGCAAAGCGAAAATACATCTTACTAATGGACTGATTGCAAGGTTTTAAAATGGTGGCAGCTTGTGTCTGGGGTTGTCTATAGATGGTTTTAGAAAGGTTCTTATTTATCGACCTGTTTCATTATCTGAATAGGGAAAGAACTGTATCTTTGTGATTGTTATTTTTAGAATATCATTATGGCTAAAAAGAAAAAGCGAGGACACTATTGTCGGATATGTGGAGCATCTAAACCAAATGAGGCTTTTAGTGGGAAAGGTCATGCAAAACATATCTGTAAGGAATGTTCATCTTTGCCACAGGAACGTAAAAATGAACTGCAACACATAAATCAAATAGATCGGATTGCCGGGAAATATCCCCGCTCCAGACAAGATTGGGAATTTCTTGAAAAAATGTCTAAAAACAAGAAATATCCTGAAGCTGCCGAATTTGCTCAAATGATTTTGGGGATGAGTAGAAGTCAGTCGGATGGTGACGATGAAGAGAATGACCTTTTTGGAGATTGGGGACAGAGTAAGTTGAGCTACTCTGAGTTCGACGAATTTGCTCAAGGAGATATCATGTCTATGATTGAAGATGATATCTGGGATTGGATATCTTATCGTAATGGAAAACTACCTAATGAAAAGGGCAAACAGCAGATATTGAAAGATATTTGTAAAAATATAGCATTCGGGAATGGAGACTCGTTAATTCTGAATGATGAACTAAACAATGTATTTGATTCTATTTTAAAGCAGGTAGTAGCAGATTTAGAAAAAGAGAACAAAGATGATTTATGATAATTATTATCTTTGCCGCGAATCAAAAAATAAAAAACAATGAAAAATTTAGTAGAAAACATTAACTCCCTAATTGCAGATTTCCAAAAAGATGCCTCTCAACAAGTAGAAAACGGCAACAAAGCGGCAGGAACTCGTGCAAGAAAAACATCTTTAGCAATAGAAAAAGCTTTGAAAGAATTTCGTAAAGTATCTATCGAGGCTGCGAAGTAAGAACTTCCGGCCTAATAATATAAAAACCGAATAACGTTTATAGATTATTCGGTTTTTATATTTAGTGCTTATGGTTCTATTCTTCTTTCGGCAACAAATAGCAAAGATCCGGATCTTCCTTTATTCGTTGTAGTTCATCGACTACAATCTGTTTGGCTTCGGCTTTGATGCGGTCATAGTTCTCCTTAATCATTTCCTTCATACGATCTACGCCATTTTCATCCACAAAGTTGGTGATAACAGGTATCTTCTTGTATGCCTTCGTCTCGGCAGCTACCCGCTCATTATCGACTACGATTTCACAGTGGAAAATTTTTTGCTCTATCCGCTCGTCGAAATTATCAGCTATCGCACCTACAAACATACCCTGTGTAAGATTGGATATTTTGGACGGTGGTATCAAGCTATCCATTTGTGTAGAAATGGAAGTCGATTTATCGTTGCGGTTAATGGTCATAGACTGGCGCTTCTGCAATACTTTACCAAAACGGTCAGACAAGGTTTTTGCCGTGTCCCCGACTACCTGCCCCGAAAATATATTACCTACCGTATTCATCACTACGGTAGCCTCTTTGTCTCCATAATCACGCTTTAGCTGCGAAAAATCTTGAAAACCAAGCAACACGGCAACTTTGTTGCTTCGGGCAGTAGCTATCAAATTATCCAACCCTTTGAAATAAATAGTCGGCAACTCGTCAATGATAACACTACTTTTGAGCTGTCCTTTCTTATTTATTAGTTTCACAATACGACTGTTATACAATCCGAGTGCTGCTCCGTAGATATTTTGTCGGTCAGGATTGTTACCGACAGCCAATATTTTAGGGTCATCCGGATTGTTGATATCTAATGTAAATTCATCTCCCGACATTACCCAATATAATTGTGGGCTAATCATACGGGAAAGTGGTATTTTAGCACTTGCTATCTGCCCCTGCAACTGGTCAGCCGCACCAGATTTCCATGCATCCATAAAGGGAGAAAGGTAGTTTTCGAGGTCTGGATATGAAGTTAGAATTGGAAAAATATTTTCATAGCTCTTGTTCAAAAATTCTATGGCATGAGGAAAAGTACAGTATTTACCATCCTTATAAATGCGTAAATACCAGATAATAGCTGCGAAAAGAATAATCGGAGATTCTACAAAGAAGTCACCTTGTTTTTGCACCCACGTTCGATTCAAATTTAACATTATCGTGTATGCACTCTCATAGGCATCCGAGATGTCATCCATGAAGGAAGGGTTAATCGGGTTGCACCTATGTGAACGACTCGGATCGTCAAAGTTTATCACATAGAAAGTCGGTACTTTCTCATAACCTTCTCTATTGTTTAACAAGTGGTTATAGGCAATAGTCGAAAGGTCTGGAAACTTGAAATCGTAAATGTAGCCTGTATAACCTTTTTCAATTTGCTGTTTGATAAATTGATTTACAACGGCATAGGATTTACCCGAACCCGGAGTACCCAATACAATAGCTGCACGAAACGGGTTTACTACGTTTATCCAACCCTTCCATTGCTTCTTTTTGTACCAGAACTTTGTAGGCAGGTTTATCGAATAATCGTTTACCATCAACTTGGTTTCCTGCATAAACGATTCGTTCTCATTATTGAATGGATCGTCCATTAGGTTGTTTTTGAGTAAGCGGCTCATCCATGTACCCGCCATCAATAGCAATATATATCCCACTGCAATGGTGAAAATATAGAAACCAGCATTGGCTATTTTAGGAAGTGGCAGATAAAGAAGCCACCAATTCAGAAAGAAGAATACAGAACCAAAAATAAGACATACATAGATATGATTCCATGTAATCTTTTCCTCCTTCACTCCCTTTGTTCCCAAACAGGACAAAGCAAGAAAGACTACAGAAAAGATTTTCGTCCACAATATAGAATTGAACAAAGCTGCGGTACGGTTAAAATTCATCAGAATTTTATCTACTACCCCGATATTGATTCCCCACTCGTGTATTGCCTGATAGCAGAACCAATAAATATTCATCAGGACGAATAAAATACTAATAGCCCTCATAAACTCCATGACTTTAGCAAGTCCTCTTAAATCATCCTCATTTTGCATAAATGTTGAATTTAATTTGTTTGTAATTCATTAAAAATGCGAATGTAAGCAGATGGTTATGACATTATACGGTATTTTCAGATGGAGGATGCTTGTGTCTGGAAATGTCTATATGCAAAAATGATGAAATATATATTTATGGAAATATTCATTAATTACATATATTTGTAGCTGAATATCAATTGAAGAGAAGTGTAAATAAATATAATATCAATAAAGATAATGGGTAAAAAAAGTGAAACTACGATTACTGTAAATGAAGAAATAACTGTATCCAAACAGAAGCCAGCCCTTGTTTTTATTAGTCACGACACAAGGGATGCTGAAATAGCAGAATCTTTCAGTAAGTTATTGAGTAGTGTAAGTGCTGGAGTATTAAAATCTTTTCGTTCGTCTGATAAAAAGGGGACGCAGGGAATGGAATATGGTGTAGAATGGTATCCTGAAATTATGAGGAAACTTGATGAGGCCTCTGATATTGTGTGCTTGCTAACCCATAATAGTGTAAACCGCCCATGGATTCTTTATGAAGCTGGTGTTGCCAAAGGCAAATTAAATAATACCGTTTTGGGTGTTGCAGTAGGCATACCATTAAATAAAGCTAATAATGGACCTTTTGCCCAATTTCAAAATTGCGGTGACGATGAAGATAGTCTAACTAAACTAATTTTACAACTTGTCAAAAGAATTCCTAACTCTGAACCGGATGAGGAAATTATCAAAGGGCAGGTACAAGTCTTCAAACAAAAACTTGCTGAACTTTTGAATAAACAGCCAGAATCCGATGGAAAAACCGAAGAATTAGTAGAGGATGCTTCTATTGCTAAATTATTTGAGGAAGTGAAAATTATGTTTCAAGATCTTCCTTCTCGCATTGATAAACGAGTTAATTCCGAGAAGTCTGGAAGAAGGCGCAGGAAATTCCATCCGATGATGATGGAGGAGATTCTGCATATGAGTAAGGATTTTTCCGACTCAAACATTGCTTTTCTTATGATGATCAGTATATTTCGGGATGATTTGCCCTGGATATATGAGGTTGGTATGGAAACTTATCGCACATTAAAGACGGCAAAAAGCAAAACTGAGAAACAAAAGGCGATAGATAACTTTTCAAAAGCAATGGAAATGTTCAACCATCCAATGATGCGGGAATTTAATGATGATTATTCAGAAGATACGTATATTATTTACAAGGAATTTAGAAATATTTTTGCTCATTCTTTCGATAGATATTTTCATAATGAAGTAAATAAAGATTAATAATCAGAAAGCCTCCTATTATAAGTGGCTTTCTGATTTCTTACATCTGTCTCCCATACCTACGTTTCTTTTTCCTCTTACGTTTTAAGGTCGGTTGTTTGTTATCTGTTCCTTCGACTTCGGGAGTAAAGACAGAGAATAAACTCCCCACCGGATCATTCGTCTCGGAGTGTGTTGATTGTGGTTGCTGATCGGTGGTTGTTTGTTTATTCTCGGAATGTTTCGGGGCTGGTGCTTGCAGATCCTTGCAAGGCGGATTATCCGCAAAACGTTCATTAAGAACATTTGCCGAAAACTCCTTGCCCAGACGAGAACCATTAAGAACCGCCCGTTGGTTGTGGTCGATAAATGTAGCCCCATAGATGCGTCCTTCATCGTTGCGACGTAACACAAGGTCGATACCTTTCTCCCGCAAGGCCGCTCGGAACTCACTCTCTGTGCGGGTGCTTGCAAAGGACGCAGCAACAGTAGCACGAGTTTGTTTGGCTACGCCGTTTGCCTTGATTGTTTCTTTTGACTTGTCGAATCGCTTTTCCAAGCTATTCAAGCCGTGATCTTTGCCGAACAGGGAGGATTTCAAAGGTGTGCCAACACGATTGCCATCACCATCCAATGCCGAATAGACTAATCCCCGATATGCTTTACCCTTATTTTCTCCTTTCATTTCTTCTACTCCTATATTATATAAGGAAAGTAAAGCACGATATTCGCCTAAAGTCTGAAAAGAATACATTTCTGAGAGCGGTTTTATGACGTTTGCCACCTGTTTTTTTAAGTTCCCCTGGCTAACGTCTATTGGAGCAAGCTGCCATGCCTCGCCCTGATTCTTTTCTTTTGAGTGCAGACCGTACTTTTGTTCTAAAGAATCGGTAATCTTTCTGCTGCGTTCGTAATTTTTGCTGTCACTGATTATTGAGCCATCCGTGCGTACACGTGTCGATACAATGTGTATATGCTCCCTGCCAATGTCTTCATGCTTGAAAATCATATAGGGTTGTCCGCCATATCCGAACTGTTCCATATATTCATGCCCGATGTTAGCAAGCTGCTGATCGGTCAGCTTATCGTCCGGATGTGGATTGAGTGAAATATGGATAACGGGCTTCGATGTACGAATATGCGAGGGCATAAATCGCTCGAAATCTTCCATACAAGAGGCAACACTGAACACTCCATCATTAGGTTCAATGACCAGATTGGTAGCCAAAACTTTTCCTAAACCCTCATTTACTTTCTCTTGATTGTAGGAAAGTGCACCATACAAACTGCTTCCGTGACTAAATTTAGCAACCATTTTTAGAGATGTTTAGCCTTAAATTGCTCGCACAATTGCATCACTTCCCGTCCGATTCCCGCCAATTCAATAGTTGCATTTTCCAATTTATAGAGCAATGCCAATGCTTTTTTTTCTCCAAAATTGGAATGCAATTCCTTTACAACTTGATTGTAATTGACTCCGATACTCCGAATTTGTCCGTGTAAAGCAGTGAGCCTTGCTATAAATTCTACAGCCGAAGCATCGGTTTTCACTACACGGAACTCATCGCCAAAGATGCGAGCAGCGATAAAACCAGATAAGGATTGTACGCCCGACTGTTCATACAAGGCTAAAAAATCGACGTGTTGCTGATCTGTCAGGTTTACAGTCAGTCGATGTTTCGCTGGATCGTTCTTCGGGGGTCTGCCCCCTTTTCCCCGTTTATGGGGATTTCTTTTTTCTTCGTTCATAACATGATTTTTTAGTGGTTTATGAACGCTACGGACGGTTCAATCCGTCTTCATTTTTCCCGACTTCGGAGAGGAAAATACCCCTCTGGAAGAGCAAGGGTTGTGTGCTGCAAAATTCATTTTGCGATGCACTCAACATACCTTGCTATTTGCTCAAATGCAAATACTTTTTGCCCGTAAAGGGCATCATCCTATCCTGAAAAGTTCGGGATATAAGCCTGATCTCTGTCAGGCATTTTTTGAATGTCGGAACAAACTTAAAACCTATATGAATCCTCTTTCACGTTTCATGCAGCAAAGTTATATTCTAAAATAATCAATTGAAAATCAACAGGTATAGACAACCTTGGACACAAGCTGCCACCTCTCAAAAATATAGTGTAAGTATGAAAAATATGGATTTTATTTGCCGGACAATTGATTGTATGGCGAGATATAACGACCTACAATCAGTCGTACCAAAGGAGGAATCTATGTGCGATTATACAGAGGTAAAAACGTACAATGAGAGGTTGGTCGAATAGTCCATTTTCAGATACATAGGTTGTGTGTATGGTTTGGAAAATCAAACCAACCAATTTACGAACCAACCAACCTAAGAACGTAAGTCTGTTGCAACGTCCCGCTATAAAAATAGCACAACATAGGGCTGGTTATATGTACCGCTATACAATGGTTGGTTGCTAAAAACAAATGTACCACCGTATAATGATTGAGACCTAAAAATATATGTATCCCCTTGGGTACGGCTATACGAAAAAACGATTGTACCATTAACAAATTAATTAAAATGAAAAAGAAACCTATTTATGTGGCATTCTCAACCCAAAAGGGTGGAGCCGGAAAAACAACTCTTACCGTATTGGCAGCTTCCTATTTGCACTATGTAAAAGGAAAAAATATCGCAGTAATTGATTGTGATTATCCTCAGTATTCCATTGCAGACATGCGAGAGCGAGATTTTAAGATGTGCGAAAATGACGAATATTACAAAGGAATGCTGTACGAACAGTTTACCCGTTTGGAAAACAAAAAAGCCTATCCTATTATCGAGAGCAATACCAAAGAAGCTATCGCTGATGCCGAACATCTGACTCCACAAGGTGATTTTGATTTTATCTTTTTCGATCTGCCGGGAACACTCAACAATGTAGATTTAATCCATACGCTTGCACGAATGGACTATATTATTGCTCCCATTGCGGCTGACCGTGTAGTGATGGAGAGTACACTTGATTACATGGTGACTGTACGTGATGATATTATGGGCAGTGGCAAGTCTGATATTAAAGAAATCTATCTGCTTTGGAATCTGGTGGATGGACGGGAAAAATCCGAACTCTACGAAGTATATGAGGCGGTGATTAATGAATTGGAGTTTACAACTCTAAATGCATTTATCCCCAATAGCCTGCGATTTCGACGTGAACAATCCGAAAGTCACAAAGCTTTGTTCCGATCTACTCTATTCCCTGTAGATAAGTCTCTTGTAAAAGGTAGTAACATAGATACTCTTTCAGACGAATTGCTTGAAATTCTAAAGTAAGCCGCTATGGAAGAAAAGAAAACCGATACGAAGTTGAATGCTCAGGACATCATCGCACGTACAGGCAGAAGAGAACGTAAGTTACAGGCTTATTCTCCCGAATCTACTTCGATAGAAGGAGCAACTAATCAAGAGGAGCAAGTCGAAGAACAAGTGCAACTACCTGTAACCGAAGCCATAAAAGAACTGCCACGCGAGGAACCACGTAAGCGAAAATCAAAAGCACAGGTAGAGGCGGATTATCAAAGCCTTTTTATACATGAGTCGGCAATAGCTGCACGAAGTGGAAAAACGGTTTATATCTGTAAAGAGCATCACGAGAGAATCATTAAGATACTCCACGTCATCGCCAAGAATGATGTTTCCTTATTCAGTTACATCTACAATGTTTTGGAACATCATTTCACTACTTATCAGGAAGATATAACCGAACTATATGATAATAATATCGAAAAAATATTTTAATCCAAAAATAAAAAACATGAAAAAGAGAAAAAAAATCAATAAAAGAACAACTCCTTGTGAGACATCAAATGTAGTTCTTCCAACAACGGTTCAACAATATGAAGGTTGTTTTTTTAGAGAAGTCCAAAATAAAACCAGAGACAGAAAACCTGTTTATATCCGAAAGGAGTTTCACGAACGTATTATACGTATTGTACAGGTTATCGGAGAGAACGATTATAGTTTGTACGATTACCTGAACAATGTATTGGAACATCATTTTGATACCTATCAAAACGAGATTACCGAATTGTATCGCAAAAAGAACACAGATATATTTTAGCCATGAAACAATATATTATTTCAGCCATCGTGCTGTATGCATTGTTTGTCGTTCTTTACCTGCTTCGAGAGCGGATGCAAAAACGAAAAAAGAATGCTGCTAAAAAATCGGTATTTAATCCGTTTCGTGCAGCACCTAAAGAGGATATTATCGGCAAAAGCAAATTTGACATCAGACAATCCCGGACAGAAGCTACCACTCTGATTAATAATGAAAAAGAGAACAAAAATGCTTCTATATTTGTCGAGAAAGAAGAAAAAAAGACCTCGGTAGCAATCCCTTTGGATAAACTCGATGAAGTCTTTTCAACAGATAATAAAACGGAAGAAAATTCAGATGAAATCAATTTAGAGATTGAGAACACTCCCCCCGAATTTGAGCCTGACAATGATTCTGAAGAAATAGACGAAACAGAAAGTGAAGAGGAAGATACCGAAGGGAGAGCCGGGGTTTCAATGGCGTTGGGGCTTGACTTCAATAATTTGGCGAGTATGGTGCGAACAGTAGAGACTCCCGACAATGCAACATCTGAAGAAAAAGAAGAAGCTGGACGGGTATTGGTCGAGATACGCAAGACCGATATGTTTGAACAAGTTGTATCGGGTGAACCTAAAAAGAAAGTGGTCGTATCCTCATTGATGGATGACTATTTTGCCGCCTTCCACCGCAAACAACAAGAAGCGGAAGTATCGAATGAACCGATAGTCAAAGCACCTAAAGAATTTGATGTACGCAGATTTGCGTAAACAATATGTAAGAACAAAAAACTAAAAAAACATGAAAGAGCGAGATTATGGTTAGCTGACGTCAGCCAAACAAAAGGGTCTGCGACCCCCACTAAAAAATCAAAGTTAAACAACATTATCCACTTGGTACAGGGGACTATTCCACCCCCTGTACTATTATCAAAAATCGTATGACAAAGAAAAAATTTCTTCTGTCAGCAGCCTTTATCATGGTTGCTGTATCATCAGTATTCGCACAAGGCAACGGTATCGGAGGTATTACCGAAGCTACCAATATGGTAACTTCGTATTTCGATCCGGGAACAAAACTCATATACGCCATCGGTGCAGTTGTAGGACTCATCGGGGGCATCAAAGTGTATAATAAGTTTAGCTCAGGTGACCCAGACACCTCAAAAACAGCCGCTTCGTGGTTCGGTGCGTGTATCTTCCTTATCGTGGCTGCTACCATTCTACGCTCTTTCTTCCTGTAATCAAGCTCCAAACAAATAAGAAATGGAGTATAATATTAACAAGGGCATTGGCAAGAGCGTGGAATTTAAGGGTTTGAAAGCACAATACCTTTTCATTTTCGCAGGCGGTCTATTGGCTGTATTCATCGCATTTGTAGTGATGTATATGGCCGGAGTAGATCAGTGGATATGTCTCGGTTTCGGTGTTATCGCCGCCTCCACACTGGTATGGCTGACTTTCAACCTGAATGCGAAATATGGAGAATACGGACTCATGAAGTTGCTCGCTAAACGGCAACATCCCCGTTTTCTGATCAACCGTAAAAATCCCCGTCGCTTGTTCCAATACCCTAAAAAGAAGGAGGTGTGGAATGCGTAATACACTAAAAGCAGCTACTATCGAAAGTAAGTTTCCC
>NZ_CATNVE010000016.1:0-12085 GCF_951230145.1 Dysgonomonas sp. Marseille-Q5470 | reverse complement strand
GGGAAACTTACTTTCGATAGTAGCTGCTTTTAGTGTATTACGCATTCCACACCTCCTTCTTTTTAGGGTATTGGAACAAGCGACGGGGATTTTTACGGTTGATCAGAAAACGGGGATGTTGCCGTTTGGCGAGCAACTTCATGAGTCCGTGTTCTCCATATTTCGCATTCAGGTTAAAAGTCAGCCATACCAGTGCAGAAGCAGCGATAACACCGAAACCGATGCAAACCCACTGATCTACTCCGGCCATATACATCACTACAAATACGATGAATACAGCCAGTAGACCACCTGCGAAAATAAAAAGGTATTGTGCTTTCAAACCCTTAAATTCCACACTCTTGCCAATGCCCTTGTTAATATTATACTCCATTTCTTATTTGTTTGGAGCTTGATTACAGGAAGAAAGAGCGTAGAATGGTAGCAGCCACGATAAGGAAAATACACGCACCGAACCATGAAGCGGCAGTTTTGCTCGTATCGGGATCACCGGAAGAGAACTTGTTATAGACTTTGATGCCCCCGATGAGTCCTACAACTGCACCGATAGCGTAGATGAGTTTTGTGCCCGGATCGAAATACGAAGTTACCATATTGGTAGCTTCGGTAATACCTCCGATGCCGTTACCTTGTGCGAATACTGATGATACAGCAACCATGATAAAGGCTGCTGACAGAAGAAATTTTTTCTTTGTCATACGATTTTTGATAATAGTACAGGGGGTGGAATAGTCCCCTGTACTGAATGAATAATGTTGTTTAACTTTGATTTTTTAGTGGTGCGGTCATAGACCGTTTTGTTTGGCTGACGCACGCTAACCGTAATCTCTTTGCTTCATGCTCTTTGTTTTAATCGTTATCTACTTTACGCAAATTTGCGTACTTCAAATTCTTTAGGTGCTCTGACTGCCGGTTCCTCCAATTCTCCAGCTTCTTGTTGTTTGCGATGGAAGGCAGCAAAATAGTCATCCATCAATGAGGATATGACTACTTTCTTTTTAGGTTCTCCCGAAACGACCTGTTCAAACATATCGGTCTTGCGTATCTCAACCAATACCCGTCCGGCTTCTTCTTTTTCTTCGGATGTTGCATTGTCGGGTGTCTCTACCGTTCGCACCATACTCGCCAAATTATTGAAGTCAAGTCCCAACGCCATTGAAACCCCGGCTCTCCCTTCAGTATCTTCCTCTTCACTTTCTGTTTCGTCTATTTCTTCAGAATCATTGTCTGGCTCAAATTCGGGGGGAGTGTTCTCAATCTCTAAATTGATTTCAGCTGAATTTTCTTCCGTCTTATTATCTGTTGAAAAGACTTCATCGAGTTTATCCAAAGGGATTGCCACCGAGGTCTTTTTTTCTTCTTTCTCGACAAATATAGAAGCATTTTCGTTCTCTTTTTCACTATTAATCAGAGTGGTAGCTTCTGTCCGGGATTGTCTAATGTCAAATTTGCTTTTGCCGATAATATCCTCTTTAGGTGCTGCACGAAACGGATTAAATACCGTTTTTTTAGCAGCATTCTTTTTGCGTTTTTGCATCCGATCCCGAAGTAGGTAAAGAACGACAAACAATGCGTACAGCACGATAGCTGAAATAATGTACTGTTTCATGTCTTAAAAAATATCGTCGGGTCTTCGTTTACGGTACAGTTCTGTTATATCATTCTGATAGGTATTAAAATGATGTTCCAGTACATTGTCTATGTAACTGAACAGCGATAATTCATTATTCCCGATGGTGTGTACAATCCGCACAATCCTGTCGTGAAACTCCTTCCGTATGTAGACCGTCTTTCCGCTACGGGCTGTAGTGGGTGCGGTTCGGATAAAAAGCGATTCGTAAGATTTTTGTTCGGATTGTACATTACCGATACGTTGCTTGGGGACTTCTTTTTTTTTCGATTGTTCCGGTTTCGCTTTTTTGAAGATTTCCGGAATGAAGAACCATTTAGTACGTTTCAAAAAACTATTTCTTTTCATAACTAATTATATTTTACTGATTAATAATATTTTAATTAAAACACATCTGTATTTCTTTTACGGTATAACTTCGTTATCTCGTCTTGATAGGTAGCGAAATGGTGCTCCAGTATGTTATCCAAATAGTTGAACAGCGAAAATTCGTTCTCTCCAATTACACGGACAATTTTCATAATGCGGTCATGGTGCTCCTTACGGATATACACGACTTTCCCATTTCGGGTTTTTATGGAAGCAGCCTTGAAAAACAAATCTTCATATTCCTGCATTTTGTTTTCACGTCGCTTAGGCTCTTCACGAAAGATTTTGTCTTCTTTCTCTGTTTCGGTTTCATCAATTACCTTTTGCGGAGATTCCTGTACTTGCTTCGCTTCTGACACAGAGACGGGTGGGTTCTCTCTATTCCCCTTTTTCGATTGGCTAATGACCATTGTCGTATCTATGCCCGATGTATCTATTTTCTTACTCATGGCTGATTATTTCAATAGTTGCAATAGTTCGTCAGTTAAGGTATCCAAGTTGGAGCCTTTCACAAGAGATTTGTCCGCAGGGAATAGTGTAGAACGAAAAAGAGCTTTGTAGCTTATCGACTGTTCGCGGCGAAAACGCTTACTATCGGGTATAAAAGTTTTAAGTAATGGGAACTCCAAATCTCTTATTACATTTTCGTACACCTCGTATAATTCAGACTTTTCTCGCCCATCCACCATATTCCAAAGCAGGTAAATACCTTTGATATTGGATTTTCCGGGATTGACGATATTATCTTTTACAGAAATGAGATAATCCAGCGTACTTTCTAACACAAGACGGTCAGCGGCAATGGGAGCCACTATGTAATCCATACTGGCAATAGTTAGTACCAAACCCTCATTGTTGAGCGTTCCGGGAAGATCGAAGAAAATAAAATCATAATCTCCCTCTTTGGTCAAATCCTCGGCATCGTCCAAAGCATCCTTTGTATTACTTTCAACTACCGGATATGCTTTCTTTTGCTCCAGACGGACAAACTGTTCATACAGCATTCCCTTGTAATACTCGTCATTTTCGCACATCTTAAAATCACGCTCACGCATTTCGGCAATTGAGTGTTGCGGATAATCACAGTCAATCACAGCTACACGATAACCTTTTACATAATGAAGATAAGAAGCTACTAAAACGGTAAGAGTAGTTTTTCCAGCCCCTCCTTTTTGCGTACTAAACGCTACATACATTGTTTGTTTCATATTCACAAATTTTTAATTAGACATTTAATTGATTATGAGAATGTTTATTTGTATCTATTTCTATTCTTGCAAACCTCATCTTGCATGCATATTTGTTTATTCTTTTGTCAGAAGTCATCTGTTTTTGAAATCGTATGCTTTTAAAATCATAAAAGCACAAACACGTTTTTAGATTTTTACGATTTTATATTTTCAAATCAAATCGTGTACTTTTGAAATCCTGCATATTCTTATTTTTAATCAGACAAGCGATTATTCATTTATATATTCTTGCATTAACATATCTGAACACGCATCTATTTTTACCTATGTTTAATCTTTCCAAAACATTTTCTGACAGCAAATAAAATCTATATTTTTCATACTTACACTATGTTTTTGAGAGGTGGCAGCTTGTGTCCAAAGTTGTCTATACCTATTGATTTTCAATTGATTATTTTAGGTTATAACTTTGCTGCATGAAACGTGAAAGAGGATTCATATCGGTTTTAAGTTTGTTCCGACATTCAAAAAATGCCTGACAGAGATCAGGCTTATATCCCGAAAAATTCGGGATAGGGAGATTGCCCTTTACGGGCAAAAAGTATTTGCATTTGGGCAAATAGCAAGGTATGTTGAGTGCATCGCAAAATGAATTTTGCAGCACACAACCCTTGCTCTTCCAGAGGGGTATTTTCCTCTCCGAAGTCGGGAAAAATGAAGACGGGTTGAACCGTCCGTAGCGTTCATAAACCACTAAAAAATCATGTTATGAACGAAGAAAAAAGAAATTCCCACAATCGGGGAAAAGGGGGCAGACCCCCGAAGAACGATCCGGCAAAGCATCGACTAACTGTGAACCTGACAGATCAGCAACACGTCGATTTTTTAGCCTTGTATGAACAGTCAGGCGTACAATCCTTATCCGGTTTTATCGCTGCCCGCATCTTTGGGGATGAATTTCGTGTAGTGAAAACTGATGCTTCAGCAGTAGAATTTATTGCAAAGCTCACTGCTCTACACGGACAAATACGAAGTATCGGAGTCAATTACAATCAAGTTGTAAAGGAATTACATTCCAATTTTGGAGAGAAAAAAGCATTGGCATTGCTTTATAAATTAGAAAATGCAACCATCGAACTGGCAGGGATCGGGCACGAAGTGATGCAACTATGCGATCAATTTAAGGCGAAACACCTCTAAAAAATGGTCGCAAAAATCAATCAAGGCGGCAACCTGTACGGTGCGCTTTCCTATAATCAGGAGAAAGTAAATGAAGGTTTAGGAAAAGTTTTGGCTACCAATCTGGTGATAGAACCTACCGACGGAGCGTTTAATGTAGCTTCCTGTATGCAGGATTTTGAACGGTTTATGCCCTCGCACATCCGTACATCGAAGCCTATTATCCATATCTCACTCAATCCACATCCGGACGATAAACTGACCGATCAGCAACTTGCCGACATTGGTCGTGAGTATATGGAGCAGTTCGGGTATGGCGGACAACCCTATATGATTTTCAAACATGAGGACATTGGCAGGGAGCATATACACATTGTTTCGACCCGTGTACGCATGGATGGCTCAATAATCAGCGACAGTAAAAATTATGAACGAAGCAGAAAGATTACCGACTCTTTAGAACAAAAGTATAGTCTGCACTCCAAAGAGAAGAATCAGGGCGAGACATGGCAACTTACTCCAATAGATGTTTCAAAAGGCAATTTGAAAAAACAGATTGCCAATGTTATAAAACCGCTCTCTGAAATGTATTCTTTTCAGACTTTGGGAGAATATCGTGCTTTACTCTCCTTATATAATATAGGAGTAGAGGAAATCAAAGGAGAAAATAAGGGTAAAGCATATCGGGGATTGGTCTATTCGGCATTGGACAGTGATGGCAATCGTGTCGGTACACCTTTAAAATCTTCTCTGTTTGGTAAGGAACACGGTTTGGATAGATTGGAAAAACGATTTGAGAAGTCAAAAGAAACAATCAAGGTAAACGGCATAGCCAAACAAACCCGTGCTACTGTTTCTGCGTTCTTTGCAAGTACCCGCACAGAGAGCGAGTTCCGAGCGGCTTTGCGGGAGAAAGGTATCGACCTTGTGCTACGACTGGGCGATGAAGGACGCATCTATGGGGCTACATTTATCGACCATAATCAGAGGGTAGTTCTTAACGGTTCTCGTTTGGGTAAGGAGTTTTCGGCAAATGTTCTCAATGAACGCTTTGCAGATAATTCACCTCGTGAGGATCTGCAAACGCCAAAACCATCCATTGCTACAAATCAAAGTGCCGAACCTACTACCAACAAGCATCCACAACCGCAATCGGCTCACTCCGAGACGAACAATCCGGTGGGGAGTTTATTCTCAGTCTTTACTCCCGAAGTCGAAGGGACAGATAACAAGCAGCCTACCTTAAAACGTAAGAGAAAGAAGAAACGCAGGTACGGCAGACAAATATAAAATTCTAACAATTTAAAAATAACAATTATGTCACAAGAGGATGATTTAAGAGGACTTGCCAAAGTCATGGAGTTTATGAGAGCCATAAGTATTTTGTTCGTTCTGATGAATATTTATTGGTTCTGTTATCAGGCAATACACGAGTGGGGAATTAATATCGGGGTAGTAGATAAAATTCTGATGAATTTTAACCGTACCGCAGGTTTGTTCAATTCTATATTGTGGACGAAAATCTTTGCCGTGGTATTCCTTGCCCTATCCTGTTTGGGAACAAAGGGAGTCAAGGAGGAAAAGATTACATGGAATCATATCTATGTATGTCTTATTTTTGGTTTTGTATTTTTCTTTTTGAACTGGTGGCTTCTTTATCTGCCTCTTCCCAAAATAGCCAATGCAGGCTTTTATATTTTTACCATTGCAGTAGGATATATATTGCTTTTGATGGCGGGTACATGGATGAGCCGCTTACTCAAAAACAACCTGATGGACGATCCGTTTAATAACGAAAACGAATCGTTTATGCAGGAAACCAAGTTGATGGTAAACGATTATTCGATAAATCTGCCTACAAAGTTCTGGTACAAAAAGAAGCAATGGAAAGGATGGATCAATGTAGTAAATCCTTTTCGGGCAGCTATCGTATTGGGTACTCCCGGTTCTGGTAAATCCTATGCCGTTGTAAATCAATTCATAAAACAGCAGATTGAGAAAGGTTATACGGGCTACATTTACGATTTCAAATTTCCAGACCTTTCGACTATTGCTTATAACCATCTGTTAAACAATAGAGAAGGTTATGAGAAAGTCCCAACTTTCTATGTGATAAACTTTGACGATCCTTCCCGAAGCCACAGATGTAATCCGATCAATCCGTCATTTATGGATGATATTTCAGATGCTTATGAGAGTGCATACACCATAATGTTAAATTTGAACCGGACGTGGGTGCAAAAACAAGGAGACTTCTTTGTAGAATCTCCGATTATCCTTTTTGCTGCTATTATATGGTATTTGCGGATCTATAAGGATGGTAAATGCTGTACTTTTCCTCATGCCATAGAATTTTTGAACAAAAGTTATGAAGATATTTTTCCGATTCTGACTTCGTACCCAGACCTCGAAAACTACCTTTCTCCCTTTATGGATGCGTGGAAATCTGGAGCTGCTGACCAGCTTCAGGGGCAGATTGCGAGTGCTAAAATACCTCTTTCTCGTATGATTAGCCCACAATTATATTGGGTGATGTCGGGCGATGAATTTACCTTAGATATCAACAATCCCGATGACCCAAAAATATTGGCAGTAGGTAACAATCCTGACAGACAAAACATCTATGGAGCGGCACTTGGATTGTATAATAGTCGTATTGTGAAACTCATAAATAAGAAGGGGCAACTCAAATCATCGGTTATCATTGATGAGTTACCGACAATTTATTTCAAAGGATTGGATAACTTGATAGCCACTGCCCGAAGTAACAAGGTTGCTGTCTTGTTAGGCTTTCAAGATTTTTCGCAGCTAAAGCGTGATTATGGAGACAAGGAGGCTGCCGTAGTAATGAACACAGTAGGTAATATATTTTCGGGGCAGGTGGTCGGAGATACAGCAAAAACCTTGTCTGACCGATTCGGAAAAGTATTACAGAAACGCCAGTCTATGACCATCAACCGCAACGATAAATCGACTTCCATTTCTACCCAAATGGATAGCTTGATACCAGCATCCAAAATATCCAATCTGACACAGGGTATGTTTGTGGGTGCGATAGCGGATAACTTCGACGAGCGGATAGAGCAAAAGATTTTTCACTGCGAAATTGTGGTAGATAACGAGCGGGTTTCAGCCGAAACAAAGGAATACAAGAAGATACCTGTTATCACCAACTTTGTAGATGAGAATGGTGTAGACCGCATGAAGGAAATGATAAAGGAAAACTATGATCGCATCAAAGCCGAAGCTAAACAGATTGTAGTTGAGGAATTGCAACGTATCAAGGACGATCCCGACCTTTGCCATTTATTGCCAAAAGAGGAATAACTATTAAAAAAAGCGAGATAATATTTATGCTATTTCGCTTTTTTCTTTAATGTTACTCGAAAAATCTAACATTAAGTGGTATATGACTATTTCATCATTACCAAGGGTATGTGTGGAATAATAAGAATAATCGAAATTATCAGCTAATTTCCGTTGCTGAATATTTTGTCGTGTATTAGACGGAAAGGCAGAATTACTGATTATATTATTTAAATGTGTAATGTTGTCTTGAATATTCATTGATTGAACAACAAATCCTATCATTCCATTAGTTTTGTAATAGCATGAATACTTTGAGGATGTATAACGACAAATACCTTCTGAAATATACTCTCCATTCAGCCCACTTACTCCATTTACATTGCTGTTATCTAATCTTTTACATTCTACAATATAATAAGCGTCATCATTAACAAAAGGATTGATTGGCATTATACGGATATCTATTCTTCCTGTATTTTCGGGTAATTCAGAGTCAAACAAGTAGTCAGAAAGTCCCAGTTGTTTTTTATAATTATCCTTTTTGAGATAATTATAAAGTATTACATCTCTAATTTTATTTTCATCATTTTGCAAAACGACATTTTCTGCAAGGATCAATTTATAGCACATAATTATTTTAGAAAGTATAGATTCAAATTCTATATTAAAATAGACTGTGCTATGTTTATAGCCAGAAGCATTCAATTCTGAAAACATCATATACTAACTCTCCCTGCTTTTAGAATTGCATCAGCAAATTCGTACATATCTATATACCCAACAGCCTTATGCCATAATCGTTTTTCGTTGGGTTTAATAATGAAGAAATCATCTCCATTGTTATCAAATCCACGTATATCTTTCTGAATAAAGAGTCTGTCAGTTACCTTTTCTGTGCTAAATTTTGATATAAAGGTCAATAGTTCTGATTCATCTTGCTTGTCTATCCAACTAACATCCCCTACATAATCTTCGGCAGGAATTACTTTGAAGAATATCCCGATAATTTGTTTTGTGTACCAAATCTCTATTGTGAACTTATTAGTATCCCGGCTAAACTTTGGTTGGAATTTATCCAAGAATAGAGATACATAAGAGTTTAAGGTATCATCATTAAAAGATAATGAAGAAAACAGATTTGTTTTTTCATTATCATTACCTACAATAAGAGGTCTGCTAACATTTAACGCATGGTCAACTAATGTATACTCAAGATCGCTTAACTCTAATTTGCAATATATTATATCCTCTATTTGTTTAAGGTTTAGCTGAATATTGTTTTTTAAAGTTTCAACCGCGAAGTTATCTATCAAAGTTTTTTGCGATTCCTCATATAAGTCTTGATATGCTTGTTCTATTTCTTTAAAGTATTCTTTTACACCTAATTCTAAATATGGCAAGCAGTATTTATTCTCGCTTTGTGTTTGTTCTCGCTCAATACCAATAGATGAAAATGTATTAATAGCATAATATGAAAATAGACTACTGGTTAAAAGTGATGCTATATTAACCAACGTATTATCCATTGCATGATTAATAACAGATACACTTGTTATGGAATCTTTAAATAATATCTGTTTATAAGAAATAGCGCAATATGCAGTAAGGTTACGCATATCAAGCCCTTTTCTAATCAAAAGCATTGGAGGAATAAAAATCCTTTCATCTCTTTTTCGATGAACTTTTGGCCTATTAAATACAGATATTTTATCTGGGTTAATAAAAAAAGGAGTTATGCCATAAGAATCGATGAAAGGTAATCCATTTAGATGGGTGGCATCATATGGTTCCTCGCTACTGTATTGAATACCTGTCCCCTCCACAAAATTATCTGCATCGGAGATAAAATCTTTTATGGAAACAAATTCTGTCTTGAGCCTATTAATGAAATTAAAATCCAAATAAGAACCATAAACCAATACTTTCCAAAGCCAATCATATTGCTTTAATTTTGATTGTTGGATTTTTTTGTAATCAGTTTTATTTATTGTAAATATCTTAAACAGAGAGAAAAAACGACTTGGTTTAAGTGTTATATGTTCAATTATATTAAAATCTGTTGATTCATTGTTTGAGTAATTAAAGAATAATACACAAGCAGGGGCAACAGCCTTATCATTAGATTTATCAAAAACTTCTTTTCGAACTGGAGCTAATTCAAAAATTCGCTTAATAAAAAACTTATCCAAAAAATACTTTCGAAAAGTATCACTTTGCAGATTATATAAAGTTTTGCTCGTAACAATTAATGCACATTTCGTGTTTTGACTGGAAAAATCGCTACTCCTTAATAGAAATGCTTGTGCAATCTCCTTATTTCCAATCTTCGGGAGAATTTTACTATATTTTTCTTCTTTTCTTCGTGCTTCGACATATTTCACATAAAGAGGTTTTGTCTTTTCCCCTTTACCTCTCATCCAAGGCGGATTTCCCAATATGTATTCAAATTCAATTTTGCTCAAAAGTTCATTGAAACTTGCTTTAGTATCAAAAAAATCAGCTTCAAAGAAATTACTATGTAAAAGTATTGGGAACTTGAAGGATTCTATTTCAGGCGGTTCTAAATAATCTAATAGAGTCAAATATATTGAGAAAATCGCAACCTGTACGGCACTCAAATCTTTATCAACCCCATAAATATTTTCTTTAACTATCTCTTTTATTGCAGCTTTAAAATCTTCCGATTTTGCGTCTACTCCTGATGCGATATATTTTTCGATTATCTTACGAAGTGTTTCAACGAGAAAAACTCCTGAACCACATGCTGGATCTAAAACTTTACAAGAATATCCTTTGCCATTATTTAGCTTTTTATCAACAGTTTCTTTTAAAATATAATCAACAAGGAATAACGGAGTATAATAAGCCCCTTCCTCTTCTTGATTATCTTTTCCAATAAAAAGCTCATATACATTACTAATGAATTCTATCGGAATTATTGAGAAGTCGTAAAATTCAAATAATGATGGCTGTTGCTTATCAAGATCATCCCCTTCTATCAGTCTTCTTATTGTATTGTAATGGATTGATTGTACTTGATTGTATTCTTCATCATGTAGAGGAAATAAATCTCCGTTAAATCCTGTTTCTGAATTTTCTAAATAATCGAAAAAGTTTTTAGTGTTTTGAGGATTATTAAGCAGTTCGCAAAAGTCATTATTTGTCCAGTATTTGGAATCTCCCTCAAAGCAAAGTTTTACCTCTCTATCAATGAGGTATCGAACAAATATAACCTTGCCAATTAAAGCATTTGCGACTTTTGAACTTAATCCTTGTTCTTGTACCAGTATTTTTCGAGCAGCATTGATATTTTGAAGTAAGTAGTAATCAACCCTATTTTTATAATTTAAATGATCCTCATATTGCTCCCATGCTCTACCCGTAACTAATTCAAAATAAGAGAAATCATTTAATTTCTCAATTCCTCCTAATTTTTCTAAAGTTTTCTTGTCTTTTAGGAAATTGAAACCGTTGAAAATCTCGACATTGTCATTTTCAATAATAATAACAATGGGAGATTCATTGAAATTCCATATGGTTTCATATAATTTTTCTTTATCAGAAGGGTTTTCAAAAAAAAGAATTAGAGGTTTATTGTCAAAACAAAAAAAAGCCTGAGGTTCTATTCTGTTTTCGATAAGCCTTTTTACTCGGTTAGGAAAGGATGTATGCGTTTTCCAATGGTCATTATCCATTAGAAAAAGTCCATCTCTTTCGCTAAGACCAAGTTTTAATATAATATTCTTTATTCCAGTCATTTGCACATTGGCTTATCTTAATTGGATTTGCTCAATATATAAATTATCCAATTTTGCAAATATACAAATTTAAAGCCAGATATCGTAGAAAAAAGGGGGCATATTCGTCTCGTTTTCTTTTAAGACTGAAATCACCATAGACAACCACAGACACAAGCATCCACCTCTTTAAAACCTTGCAATCAGTCCATTAGTAAGATGTATTTTCGTTTTGCATTAATGTTAATGCAGAATAAAAATATCATTTATTATGGATCAAAACAAAGTAAAATCCGAAGAGCCTAAAGTCTTATTGACCCAAGGCGAAGATGGCAAACTCAAAGTCCTCACAGGGGAGCAGGATGGCAAACTCAAAACCACCGATCCCACCAAAGCGAATGCCGACCAATTTTTGAAGGTTGATATCAACAGTAACTTTCTGGAAAATTTCTTCAAGAAGATGTCGGCACAGTTCAATCACCCGTCACATACGGGTGTGTATGCTGTCGGGATGTCAGCCGTAGATAAAATAGCGGCTTTTCTCGACAAACTTATCCGTATCGACCACACGGATAAAGCTCTCGATCCGTATCGCCTTAAATTTGATGGTAAGGTAAAGATACATATTGAGCTAACAGGTCAGTTTCAACCTCTAGATCTTAATAAACTCA
>NZ_CATNVE010000015.1:0-13248 GCF_951230145.1 Dysgonomonas sp. Marseille-Q5470 | reverse complement strand
TTCTTTATTCCGGGCAATATTACCCAGACAAAAGAACAGAAGATTATGTAAACTATCTCACAAAATAAGGATTGATTATCAATAAATTAAAAGCAATTATTTACATAATCTTTTTGTTTACATAAACAGAACAGGGTATAGCTCAATTATCCAGCGTACTAAACAGTCCTTTGGCTATTCAGGTAAACATCTCAATAATCAGAGCTTTTGTTACATTGAGAAAATACGCTTTAGGCTATGCAGAACTTAACCAAAAGTTAGAAACATTTATGCTCGAAACTAATATTCAGTTTAATGAGATATATCAGGCTCTGACAGAGTTGGCCAGTACCAGAGAACAGGAAGATAGAGCCAGAAAGCGTATCGGATATATCCGCAATGAAGAAGAGGAGCAATAGCTCCTCTTTCTTATTTCTAAGACTAATTTTCTCTTTCCAATTTATAAAATTATGCCATCTTCTTTTAATAGTGCAAAAACTTTTAATACACCGGGAACCTGAGCTGGTTCCTGCTTATACATCTCTAAGTCAAAATATTTAACAGCAGCAATTTCATGGCTAGGCTGTATATTCTCCGTTAAATTATATCGAAAAGTGTCTTGTTCCATTATCAATTCAGGACTTTCTCCGTATGCCGGAGCAGAAATATGTTTGTATTTTTCGATTTTGTCGGGTTGCAAATCAATGTTTAATTCTTCCCTAATTTCTCTGATAAGCGCTTCTCTGGAAGTTTCTCCTTTATCTACTTTTCCACCCGGTAAATACCATGCATTTTTATTACTGCTATATGCTAAAAGCAATTGATTGTTTTTTGTAACTACCAGTCCTGCTGTTAATAATATCATTCTTATCCTTTATTTTATTATAGGCTAATGATTGAAAAATCGCTTTGTCTTAAAATTATATTAAGTCAAAGGTAAACGGACTTAATTTCATTTTTATTGAACTTCCTTGTAAAACTGAGCGATATATTCTTCCATAAATGCATGCCGTTTTGCTGCTATTAGTTTAGCCGATTCAGTATTCATCATATCTTTTAGCTTAAACAGCTTATCATAAAAGTGTTGAATACTTGAATTCTCTTTCTCTTTTTCATCAGGGCTATATAGAATGCGATTCTTACTACCACCATATGCAAAACAACGGGCAATACCAATTGCTCCGATAGCATCCAACCTATCAGCATCCTGTACAATTTCGGCTTCTATTGAAGATGGACTATTCCCTTTACTGAAAGAAACCTGAGAAACAATCTCAATTATCCGATCTATGATTGACGGTTCAACAGCCAAGGATTTAAGAAATGCACCGATTAATTCATCAGATTTATCCATACCATCATGAAGTTTGTGATCACCAAGATCATGCACCCAAGCCGCCAATTCAACAATAAAGCTATCGGCATGTTCTATTTGCAAAATCTTTCTGGCATTAATTACCACTCGTTCTATATGATAGTAATCATGCCCCGTTCCTTCTTTGAGAAAAGTTTCTTTAATATATTCTTGCGCTTTTATCAGGATATCTTTATTCTCCATTCTTCTGCTTATTGAAAAATTTCCATAATGGTAAATTCGCACTCTTTGGATTGATGTTTATTAATCAGAGGAACAAGCCGTCTGAAATGCTCTGTCTGGCAATGCCTGTCCAAAGCGTCTTGATCCGGCCACTCTTCAATGAAGATAAAGTGAGTTTTATCGTCCTGATCTATATAAAGATTGTATTCTATACAATCCTTTTCCAACTTCGTTTTAGCAACCAATTCAGTATAAAGAGGTTTTACAACATCCAGATACTCTTCTTTAATAAAATCTTCGGCTATAACTTTTATCATTGTTTGAATTATTATTTACAATATTTTCACTACAAATATACAGAATGGGGTAGATAAAAAAGAGCAAATTAATTCTTCGCTTTTATGCATAATCCATCTATTCGAAAAATTATATTATTTTTTTAGCATTTATTCACTATAATAAAAGAGTATTCTATATCTTTATGCTTGGAGCCAGCGACTTAACTAAGAATCTATGAAATCACGCTCTAATAGTATCCATCAATAAATAATATTTTTATAGTAACAATTTAACAACTAACCAATGTGGGCTGATAACGAAACTTCAGAAGACCTATTAGGCTTCAACGTACATGCTGATTTATTAATAAATATCATTTATGATGAATCTGTTTTGCCGATTACGATAGGGGTTTTTGGTGATTGGGGTAGTGGTAAATCCAGTGTCTTACAAATTGTAAAAGAAGCGTTTGATAAGGATGATGATAAGGATTCGCTCTGTATATACTTTAATGGTTGGACTTTTGAGGGATATGATGATGCTAAGGCTGCATTACTCAATTCTATTCTTAAGGAATTGGAAGACAACAAAAAAATTCCTGATGCAATAAAGGATACAATAAAAGAAAAAGCAAAGAAACTTTGGAAGTCCATTGATTGGATGCGTGGAGCAGGCATGGTTATGAAAAATGTAGCTTTACCTGCCGTTACTGCATATTTTACGGGAGGGCTTAGTTTAGTTCCCTTTGCCATCCAGAAGTTAGCAGAATGGGGCAATAACCCAGAAATAATAATTAAAAAACTTCAATCGGATGAAGGAAAGGAAATATTTAATTCTTTTATAAAAGAAGGGAAAGAGAATGATAAAAACATTACAAATGCAGTCGCTGAATTTAGAAAAGATTTTTCAGAACTCTTAGATGCGACAAATTTCAAACGGTTAGTTGTAATTATTGATGATTTAGATAGATGTAGTTCTGAAAGAATTATTGAAAATCTTGAAGCAATTAAACTTTTCCTGAATGTCCCCAAAACTGCATTTGTCATCGGAGCAGATCCTCGAATAGTTAAATATGCTATTGAATATAAGTATAAAAACAATAAAGAAATAGAGGACGATAATAACAGGATTATTATTGATTATTTAGAGAAATTAATTCAGCTTCCTTATTCTTTACCAAGACTTTCAGAATCAGAAGTTGAAACTTATATATCAATGCTTATCTGTAAAAAAGAAATTGGTGATGATAAATTCAAAAAAGTACTGGACGAATTTAAGAAATATAGATCAACAAATAAATATTCTGCATTTGGATTGTCGAATTTTGAGAAAATATTAGAAGCTGATGATTTCAGAAAGGTAAAAGATAATGTAATAACAATACCTTCTCTAGTACCCTTAATTACAAATAGCTTGTATGGAAATCCCCGGCAGATTAAACGGTTTCTAAACACCTATACTATTAGGAAAAGGCTCGCAGAAGTGGCAACCTTACAGAATTTTGATGATGCTGTTCTAGCAAAACTGATGATACTTGAATATTCTGAACCTAAGTTATTTAAAAAATTATTTGAATGGCAGATTATTCAAGATGGAATACCTAAAGAAATTATAGAAATAGAAACTTTATGCAAAGAGAAAGGAATTGAAGATATTATTTCTGAAATGAAAGAATCATATTTTAAAGAATGGAATAAGCCCAAAATAATAAAGTGGTTTCAAATTGAGCCTTTATTATCAGGAGTTGATCTACGAGATTACTATTGGATTGCTCGGGATAAATTAGAAAACTCTATCACTGCAACGAGTATGATTCCACCTATAATAAGAGCGTTTTTCAATGAATTATTACCAGATAATATGACATCAACGGTTACAAGATCTTTAATTTCTGAAAAATTCCAGACATTTAATGATGTTGAAAAAGAAGCATTTTTCAATCTTTTATCCTCTAATTTAAAGAGGAATCCTCAGCAAAAACGATTATATGATATTTTCAATGTAATGACAGAAGCTAAAATTGACAATACAGTTTATCATTATATAGAAGCCCTTAAAATAATCAGTGTATCGGATATTGAGCCTGCGGTTGCTATAAGATTAGCAGATTTTAAATCAGAACCGATAATCGGTGAGTTTTTAAATGATTATTTCAAGGATGGAAAATCCAAAGCAAGCAAAGCATTTAATCTAAAAAAATAGACATGGGAACATCTAAATCATTTTCTGATGTAAAACACACAATGATCCCGAATTGGGGTGTACTTAGTTCCTCGCTAACTTCAAATTGTGATTCTTCAGTTCTTTCAACTCAGAAGCTACAGAATATAATGGGACATTTTGTTTCAACATTGAGTGGAGCCTCAACTGGTGGACGTGGTGGTTCAAAAGCTGGTGGAAGAAGTAGTATCAGAACAGCAAAGAAAATAGGAGGAGTCTTTTCTAAATTTATCAGCTCTGGTAATAATATTAGGCAGACTCTCGAATTTACAGGGTTAACTGATATTGAGAACAAAACAGTTGAAGATATTATTAATCATTTAATTGAGTACTGTTCGGGCAGTGCGACATCAATTGATGATAATGCAGCAAAAGAGGCTACAAGATTATTATTCGAAGAATTAATGGGGCAGGCTGAATCTATTGATGAAGTACAAGCCTTATTACAAGAGACTTTTACAACGAATACCTTGGAAGATGTTATAATAAAGTATTTCGGATATTATATTAATGAGCTTTTATCAAAATGGTTTTATGAAAATTTGATAAAGAACAAGAGTGAGAATGATTGTAATAATCTTTTCGGACAAATAAAAAATTTCATAGTGGAAAGAGTTGAGGATATTCATAAAAAAAATCCTCTTCAAAATGTAGATTGGAGTTCTGATGAAGCCGATAGACTAATAAAAAATATTCAACAAGATGTTCTAACCGTATTTGAATAGTTATGAAAGTAAGCGTAGTTATAGATAATGCAGATTATGGCAAATTTGCAGATTTGCAGCTTTGTTACACAGATAATGATGTGGAAAGAAAGGTTCCTCTATCTTTTTTAGGCTATGAAAGAGTATTTGATTTTACGACTGATTTCACATCTGTAAAGTTTGATTTCTTTCTTATATCGGCAATAGTTTACGGAGTTGATAATTTATTGAGTCGAGCTATTTATTCGAATGATGGTTGGACGAGAGATATCGAAGTCGAATTTCCAGTCAATAATATAGATATTTGGACTGGTAAAGAATCTAAACTAAAACGAATATTAGATTTTTTGACAGGAGATAACTGGCTTGTTCGTTTTAGACAAAATATACAAGATACACTTTATTATCCACGTCCTTTGTCTAGAAGAAGGAAAAATCCGCCGGCCTATGTAATAGATTCAATTAAATCAGTAAGTCTTTTTTCTGGAGGATTAGATTCTCTAATAGGTGTTATTGATGAATTAGAAAAGTTAGGAGATAGTGAAAGAATACTTTTGGTCTCTCATTTTGATTCAAAATCTCCGGGACCAAATGGAGACCAGAATAAGTTGTTCAGACATTTAATAACTAAATATCCGAATAAAATATATTGGATACAATCAAAATTGGCACTGTCTAGAAAAGATATAGAAGGAGACAAAATAGCAATAGAAAACAACTACCGTAGTCGTTCCCTGTTTTTCATTGGTTTAGGTTGTTATTTGTCTCCAATTGATGAGTTGATAATCCCTGAAAATGGAACGATTTCAATTAACTATCCCCTTACTCCATCAAGAGTGAGTTCTTTGAGTACAAGAACAACTCATCCCTATGTTTTAAAGAATACTCAAGAACTACTTACTGAATTAGGCTTATTCACTAGAATACATAACCCATATACATTTAAGACCAAAGGAGAAATGTTTCTTGAATGTTCAAATCTCAAATTTCTAAAAAATATTTTTCAAGATTCGGTTTCTTGTGGAAAAAGAGGAAGACGGCAATATCATTTTGATAATCCAAGCGAGATGCACAATTGTGGGCGATGTATGCCTTGTATATATAGACGAGCTGCATTGAATAAGGCTGGCTTAGACAATGAAAACCACTATGGGAATTTTATTACTAAAGTTATATCTATGGGGAATAATGATTTACCTGCCCTATTCAGCTATTTAAAGAAAAACATTTCATTAGAAAAAATGAAAAGAGATTTATTAGTTAATGGTAATATAGATCTTAGTGACCTTACAGAATATGCAGAAATGGTATTAAGATCAAAACAAGAAGTCCTACAACTATTTAGAGATAAGGGAAATAGATTTGTGAAAATAGAGTTGAGTTTGAGATGATTATTGACACACACTGCCATATAGATTTATATCCCAACCCGAGAAAAGTTTTACAAGATTCTGTCATAGCTAATATTACGGTATTAGCTATGACTAATCTTCCAAGCCACTTTGAAATGGGATATCCATATTTTCAGTCATTAAAGAAAATTCGATTAGCATTAGGTATGCATCCCTTAATGGCAGATTTACACGCAAAGGAATTTGATTTGTTTCTGAAAAATATTAGTAGAACATCATATATCGGAGAAATTGGTTTAGATTTTTCTAAAGAAGGTATATCTACCAAAGATATTCAAATAGAAACTTTTTCTAAAATACTACAGATTGTTTCAGAACAAAAAAAAATTTTAAGTATTCATTCCAGAAAGGCTGAAAAAGAAGTTTTAGATCTTTTGGTAAAAAATAATATACAATTTGCAATTTTCCATTGGTATTCAGGAGGATTGAATCTTATAGATTCGATTGTGGAGGCTGGTTATTTCTTCTCAATCAATCCTGCAATGGTAAAATCTATGTCAGGCAGAAAGATAATATCTAAAATACCAAAACATTATATATTGACAGAAACGGATGGACCATTTGTGGAAGTGAGAAATTTTCCTTTAAAACCAGGTGAAATATCTTCAGTAATTAATTATTTAGCTCAAGAATGGAATATTACTAATTGCGAAGTTGAAAATACTATCTCATCTAACTTCTTACGATTAATTAGTCATCTGAAATAACATAGAATTAAAGATTATCATATGAAACTGTCATTAGTAAAAATAATAGGTTTTCGAAATTTTAAGAACGCTTCTATAAGTTTAAACGAAAAGACATTAGTTATAGGAACAAATGATATAGGAAAGACAAATCTAATATGGGCCATTAGAATTTTACTGGATAGAGGTCTTTCCGATATTGATATTGAACCTAAAGATTCTGATTTTTATGCATATGAAGACACGAATAGCTTTCAAATCATTTTGAAATTTGAGGATGTAATTGAAGATTGTATTGTAGCAAAATTGAAAGGAATGATACGTGATGATGATAAATTATTTATCAGTTATGAAGCCACAAGAGATTCTGTAACAAATTCCAAATCTTATAAGATACTTATAGGTCCTTCAGAAGATACTATGGAAGAGGTCCAAGAACGATATTACAGAAAAGTTTTGAATATAAAATATATTAGCAGTAATAGAGATTTTTGGGGCTATATTCAAAAAGAAAAAAATAGCCTTTTTCAAATAGCTAAAGATGATAGAGATAATAATACAAAGACAGAAGATGATGTATTATATTCGAAAATAGCAGATGATCTATCCAAAATCGATAACGAAATTCCGAAACTATCATATATAAAGAATGCAACATTGAGCATAAATACAGAGCTCAGTAAAATGTCTGTATATCATAAAAATCAAAAGATTGTATTTAATAGTGCTACCTCAAATATCGATAATTTCATCAGTAGCACTGCTATATCATCAGAATATAATGAAAAAAAGCTGCTTATTGGAGGTGATGGCCGCCTGAATCAGATATATTTATCTCTTTGGGCTGCAAAAAACTCACTGAAAGAAGATAATATGTCAGAAGTATCCTTAGTATGCATTGAAGAACCGGAAGTTCATTTACATCCACATCAACAAAGGAAACTTGCAGAGTATTTAAATTCAATAATTAAAGGACAGGTTATAATAACCAGCCATTCAGCCCAAATAACCAGTGAATTCTCTCCAAATTCAATTGTTCGCCTGCTTAACAAAGGAAATGGAACAATTGCAGCATCTGAAGGCTGTTCAGAAATAATTGATAAAGCTTTTGAGGATTTTGGATATAGAATGAGTATTATTCCGGCAGAAGCCTTTTTTGCTGATTGCGTATTACTTGTTGAAGGAGCTTCAGAGGTGTTGTTTTATAAGACTTTAGCGAAACAGCTTGACTTAGATTTAGACAGATTAAATATTAGTATACTTAGTGCTGAGGGGGTTGGTTTCAAGGTCTTTATTGAAATTCTTAATAGTTTAGAAATTAACTGGGTTTTACGAACAGATAACGATATTTTTAAAGTGCCGAGAAGAGAAGAATACCGTTTCGCAGGAGTACAGCGTATTATTGATATATTGGAAGAGCATTGTAATTGCGATAAAGATACGGAAGAAATTCTAAACAAAAATAGACCTCTATTAAGAGGGTTTAGTAGTCTAATTCCTCCTCAGGCAAATATTGATGCTGCAAACCTTATAAAAGAAGGTTTGGCTTTTTATAGGTTATTTTTAGCTAACAAAGATTTAGAGAATGACTTGTTTGAAAGTCCGTTAAATAAATCTTTAATTCAATATTATACCGAACTGGGAGTTGATACAGATAACATTATCGCTGAAATGCAAAATAGAAAAGCTTCTTCCATGTTTGCTTTTCTTAAAAAGAATAAAGCCGACCTGTTGTTGTTAAAAGATGACCAATTAGCTCAACCTTTATTTGCGTGTAAGGAAATTATAGAAGAACAACTCAATGAAGCCGACTAAACAACAACAGGATATTATTGACTACCATGATAACTCTGTGATAATAGCAGCTCCGGGTAGTGGAAAGACTTTTGTCGTTTCTGAGAAAGTTAGGTATGATATCTCTGGTTTATATGAATACCAGGGAGTAATTGCTATCTCATATACAAATAAAGCATCAAACGAGTTAAAAAGTAGATGCCTGAAAGATGGACTTGATGCTAGGAGTTCTTTTTTCGGTACAATAGATAGTTTTTTTATTTCTGAAATTATTATTCCTTTTGGAAAGCATCTATGGGGTATACCAGAGAATTCCTTTAATACAATTAAGTTATCCGAAATTCAGGATTCTGAACAAAATGATTTTAGTTGGTTATCGAGAGATATAGAAGAAAGCGATTTAAAAACTGAAAATTTAGAAACAATTGGAAGATACTTCAAAAATGGGATATTAATATTGGAATCTGTTGGAGTAATTGCAAATTATATTTTCACACAATCAAAAGCCTGTAAAAAATATTTTAAGGCAAGATATAAAACTATATATATAGATGAATATCAGGATTCAGGTCTGAACCAACATGCTCTGTTTATAAAACTAACTAAACTTGGAATTATTGGAGTTGCTGTTGGAGATATCAATCAATCTATATATGGTTTTTCAGGAAAAGATTCACGTTATTTAAATATGCTATCTAACAATGAGGAATTTATTTCTTTTCTTTTGAATAAAAACCATAGATGTCATCCTTCTATAATAAATTATTCCAACCTCCTTCTGAACTCAAATATTCATTTGTTTGATACAGACGATACACGAGTATTTAAAGCAACTATTAAAGGGGCTGAAACATCAATTGCAGAGTGGATCGATACTATTTTGGATCAAATGAAAAAGAAATATAGTATATCCCATAATTCTCAAATTGCAATATTGGGAAGAAGTACCAGGACTATAGACATAATAGACAATAAATTAAAGGCTCCTCATAAACTATCTAAAACCACGGACTTAGAATTAAGTTTAAATATATGGTCTGGCATCTTCGTAAATTTACTCCGCTTTGCATTAGATGATACATTTAAATTCATCGAAGTTATAGAGGCTTTTACCACATGGGATAAAATCTCGTCAAGAGAACAAAGATTACTCATTGGGTCAAAGCAAAACATTAAGAACTTATTTAATGACGAGGAATTAAATAAAAATGAGATTATTTCAGCATTTAAAGCCGTTTCGGAAATAATAGCTCCACAATCACCAGAAGGGGATTCGCTTATTTTACTTGAAGAAATTTTATCTGATAAATCCCTTCTAAACGCCTTCCTGCCAGTAGCGGATCATGAGGTTCAAATAATGACTCTCCATAAATCTAAAGGGTTGGAATTCGATTTGGTCATTCATTTAGATTTAAATGAATGGGTTCTACCTAGAAAGGAAGCGACAAATGGCGATTGGAATAATCCTCGTTTTCCGTCTTGGACGCAGGACATAAATCTGCATTATGTAGGAATAACTAGAGCAAAAAAAGCTTGTTTTCTAATAACCAGTACGCAAAGATTAAATTTCAGAGGAAGTATATCAAATAGTTATCCTTCTGAATTTTTTTCTGAAAATAATCTTAACCATCTACGAATTGATATATAGTTAAACATCATTGATTTTCATAATCTACAATATTAATGACTGAAATTAAATCATATAGCCTATCATCTATATTACAACGGATTAAAAGTATTATTGATGAAAAAACTTCTGGTAAATTTATATGGATTAGAGTTGAGATATCACATATTAATTTCCATCAAAGCGGTCATTGTTATATTGATTTAGTTGAAACCAAAGATAAAGAAATAGTTGCCCAATGTAAAGCCACTATTTGGTCTAGCAGATTAAGAGAGATAAGAGCTGTATTAAAATCTGATTTTGATAATGTTTTAAAAAAAGGGAATGAAATTCTATGTCAAGCGCAAATCGTCTTTCATGAAGTTCATGGTTTTTCCATTAATATTATAAATGTAGATATAAACTTTAATCTGGGAGATTTAGAAAAAAGGAAACAAGAAACAATTAATAGATTAAAACAAGAAAATATAATAAACAATAACAAATCCAAGAGTACTCCGGTTGTAATTAAGAAGATTGCATTGATTGCATCTACCAGTACAAATGGATACGACGATTTTTACAAACAACTTTTGGAGAATAAATACGGATATGTATTTGAAATTACTGATTTTCCAGCTTCGGTACAAGGCGAAAATGCCATATCTGAAATATGTCAACAATTAAAAATTTTGAATAATAAACAATTTGATGTAATTGCAATTATCCGTGGTGGAGGGAGTAAGCTTGATCTGGATATTTTTAATAATTATCAGATAGCAAAAGAAATAGCCTTACACAATCTTCCTGTTTATACGGGGATTGGCCATGAAAATGATTATAGTGTTTCTGATATGGTAGCTTCAATGTCTCATAAAACGCCAACAGCATTAGGCGCATATATTGTAGAACAGGCTCTTAATTTTGAAACTAAAATAAACAATACATTATCTTATATTTTTGAACATAAGAATTACTATTTTGACAAACAAAAGAGCCGGTTGAAACTGAATATACAAACACTGACCTCTACCAGTATTTCAATAACACAGCTAAAACGCGGAAGTTTACACACATTAGTGACCAGAGTAAATAATGAAGCGATAAGAATAATAAATATTGAAAAGAATAAATTCAGTCTTGCATTCGAATTAATCCAAAGTCAACCGAAAATCCTTTTATCCAATAAAAAGCTATATCTAAAAAATACAATGGAATTGATAGAAGTGAATATTCAGAGCAGTATAAAAAAGTCTATTGATAACCACAATTTTATTTTATCAATGATCCTGTCTCTTACCCAAAATAAATGCGAAGAGAAGATCAGGCATATAAATAACATCTTAGATGTAATCCAGATATATCACCCGAAGAATATATTAAAAAAAGGGTATGCAATACCGAAATATAAAGGAACGCTTTTAGATAGCCAGAATTTAGAAAAAAATGATGAGCTGGAAATAGAATTATATGACAGAACCCTTGTTGTCTCACTAATTAAAATAAAAGAAAAATGGACGAAATTTCTTACGAACAAGCTTCCAAAGAATTAGAACAAATATTGTCAGAATTGAAAAGTGATAATATTTCTATTGATAAACTAGCAGAAAAAGTAGAAAGAGCCTCAAAACTTGCTGTTTTTTGTAACGAAAAGCTTAGAACAACAGAAAGTAAAGTTAGTGAAATAATCAAGCGACTTGGATTATAAACACTTGCTAAAAAATAAGATAGTAATATTGTTTCCAAAATATACAAGATAATTTTCTTCTGTAGCAATTCGTTTTTACAATAAGTAACTATATTATTGTGGGATGGGTAGGACACCATCGACTAGTTATATTTTTATGACAAATAAAGATGAATTCTGGCTGATAACGGTTCTTTATTCTGCATTCTTTAGCTTATTGAAACATCTCCATAATGGTGAATTCACACTCTTTGGATTGATGTTTGTTAATCAGAGGTACAAGCCTTCTGAAATGTTCTGTTCGGCAATGTCGATTCAAGGCTTCGTGATCAGGCCATTCTTCAATGAAGATAAAATGAGCCTTATCGTCCTGATCTATATCAAGATTATATTCTATACAATCCTTTTCCAATTTAGTCTTAGCAACCAATTCAGCATAAAGAGGTTTTACTATTTCCAAATACTCTTCTTTTATAAAATCTTCGGCTATAACTTTTATCATATCTTATTTACTAAATTTTAATCTCGATAATATCATTAAGATTGGTCGTGTATCGCTTTGAGAGATGCTCCTGACGGATATTCTTGCTATAACCATTTCCCTGAACTGCAAGTTTTACAGTATCACGTCCATTCTTTTTATTTATCTCATCCAAAGTCTGGTTTAATCTCTGTTGCTTATCACGATCTTTCTCATCAAAGAAATCCCTCAGAGCATATTCTTCTGGAATAATATCTATCAATACAACTCCAGCCCTTTTATATTCCAGATTCGGCAAATATATAGAATCTAAAGCCTGATGGCAGTAACCAATAATCTCGGCTGTATCCGATGTATAGAATGACAAAGGAACAACTTTTGAGGATTTATATACATCCTCTTCAAATCGATCGGTTTGCACGAAAATATAAACAGCTTTGGTTACAGTTTTCTGTTTCCTCAATTTAGCTACACTCAGAGAGGCTAAAGAGGCAATAGACTCCAATAAATTGCTGTATTCAGTAATTGGTTGCCCGAAACTTCTGGATGTACATATCTGTTGTTTCTTAGCCGACAGTTCGTCTTTTTCAATACAGGAGATGCCTTGTAATTCGAGCCAGGTACGTTCCCCGATTACTGTCATCTTACCTCTGACCCATGATCGAGTCTTTTGAGTTAAATCATATGCTGTTTTTACTCCGTGATATTCAAGCATCTTTGTGTGGAGACGCCCTATGTGTAAATAATACTTGAAAAGTATACCACCAGAATAATTCAAAAGTATACCACCTATGGGAGTAAAATAGGATGATTTAACATTCATTTGGTTGTTAAGATTCTTTATTTTATTAACAAATACTAAC
>NZ_CATNVE010000014.1:0-16304 GCF_951230145.1 Dysgonomonas sp. Marseille-Q5470 | reverse complement strand
AACTTATGGAATGGTTGAAGGGATTTAAGTAAAAAGGAAAAGATTATGTAAAGAAAATACTTACACAACTACTGTTACACAACCTGTTAAGTAGGAAGCTTTACATAATCTTTTTGTTTACATAAACAGAATTATGTCAACCTTTACATAATTCCGTGAATGCAAAGATTTTAGTTGCTCCGACATTGTAACCGGAGGGTATCACAGATTGTGACACCCCCATGTTTATCAATTCCATAGCTTCTTCATCCGTCAGTTCAAACATAAAGTCTTTTGGAAAACGCTCTATATTTCTTCGAACAGCCTGTTTTAAAACTCGCGTTTCAACTTGATAGAGTTCTGCCAAATGAAAATCAATCATTATCCGTAAGCCCCGAACCTCAAATATTTTATTCTGAATAATTTGTAATTCCATATCAATTCAAAGTTTTAAGTGAAGATTCTCTTGTACTGGTATTAAACATCACAAGTACATCATGCGGCTTTTTCTCTTTGCTATATTCCTGGAAAGCATTCAATACCCATTCTCTAAAAGCCTTGGTGTATAGGGTTTGAATACGGAAACTTAAGAAGATGATAACCTCTAAATTGTAATAGATACGAATATATTCTTCTTTCTCATTTCGTGTATATCTACATTCCTTTGCCACGTCTGGCTCTCTCAATAAGCCATCTTTAAACATAACTTTGAGATGTTTGCTGATTGTCGGGGTATATACCCCGAACAAATCAGCTATTTCATTTATTGTCATCCAAACTGCACCATCTACTATTTTTACTTCAATGGTTGGTTTGCTAGTATCTATATTTATGAATTTTATATATACAGTTTTCATAAATTTAACTAGATTAAACAATAGCACTTTTTGATTCGTAAGTTTTTAGTTTTCCCGCAATTGCATTCATTTCATTGGCTATCTTGTTATTGGTTATACGGGCATATATCTGCGTTGTCTGTATTTTGGTATGCCCCAGCATTTTCGATACAGACTCGATCGGAATACCCAATGATAAAAACGTCGTTGCAAATGTATGACGGCTCATGTGATAGGTGAGATGCTTCTCAATACCGCACAAATCGGCAATTTCCTTCAGATAAGAGTTCATCTTCTGATTGCACATTGTCGGAAGAACTTTGTTGTTCTTTTGTTTCCCTCTATATTTCTCGATTATAGAAAGCGGTATATCCATCAAAGGAACGGTTATATCTGTATTCGTTTTAACACGCTTCTTCATAATCCATAAATTATCATCAAAATGAGGCTTTATATCGTCATACGTTAATTCATATATATCTGTATATGAAAGTCCTGTAAAGCAGGAAAATACAAATATATCCCTTACTTTTTCAATCCGGCCAATAGAGAAGTCTTTCTCAATAATTGCTTTTATCTCTTCTTCGGTCAGATATCCTCTGTCAACCTTCTCAAAATGAATTTTATAATTCGCATAAGGGTCTGCAATGATCCAACCATTATTCTTTGCTATATTGATAATCTTCTTCAGAAGCCTCATGTTGCGTCCGATTGTATTGGTCTGGCAATTCCCTTCAATTCTGAGATAAGTTTCAAAATCCGTTAAGAAACTGTGTTTAATATCTTTCAGTTTGATATCAGACAGATTGTATTTGAATTTTAAGAATGACTGAATCTTTTTATAAACACATTTGTATTTTTGCAGGATAGCCGGAGAGTATTTTGTTCGGACCAGTTTTTCCATATCTTCATTGTGCTGGCGGTAGACTTCCAAAAGATAGATTGGAATGTCGTTAGGAGAGGAGGAGATACCAAGAATACTGTTTTTCAAGCCTTCTGCAGAAACAATCCCATCACGATCAAATATCTCATTGTATTTTTCATTGATAAGGCTGGTATAAGAATCTATAATCTTATTGATACCTAAAGCTTCTCGACTTTTCCCGATTGCTCTGCCTGTACTTGATTCCCATATACCTGTATTTATTGCAGCTTTTATATTAAAACTGACCTTTTCCTGAGAGATGGTAATCCGGCAAAAGATAGGTGCTGTTCCGTCCTTTTTAAGTTTGTCTCGACGGATGTAATAAATGACATTGAATGTACTTTTCATAACTACTCATTTTAAATTACAAATAAAACATTATTGTTTTTCGAATGAGTAAATCTTGTACTTCCAAAAATGTCTGATACACTGCCAATTAAAGACAATTTAGGGTGAACGCTTTTTTCGGTTAGGGTGAACACTTTGGGGAACGAATTAAGGCATTCGATGCCCGTTTTATGTCTTTTTCTGGCTATATGGATAAAAAGAAAAATCCTACAATATATTGATATTGTAGGATTTAACTAAATTTTGTCGCCTATTGGCTTTAACATTGGCGGTATGGACGGGACTAACCTTATGCAATAATAGCATATCTTTAAATAGTCTATAAACAAGCTTTTTTAACCTAATTGCAAATATACACAATATTTTACGTGATTAAAATACATTTTATTTAATTGCATATTGTCTCACTTTGTTGCTGTATTGTTGTGCAAGTTTAGTATATTTGCACAACGGATATTTATAATTACTAAATATGGCAACTGTAAAAGCATTTATCAGGACGAGCAAAAAGAAAGTTGATAAAGTCAATATACGATTTAGACTTTCTGATGGCAGGAGTGTACAAATCTTTCACGCTAGCGAGTTGCTTATCGATCCGGATGTTTGGGATGATAAAGAACAAGCTATCGGAAAAAGACAGTTATACAAAGATAAGACGACATTTAATAAATCTGTCAATGATCGCAAGTCTTTAATACTAACAGTCTATGAAAGAGAGTCCAATAAATCAAAATTGACATCGGAGTGGTTAGATATCGCAATCGACAAAGAGTTGCACCCCGATAAATATAAACCCAAAGTCATTATTGACACGCTTTTTAAGTTTATAGATAAATTCATAGAGGAAGCTCCGAACAGGAAAGATAAAAAGACAGGAAGAAATCTAACCTACAACAATATCCAACAATACAAAGCGACTGAAAAACATCTGATAGCTTTTGCCGAAAGCATAAAGAAGAAAGATTTTAGATTTGACGAAATAGATCAGCTTTTCTATGATGGATTCGTGGCTTATCTTCAAAAGGAAATACCGGAAATAGATAGTAACGGAAAACCTAAACTAAACGATAAAGAAGAACCTATTTTGCTGAAAGAAAGCTTCACGGCTAATAGTGTGGGAAAGCATATTAGAATACTTAAATTGATGCTGAATGAAGCTACTGCGCAAGGTTATAACAAATCAATAGACTATAATACCTTTCATGTATTTACAGAGGAAACAGACACTATTTATCTGAATGAATCTGAATTACAGCAATTAAAAGATAAAGATTTTTCGAAAGCTCCGTACTTAGATCGTGTTCGGGATTGGTTTTTACTTTTGGCGTGGACTGGATGCCGATTTAGCGATTTAGAGAAAGTAGGAAAGACTGATATTCAAGACGGTTTTATATCCTTTCGTCAACAAAAGACAAACACCAAAGTCGTAATACCATTACATCCGGTTGTATTGGAAATATTGGAGAAATACGATTATAGTCTTCCTGAACCGATAAGTAACCAACGATTTAACGAATATATCAAAGAAGCAGCAAAGTTTGCCGGAATAGATTCTAAGGAGTCCATAACTATAACCAAAGGCGGTAAATTGATAACAGAGCTATATCCGAAATATGAGCTTATTTCGTCCCATACCGGGCGAAGATCATTCTGTACCAATATGTACAAACGTGGATTACCTACTCTTATGATAATGTCTATCTCAGGACATCGCACAGAAAAGTCATTCTTGAAATATATCAAAGTAAAACAATCAGAACACGCAGAAATGATGAAAAAAGCGTGGAGTAATATGTATAAATAAAAATGAAAACAAGTGCCATCAAATATTTTAGCTCCTTTTTGAAGGATGCCATAGAAATGACCGAAAAGATAATAATAGATAGTTTTGATCAGTGTGGCTTTGGTACCGAAGAAATAATCAGCCTGTATAACGCAACGTGGGGCGGTACATTCAGCGATGATGATTTCTTAGACGTTATGAATAAATTCGATACTGAGTTGCAAAACAATATATTAAAGTACGATGATCCCGTTCTTATAATGTCTTATATGAGATCTGCTTTCAAAGATTTATGCTATGAGAACCAGCTTGGAGTTTATTACCCATTTGTTTATACTGAATCACTAGGTTATGACGATGAGAATATAATAAAAGATGGCTTAAATGTCGAATTGATTTTGAACCTAAAATCTTCTATAAATAAATCTTTAGCCTTCATCGAGAAAGTGTACAATCTGAATTTTATAATAGAGTATAAAAGGAATCTAATCAAAGGGACTCTTATGGATGAAGATGAATATGATATTTTTGACTTCAAAAGAGCCTACATTGATGCTGAAGAAATAACAGACTTACGTGAAAGATTAAAGTTTTTCATAAATAAAAAATCAGCTTTTCTTATATGGGATGCAGGGCATGACGTTGCAGATTTCATGAATCGATCTTATGATTATGAGTTTACAAAAAAATGTGATATTGAAATTGAGCGAATAAAAACCTTGATTGAAACTGAAAGAAAATATGGGAATTTGCAAAAAAGGCGCACGCTAGACGATGTAGACTACAAAGACGTCACGACAAAATTAGAATATGCAATAAGTCTTATAAATGGAAAAGATGTAATGGATGGAGCGGATTATGTAGGTCCTATAAATGACCCTGAATCTAAGACTAAAGGATATTTGATTATCCAAAAACTATACGAAGAAAACAAACCTATTGAAAATGAGATTATTGATCTAAAAGAATCGGGGTCTTTTCTAAATCAAGATAGCCTAGTATTAGATCGATTATTCAATATCTACAACTCAGAAGTAAAATATTTAGTCGAATATCTAGAATCAGAACAAAAGATAAACCCTCCTAAGATAGCATTTGAATCTCTTTTGCTTAATTGTGACACAAAAAGGGTGTGTGAGGTATTAGATCAGTTATTTATCGGAGCTAAAGGCAAGAAAGCAGCTACAATATTACTAGCTTTGAAAAATAAAAATTATATTATAATACCCGAAAGAGATAAGCAAAAAATTTATAATGCTTTAAACGAGCGATTTGGATTGAACCTTACGAATCAAAGCTGTCAGAAGTTTATTGTTTTTAATAATGGGTCATTGACAACACCGATATCAAGTGAAGATATAAAACAAATTGAAAATAAACTACCATAGGTAAGATACACCATATATCTAAAAAGAATGCAGCTATTTTGTTGCATTTTTTTTTGTCTATTCTTGTATGTTCTTGAATACAAAGACATACAATTTCAAATAATTGCAATACAGTACTTTAGCTTATAACTTTGAATTATAAACAACCGATAGTGCGCACATTCGGATTTAATTTAAAGTTATAATGAGTATAGCAGAATTATTAAAAAAAGACGCAAATATCACATTAGCCATATCTATTAATGACTTAAGGGAATGGCATAAAGAAGTAATACAGGACACAAGAAAAGAACTTGAGGATGCTGTTGTATCTGATAAAGCAGAAACATATCCAAGCGCAAAACAAGTTAGCGATATACTTAGTGTGGATTTATCTACACTATGGAGATGGGAGAAAAGAGGGTATTTAGTTCCGGTAAATGTGGGAGGTAAACGCCGATACAAAATGTCTGAGGTTAAACAGATTTTAGAAGGAGGGCGATAATATGAAAAAGAAAAAAGCCCCCAACCGGAAGCCTCTATCTTTAGTACAACACATCAAAGATAAGCAATTTCACGATCAAAAGCAAGCTATCTATCTGTTTTTTAGCAACAATCATAGTACAATGTACGATGCTGCTGAAACTACAGGCGTAACCCGACCGAATGTTTGTCGCTTCACTCGTATGCTTGAAGATAAGGGACTGATAGAAAGAACACATCAAGGTATTTGTCCGATATCCAAAGAACCCGGAGTATGGTATTTTAAAAAGAAAGGCTAATGACAATGGCAGATATAGCACTATTAAAGCCTGTTCGGGACGAAACAAAGACCTTTATAGACCTGTCAAAGTTCGAGCCTCCGAAAAATGGATGGGAAGCCTATAAGATAGACCTATCCAAACAAATTGCTCCGCCCGAGCCTTTGATTATCCAGACTGACACAGAAATACCAATGTTGCATCGTAGGAATATCGGTACAATAGCAGCATCCGCTAAAGTCGGAAAAACATTTCTTATATCAGCGATCGGAGCCTCGGCTTTAAATGATGATAGTTTCTTAGGCTTCCATTGTCCTAAAGAGGCTAAAGTATTATTCATAGATACAGAACAGGATGTTAGCGACACTCAAAATGTAGCGAAAAGGGTACACCGGATTAATCACTGGGATACATCCCAAAATAAGGATTTTTTCGTTTCGCTAAATCTGCGTGAAGTATCTAGTGAAAAAAGATGTGAAATCATCGAATCTGCGATAAAGGATATAAATCCGGATCTCGTTATGTTGGATGGCATTGTTGACCTTTTAGCTGATTTCAACAATATTGAACAAAGTAAAAATGCCGTCGAGATGCTTACCCGATGGAGTACGCAATACGATTGCCACATACTAACCTGTCTACACGTAAATAAGGGCACAGCGGAACTAAGAGGGCATTTAGGGGCTTTCCTTAGACAGAAAGGAGAGATAACTATATTATTAACCAAAAAGGATGAGAGTATTCCCTACATAGAGGCTAAAGCTATTGACAGCAGACATAGACCGATTAATGATTTTTGTTTTCGTATCAATGAGGATGCCCTACCGGAACTTTATTATCCCGAACCAAAACTAGCGACGACCGAAAAAAACAAATCTTTTTTTGATAACATTCTTAAAGTTGGTAATACAATGAGTTATGCTGATTTGAGAAACGAGGTAATGAAACAATCAGAAGTGAAAGAACGAACGGCTGAGCGTAGGATAAAAAAAGCTTTGGAAGATAATATTATATCAAAAAATGATTCTGGATTTTATTATATCCCATTTAAAAACGAACAACAAAAAGAACTCCCGTTTTAGACACCTGCATATAATTTACCGACCGTCGTACCGAACCGTCATTACCGCCTATTATACATATAGGCGGATGACGGTGACGGTAACGACAGAAAAGACGGTAAATGTCGGTTGTTTTGACGGTAAAAATGACGGTAAATGTGTCGGCAATAAACTTAGTGTGTTTTATAAGATGCTGTAAATTAGATTATTGGTGAAAATGACGGTAAATGTCGGCACTGATAATCAGTCAGTTACAAATTGATATTTTAGAGATGCAAACAGAAAAGATAAATATATTTACTCGCAATGTGTCGGTATTTGCAAAAGCAACTGACACAACACCGATAGCGACGACGACAATTTTACAGGCTGTCACCAGCCAAAAGATTATAAGTAAAGTCGAGGAATACCGGAATACCGGAGATAAGACCTTGAAACTATCAATACCCTGCTTTATTCCATCAGGAACATTCAGCGAGCGTAAAGACGAGGCTCTGATAGAGCATAGCGGGGCGATCTGTATAGATGTGGATGCAAAAGACAATACCCATGTATGCAATTTTCAGGAGCTAAAGAAACTTATATCACAAATACCCTATGTCGCTTATTGTGGACTGTCGGTCGGAGGAAAAGGTTATTTTCTACTTATCCCCATCAAGTATCCGAATAAGCACAGGAAGCATTTTAAAGCCTGCTGTGAGGATTTCGAGCGATGCGGTATAGTAGTGGACCATAGCTGTGTAAATGTTAGTCGCCTTCGCTTTATGTCGTATGATCCGAAAGCGTATTTTAATGACAATGCAACTGTTTATACCCGGATATATGAGGAAAAGAAAGACGCACCAAAATATAACAAGGTTTATGGTAGCAGTGCAACAAACGATGTAGAAAAGCTTATATCAGAAATACAGAGCCGACAAACCGACATTACCGGGAATTATCAACAGTGGCTAGAAATAGGTGCTGCCATTGCATCCGAGTTTGGGGAATCGGGTAGAAGTTACTTTCATGCTGTCAGTCGGTATTCAATAAAATACGATCAGAAAGCAACAGATAGGAAGTACACCGACTGTATGAAAATGCGGAACTTCAACATATCAACGCTGTTTTACTACGCTAAGCAGTACGGTGTTATGATACATAACAGAAGCGAGAACCTTACAAAACCTGACATTCAAAACTTGAAAAAACTTGAAATTACAGAAAAGAATATTCCAAAACAACCGGGATTTAAGAATATAGGTGAACTATTGGAATATGCAGCAGGTAAAGGTATTAGTAAAGAACAATTGAAAATAAATATTCACAATTAAGATAATAATAAAGCATGAATCGTCTTTTAGACATTAAAAACAAGAGAAAATGAAAACTATAACATTTGCACGTTTAGCTTATCAATTTATTGAGGATAATCATCTATTGGATAAATTTAAAAAGGCACATCCGGATTTTGACGGAAAACTTGACCCCTTGACTTTTGAGGAAAAAATTAAAGACATTGAAAGTGATTTTATCCAAAGAATAATATCGGCTATACCGGATACATTTATTATAAATGTTAAAGAAGAGGAAAACTCACAAGCAATATCACTAGAAAAAATTAGTAGCTTATAATTATGAATACAATTCGAGAAGTATACATAGACGAACAGCAGATAGATATCGAAAACGATAACGCTGCTGGATATATCTTCACATCTCCTATATTCAGAGATATAACAAAGATACTATCCAATAGGACAACTACATATAAAGTTCCCAAAACACAAAGGAACCTTACAATATTCGGGCTCTCCAATAATCCTGATGTCTATTCTATTTTTCCATACCGCGAACATACGTTCGAAGAAATAAGGGATGGACTCACATTTATAAAAGGAATATGCACATTGCTTAAATCAGGAGAAGAAGATCTCGAACTCTCCGTTGTATGGGGAAATACTATCAACCTGTTAAAATTAAAGGATCTTAAGCTTAGGGATCTGTCAAGTAGCGAGTATCTAACTTGGTCTAATGACACACCATTCTTACCGGATAGTTCAACAGCGCAAAAAGGATTTATAAAAATTGATTTCGGGCATGGTTTAAACGACATACAATATATTCACCCATCCGTTACGTATGATTATATCTTAAAGCTTATAGAAGCTGATACAGGCGTACAATTCATATATGATGTTGAGAAGTTTGGGGATGTATTCACTAAGCGATGGGTTCCGCTCATCGATAAGAATGCGAACCAAATAACATGGGCCGATAAGTATTTTGTAAGAACTAATATCATAGGATATAATCCAACAGGCATACATTCGCTCTCTTATTTTACTTTTACGGGTATATCCGGAAATTTAGATTTAATAGGATATAGTTTTCCTGCAAGTCACATAAAAGGGAAAAAAGATTCTAAAGTAACTATCCAATCAAGCACATTTCTTAAAGTGCCTAATACGCTTGTTGATCCTGCGAATTATCAATTAAGAGTGATAGTAACAGACTGGCTTACAGTCTATGCAGAACAATACTTCCCTATCACCATGAATGAAGATGGCGATTATGTTAGTACTATGGATTTAGATTTTAGTTTTGATCTTACCGAGGATAAGAACATATACATAGTAGCCCAATACAGAAAAGGCATATCATCCGTTGATCTTGATGGTACAGAAATACTTGTTCCATCAATAGGGCCTGACATCTATGTAAAATACGATGAAGTAAAATTCGGTGATAAATACCCAATTGTTCCTAACCTTCCTGATCTTACCGTTGTTGACTTCCTTAAAAATATTATGTGGCAATATGGGTTGTTTGTATTCTATAAGGCAGACATTAATAATTCAGCTATACAGTTTGTGTCCGTATCAGACATATACGATGGTAAATATAAGGCGTACGATTGGACTAACTTAATAGCCGACAGAAAAAATATGCTTATGACGTATGTCTATTCAGACTATGCTCAAAAGAATATAATCAAATATAAGAAGGATGATTCAGTAAAGACAAAAGTAGACGGATATTTTATTATAGACAATCAGACAATACCGAAAGAGAAAGAACTGTTCGAGCTTTATTTTGCACCATCCGATAACATCACCGATGTTAACGCCAATACATACGCGTATATTCCGATATATGATGAGTCCGGTAATTATAAAAGTGTTAGCTATAGAGTGCTGAAACAAAAAACATATATTGATACAGAAGATTCTTATATGTCTGCATTATTTGATAAAGACATGTATTTTATGGGGGATAACGGACTTATTAAGAAATACTACGATACTTATCAGTTTATTATAAATCAGCCTGCCGTATTAGAATGTTATGTATATCTTAAAGGGTTAGACCTGTACACATACAATGAGCTTGTTCCTATATTTATCGACGGCACTTATTACATGATGCAGGAGATTACCGTTAATACCGATGGGCTCGCTAAATGTAAGCTGATACGCATGCCATATTATAGATAAAGAAAAAGGGGCGTTTGCCCCTTTCTTATTCTACCTTGGTGTACTCTATCCACGTTGTTCTATTTTCTAATATAGACAATTTATTTCCAATAAGAGTATATTCCCATCCTCCATTTACATTGTCATTTAATATGATCTTATCTTTAGTAAGTTTATAAGTCCATGGATAAGAGCTTTCCTTGGAAAGTGTAGGCCATGTTTCCCAATCCTCCCTAGTGCACCAATCGTTTTTGAAAATATACACTGTTGAGTCTATACTTGTTTTCTTTCTGTACCATGCACCCCATAGAAGGGAGTTGTCGATATATTCGGGTTCATTCTCGTTATCTGACGAGCATGAAATAATAAGCACTACGAGGAACACACAAGATAAATGTTTCATATTTTATTTCTTTATAGCCATTCCTGTAATAACATATCCATTTCCGAATTCTTTATCATTTGTATATGATACTTTAAAATTTATTGCGCCATTGGCTCCTGTAATTTTACTTCTTTTTACAAATTCATCTATGGCTTCATACACAGAATAATACTCAGCTCTAGATTCCTCAAAAAAACTTTTCTTACGTTTTTGTACGCTATCTCCATCATTCTGTTTACCGGTTTCTTTTTTCTTGGTTCCTTTTACAACTGTAACTACAGACCCAATAGGCTTATAATCAAAACTAACAGAATTACTTTCTGTAATAAAGAAATCCTGACTTGTATATCTCGAATAATCAATAACAACTGTTTCATTAATTGATTTATACATCGAACACGAAGTAAATAAAAGAACCGACAATAGTATGTAAAATAAATTCTTCATTTTAATTAAAAGTTTGTTGTAACACAAATGTATTAAATATTTATTTTTCAATAGATAATAGATTAGATCACTTATCTATTTAGAATTAATCTAAATAATGGCTAATGTATTTATACTATAAGCTAGATAGTTACGTTTATGAATAAACAAGAAATATTTTACAGGGAATATATTATCGACTTTAATGCTACACAAGCAGCAATAAGGGCGGGATATAGCTCCACTTCTGCTCGACAAGTCGGGTTTGACAATATGACAAAACATGACATTCAAAGCAGAATAAAAGAACTTATTGAAGAGCGGAATAATAGACTTCAAGTAGATGCTGATTATGTTCTAAAGCAAGCTGTAAAGCTTCACGAAAGATGTTTGTAGGAGGTAAGGACTAAAATAATTAGAGGACAACAGATAAAGAACTTGCTCAATTCTTTGAGGTTGCAGAATCAACAATAAACAAATGGAAGTTAGATTATCCAGAATTTTCGGAGTCCATAAAAAAGAAGCAGGAAATAATTATTCTGAGTTTTTGGACTCCATAAAAAAAAGGGGATAAAACAACGGTCAAACAACAGACTAAAGATTTTTTCACTATCATTACGCATATGTGTGCTAGTCCTCTTAAAATCTAAGAAAACCTCAAATTCAGAATAAATATAATATAATTGACTTCAATGGTAACAACCCAAAGGTTACCGCAAGGGTGAGTGTAAACAACACCAAGATTGCACTAAGGAGGGGGAGTTTTTTGAGTCCATAAAAAAAGGAAGAACGATATTGAGGGTGTAGATTGGGAACACCCTTTTTTATTACTCATAATTCTTGTATTTAGTAGAGATTCGAGCCATCTGGGATAGAGAAATAAACCTCAGTCAATGCAAAAATTTATAGATTATTCGCAAATAATGTTCAAAATGGATTCAATAATAGACTTATATTTCTTTGGGGTACCCTTATATTGATAGAAACTGTAAATCAAGCTTTGAAGTTCTTCGTTTGTTAGTATATCTATCGTTTCAACAGTATAGCTACCTAATACTTCAAAACTAAACTGATGTATATTACTATTGTGGTTGATAAATGTATGTTTACGAAAAGCAAAACCGTTGACACCTATAATTTGATCTTTTTTGAAACAATACATTGATGCACCAGTATCTTTATTTATAACACCATGCTTAATAATATCTTCCGAAAAGTAAAACTGAGAAGTAGTCATTGACATTAAATTATACTCATCTCCTTTTTTATCAATGACAATAAAGAACTTATCCTTTTCTTCTGTTGGTAATTTATAATTCTTGACTAAAATTATTGTCCCCAAAGGATAAGTCATGATCTTATAAACTAAGTTATAGTGTAGATTTTAATTCTAAGTTTTCCAACGTTGAATAATAAATAGACTTTTTATAATCATCGTCTTCTATTAATTGGAGAAAATCTAAAGATTTATCGCTTGTCTTATTATCTTGAGTAAATCTTATATCCGAATCTTTAATCACTTTATCCCATAGAGATCCTTTTTCATGAGTCAATTGAACCAATGCCTCTGTATTTAATTTCCCATATTCCTGAATCACATTATCTATAATCTCCAAATCCCATTCGCTAAATTCAGAATCGTCAAATGCTTTAATAGGCTTAACAATACAAGCATTATTCGTGCCTGTACTCTCAAAGTTCACAAACTGACTAAATTTATTAAAACCTTTATTTTTCGAATAAAATAATTCAGGAGATACAGGTCCTAATCTCCATGCTTTATAATCCAACCAAGTGATAGGCGTTCCTTTTGTTTTCGTAGCCTCTTGATCAATAAAAAACAATAGCTTCATCAACTTTGTATGATACAGAGGCTTACAGCGATCGGCAAGTAGAATAATCAAGTTTCCTACCAAATCTTTGTTTATTTGCATTCCTAAGTTCATTGTTGTTGCGATTAGTTTTTTTGGTGCTCTTGAATAGTATAATAATATGCTGATGCATAATACTTCATAGGCTTTATAGTTCTCTTTTTGCTAAATTGTTCCGCAAAGATAGATAAATGTAGTAAAATATAATTATAAACAATACAAATAAATACAAAATAATAACAATTGCAATTGCTAACTGTTCATTTATAGATAAATCCCAAAATAAAAAATGCAGATTTACAGCTTAGATATCCTTTAATTTAGTCGCCGGTAATCGCTTTCTTTTGTGTTTGTCTTCTTACAAATTAAGAGGGATTCTTTAGGCTATATTAGTGCTTCCTGTTTACATTTTTCTAAATAGGAATCAATATCCTCTTTATCGTATAGCCATCTTCTGCTTTTATCCTTGAATGCTTTTATGTATCCTTTTTCTACAAGTGCATTTATACCGTCTCTGCCAAGACCGATATATTCAGATAGCTCATTTAATGTGAAATATTTCCCTGCTACCATAGTCGGTTTAATAATATATCATTAATCTTTCATCCTTTCTCTACTTTGATCTACCCTTTGATAACCTATTATTCTTTACTCTGTGTGCTTCTTCAAGTTCAATAGTTCTATATCGACCCTCTTTATATGTCTTCCGTGCGTCGATCTCGCCTGTTTTTAGCATTTCGTAAAACTTTGTATATCCAACATGGATAAATTTCATAAAATCAGACAGTTTCATTATTTCTTACGTTTCATGTTTTCCCACATCTCTATACCTGTAATAATATCGGATAGTAAGTATTGGGCTTTATAATCACTCTTGCTTGTGTCTTTCAAAAGACCGTTAGCAATAAGTAAATCTATTTTCGGTTGCCCAAACTGGGCATACGACTCTCTTTTTGAAAGGGCATATCTTCCAGTTTCGATAAATCCCTTTAATGTTGAGTTCACTATCTTTTGTATTAGCTTAACGTCTGCTGTTATGTCTATTGTAAAGTTCATATTAAAATAATCTTAATTGGATATTCCCACAAAGTAGTTACCTCTACTCCTTTTCAACTTTTATTCTACCATTACAATGTGGACAAGTGATAACATTCTGTTTTGGCTGCTCGAATAGATCCGTAAAGGGTACGCCCAGAGCAACGGCGATGCGTTCATATGTATCTATTGAAGGCTTAGTCTTTTCATTAATCAACTTGCTCAAATTTTGAGGTGTTATTTCTATCAATACCGCAAGCTCTGCAACCTGCATTCTTTTCTCTTTTAAAATCTCTTTAATTCTTAATCCCATATTTAGACTAATTAATATTTAACGTTACGCAAATATAAATCATGTTTTAATGATATTCGTTATATTTAATGTTAAAAACAACGTTTATAATTAAAAATATTTGATATAAGTATTGTTTATTTAATCTTTATCATTATCTTTGATTCGTAATTAAATGGTAAACATTAAATGTTGCGATTATGACAACCTACAATCTATCATCAATAATGAAAGAAGCCCACAAAATAAGAAGAGGCTATAAAGTATCAATGTCGGATGCTTTAAAACAAGCTTGGAAGATTGCTAAAGTTGAGGTTCGCAATAATGCTATACTAGCAGCTAGAAAGGCAGCCTACGAAGCTAAACTAGCTAAAGAGGTAGCGGAATATAACGCTAACTATATCGCATCCCCGGCGCGTTATTACGGCAATGGTGCATACACTGGAGATTAATCAAATAACCATCAAATAAGAATAACTTAGATATAATACACATTTAAAAACTTATAATTATGGAAACAATACTAATCGATGAAAAAGAATTAAGAGACAAACTTGTAGAGAAAGTACAGAAAATGAACGCAAATATACATCAGTACAAGCAAAAAAAAGAAAGCGAGTTTGGTATAAATCCTCTCTATTATGCTGGTGGGCTAACCAGTATCCATTGCAGTGAAAAATGGACATTAGAGGATAATATAAATAACCTATTAGCTGTATTTAACAACAACTTTCTCGAAAGCATATTCTTTCAACTTAACACTATAAAGCAAGACAAAACGCTTGCTATCGTGCTAAGATATTTACAAAGCAGGGGACTTGAAGAAGATTTTGCTCAATTCAAGAATCAAATAAAATATGCATCTACTGATCGGAAAAACTTTATAGCCATTCAAGAGGTAACAGAGCTATCCGACAAATAGAGTATTACTAACTTTGTATTGCAGCCGTCTTGCTTGGGAAAGTAAGGCGGTTTTATTTTTTATAGATGTTGTGCAAATGTTGTGCAAAACAGAAAAATAAAAACGCTAACAGTCTGTTATTATGACTATTAGCGCTTACTTTGGCGGTATGGACGGAATCCATTATTTTTTTAGTTAAACAGCTACATTTCAAATATTTGCTTCACTGGTTTTTTCTAAGGTGAACACTTTAGGATATTTCAAAATATCACATTTTGTCTTAGTATTGAACACACTTGTCCGTACATTAGTTACTCATTACAAATATAATATATTTTAATTATATGCATAAAATTTGAAGAAGTAATTGGTTATATAAGCTAATATTTTTCAGAATAAAAAGTCTTTTACAGAATTTGGATAGAGAGTATTCTCAAAGATTTTATTATAAATAAATTAGTCAAATATGTATCATTTGGGCATTACAGTTTAAAGGATACGAACGATTAATATAACAATACCAATAGTCAAAAAAACTATATATATTTGTAGGTATAAATATATAAGTATGAGTCTAATATTAGATCGAATTAACCGAATATTGTCGCAGAATAAATGGTCTGAATCCGATATTTACAATGTCATGACAAATTTCAGACAGTTATTAGAAGAAAATAACCTTAAAGAGAAATACCAAATCCTAAATTTGTATTGTAATTGGACACTACACACAAACATTACGCAATCTATATCTGTATATAATAAATGAAAAGTATACCGGAATGGATTTGAAAAGTATACCACTTAGGAAGGATTTTCAAAGAACGTAAAATGCTTATAAGTTAGCTTCTCTTGCTAACATTTTTTCAGTTTCTTTAA
>NZ_CATNVE010000013.1:0-20963 GCF_951230145.1 Dysgonomonas sp. Marseille-Q5470 | reverse complement strand
ATAACACGGTGGATGTTGCTACACTCTATTGGGCGGCGATGCCGGGCAATGCGGGTGATTTTCCGAGTGAAGAAAGTTTCTACACGTTTATAGAACCTGCCTTGTGCTTCTTCACAGAGGAAACGAATTACAAAAGTTCTCCCTCGCCTTTTGGTATCAAGATGGCAGATCGGGTAAGCGGAAAACCCATCCATGTGGATATTTCCGACCTGCCCATGAAGCAGGGAATTATCACGAACCGCAACAAGTTTATCTTGGGGCCTTCGGGTAGTGGTAAGTCCTTTTTTACCAATCATATGTGTCGCCAATACTGGGAACAAGGTACTCATATCGTGCTTGTGGATACGGGAAACTCGTATCAGGGGCTTTGTAATTTCATCAACCGTCGTACCAATGGCGAAGATGGGGTCTACTTCACCTATACCGAAAAAAATCCCATTTCATTTAATCCATTTTATACCGACGATGGGGTCTTTGATATCGAGAAAAGAGAAAGTATCAAAACTCTGATAATGACTTTGTGGAAGCGGGATAACGAACCTCCCACACGTTCGGAAGAGGTAGCCCTGTCCAATGCGGTGAGCTTGTATATAGAGCGTATAACGATTGATGAGTCGGTTGTACCCTCATTCAATTCATTCTACGAATTTGTTAAATTGGACTATGCTGCTATCCTCGATGCCAAGCGGGTAAGGGAGAAAGATTTCGACCTTGCCAATTTTCTTAATGTGCTCGAACCCTACTATAAGGGTGGCGAATATGACTTCCTGCTGAACTCCGAAAAACAGCTCGACTTACTATCTAAACGATTCATTGTCTTTGAAATAGATGCGATCAAGGATCACAAAATTTTGTTCCCGATTGTAACGATCATTGTTATGGAAGTTTTTATCAATAAGATGCGTCGTTTACAGGGCATCAGAAAGATTATATTAATCGAGGAAGCGTGGAAAGCGATAGCTAAAGAAGGTATGGCAGAGTATATTAAGTACCTTTTTAAGACCGTTCGAAAATTCTTCGGCGAGGCAATCGTTGTCACTCAGGAAGTGGACGATATTATCGCATCACCTATCGTTAAGGAGTCCATCATCAACAACTCCGACTGTAAGATTCTCTTAGACCAGCGTAAATACATGAACAAGTTTGATAGCATCCAAGCTCTCTTGGGGCTTACCGAAAAAGAAAAAAGTCAGGTGTTATCCATCAATATGTCCAAAAATCCGAACCGAAAATACAAGGAAGTCTGGTTTGGCTTGGGCGGTGTTCAGTCGGCTGTATATGCCACAGAAGTGAGTTTGGAAGAGTATTTTACGTTCACGACAGAGGAGACCGAAAAACTGGAAGTGATGCGGAAAACCGAAGAGTTAGATGGTAATATTGAGTTGGCTATAAAACAAATAGCTGAGAGTAAACGCAAGTAAAAACGAAAAGCCATGTTCAGTCCATGTAATATAACCGATTCTTGTTCCACTTCTACAGACTTTTCCATGCGGGAGATTACGGGGCGTTGGGTAAGTAGAGAAGGTGCACCTGCGATAAGCATATACCGCAACATCTCCCGAAAGAAGGGAGGCATCCGGCTCAGTCTTATGTACAACAACCCGCTGGTGGTCTGTGATTGTACGGTCTACAACGTATTCGGTCTGCATTACATTGAGCTGTACGAGCGTATCGAGATTACTTATGACCGGGAGCAAGAGATCTTGCATCTTTCCGCTTTCGGAGAATATGTCCGTCAGGAGGATTAGTCCCCTCAAGGGCTACCTCCGACTTCGGACGATAAACGAGTAATAACAATTAAAAAATAACGAATATGAAGAAAATACTTTTCTGCCTTATGGCATTCATGACGCTTTGTACCTATCAGGTAAAAGCACAGTGGACGGTGATTGATCCCTCCAATCTGGCACAAAATATACTGACTGTTTCCAAAACAGCCACAACAGCCAGTAATGTGATTAACTCTTTCAAGGAGATGCAAAAAATCTACGATCAGGGAAAACAGTATTATGACAAATTAGAATCAGTACACAATCTGATCAAAGATGCCCGCAAAGTGAAAGAAACGGTAGAATTGGTTAGCGAAATATCTCAGATCTATTCAACCAACTTCAACAAGATGCTATCCGATAGGAATTTCAGCGTTAACGAGTTGGAAGCCATATCGAACGGATATGCCAAACTATTGAATGAGAGTGGTAACCTGCTTTCGGATATAAAGAATGTTGTTTCCCTCTCTAACGGGCTTTCGATGACCGATGCCGAGCGCATGTCAATTATAGATGACATACACGCTAAAATGCTAGAGCATCGCAACCTTGTCCGCTACTTTTCTAAGAAAAGCATTTCCGTGTCTTTTATCCGCAGTCAGGAAAAAGGAGATATGGAGCGAGTTAAAAGTTTGTATGGTAATCCATCCGATAGATATTGGTAATCATGATACTGCTAGCAATAGATTTTGATAACCTGCATCAGCTTCTGAGGAATCTGCATCAGGATATGATGCCTCTTTGTGGTGATATGGTCGGTGTTGCTAAAGGAATAGCCGGACTCGGTGCACTCTTTTATGTAGCTTCCCGTGTATGGCAAGCCTTGGCACGGGCAGAACCGATAGATGTATATCCACTGCTCAGACCCTTTGTCATCGGACTCTGCATTATGTTCTTCCCGACATTTGTTCTCGGTACGATCAACGCTGTTATGTCTCCTGTGGTCAAAGGAACACATACCATATTGGAAACACAAATGACAGATGTGCATGGCTTGCAAGCCGAGAAAGAGCGATTGGAATACGATGCACGGCTGCGTGAAGGAAAGGCATGGCTGGTCGATGACGAGGTGTATGACCAAAAGATGAAAGATCTAGGAATTACGGATGCTGCCGAAATGATCTCCATGTGGGGAGAACGCACCTGGTATGATATGAAAGTGTGGTTTCGCCAACTGATCCGGGATTTCTTCGAACTGCTGTTCAATGCCGCAGCCCTTACCATTGATACCCTGCGAACGTTTTTTCTGGTGGTCTTGTCAATCTTAGGGCCTCTGGCATTTGCCCTCTCTGTTTATGACGGTTTTCAATCCACGCTGACCAATTGGATTTCCCGCTATATCTCGGTCTATCTGTGGCTACCCATTGCTGATCTGTTCTCGGCTGTGCTCTCCAAGATTCAGGCACTCATGCTGCAAATGGATATAGACCTGCTAAGAGATCCGTCCTATGTGCCGGATGCCAGTAACGGTGTATATATCATTTTCTTCATCATCGGCATTATAGGATATTTCTCTATTCCGAGTGTGGCGGGTTGGGTTATTCAGGCAGGTGGCGGTAGTGCTACCCGTGGAGTAAACACAATGGCAAGCAAAGGGGCTGCGATGGCAGGAGGTGTTGCCGGAGCTGCGGCAGGCAATGTCGCCGGTCGCCTGATGGGAAAGAAGTAATTAGGCACACTGTATTTATTTATTAATTCAAAATAAAAAGGACAAATGGAGTTCAAGAGTTTAAAAAATATAGAAACATCATTTAAGCAGATACGCCTTTTCGGGATTGTCTTTGTTTGTATGTGTACCGCTATAACGGGCTACTCCGTATGGTCGTCGTACAACTTTGCCGAAGCACAACGCCAGCGTATCTATGTATTGGATGGGGGCAAGTCCCTAATGCTTGCCTTGTCCCAAGATATGACACAAAACAGACCTGTGGAGGCACGCGAACACGTCAAGCGTTTCCATGAACTGTTTTTCACTCTCTCACCCGATAAGAAAGCCATCGAAAGCAACGTAAACAGGGCATTGTTCCTTGTCGATAAGAGTGCTTTCAAATACTATCAGGATATGGCAGAAAAAGGGTATTACAATCGTATCGTGTCGGGAAATATCAATCAAATCGTGCAGGTAGACAGCATTGCCTGCGATTTTGATAGCTACCCCTATAAAGCGGTAACCTATGCCAAACAGATGATTATTCGGGAGAGTAACCTCACAGAACGCAGTCTGGTTACCCGTTGCAATCTGATCAACTCGGTACGCTCGGACAATAACCCGCACGGCTTTACGATGGAAAAATTCGAGATTGTGGAGAATCGGGATATTCGGATATCGGAAAGGTAGGTAAGGCTATGATACGAAAAATAATGAAATACATTAATGAATGGTTGGAGGATGGTCTGCGAGGAATACTCGGCAGACTAACTCCCGACAGACGAATTATCCTTGTGATAGCAATGTTTCTTGTTTTCGGTGGTCTTTCCATCTACATGACCTTTTCCTCTATTTACAATTTCGGTAAAGACAAAGCAGAAAAGATGCAGATAGAGCAGATCGAATCGCTGAAACTACAATTGGAACAACAGCGAGACAGTATTAACAATCTAAAATCAGTAGAATAATGGAACAGGAAGATTTGAATAAAGAAATACCACTACAAATGGAGGCTATTGCTGAAGCACAACCATCTGTACCGGATAATAAATCGGAAGCGAAAAAAGAACCTCCGAAACCACCAAAGCAAGAACTTTCGATAGCGGAGAGACAGAAACGAAAGAAGATGTTGATTATGCCACTGTTCTTCTTGATTTTCGGTGGCGCGATGTGGCTGATCTTTGCCCCATCGGATGATGGGAAAGAACAGGCGGTAGGGTTAACGGGTTTCAATGCCGAACTGCCCGTGCCAAAAGACGAGGGCATTGTGGGAGACAAACGGGATGCCTATGAGCGGGAAGCAATGCGACAAAAGGAGCAAGAGAAGATGAAGTCTTTACAGGATTTTTCCTCCATGTTCAACAATACTGAGCAAAGCGATTATGAACAAAAGGACAATGCCTACAATACATCTCTGCAAGGAGAGCAACCCCGAAGTTCAACTTCCCGAACGATACAGTCCTCGGCAACTGCTTATCAGGACATCAACAAGCAATTGGGTGATTGGTACGAAAAACCTGCTGAAACGGACAGACAATCACAGTCCGAGATGGAACAGCGAATACAGGAATTGGAACGGAAGCAAGAGGAAGCCGAAGCAAAAAAAGCGGAAGAGGACGAACAGACAGCCTTGCTTGAAAAGTCTTACCAGATGGCGGCACGCTATATGCCTGCTCAGCAGAGAGAACAACCAATAGACGATGTTAACATAACACGTACTAGCGAGAAAGTCAAAGTACAACCCGTTAAACAAGTGCATCAGAATGTTGTATCGCTATTGGCTGCTCCAATATCCAACGATGAATTTATCGCTTCGCACAGCAAACCCCGAAATACGGAATTTTTAACTGCCGCAGGTAATGAGGCGATAAAGGATAAAAATAGCATACGTGCTTGCGTGAATCAAACCGTAACCCTGACCAATGGTAAAGAGGTACAACTTCGTCTTTTAGAGCCAATTAGGGCAGGCAATATCTTGATTCCTGCCAATACCTTGGTGACGGGAGCTTGCCGTATTGGTGGCGAACGTCTGGAGGTAACGATCAACTCCATTCAGTATGCAGGAAACATTATTCCGGTTGAACTGCAAGTGTACGATATGGATGGTCAATCTGGAATTTTTATTCCCAATAACGATGAAGTAAAAGCAGCCAAAGAAGTAGCTTCTACATTGGCATCATCAGCAGGAACAAGCATTATGATTTCAGATAATGCAGGTTCACAATTGGCAGCCGACATGGGTAAAGGTTTGATACAAGGGGCTTCACAGTATATCAGTAAAAAGATGAGTGTCGTAAAAGTTACCCTCAAAGCAAATTATAAGCTCCTGCTGTTACCCAAAGAAAATTAATAAAACCACTAAAAAATCAATGTTTAACGAATTTAAAATCAAAAGTATGAAACGATTCTTTTTAATATTAACACTTGCTGTAAGTGTATTTACAGTCCATGCACAAGAAGTATCCCAAGATACTATTGTGGTCAATACCAAGCCGACAACGGGTGACTATTACGAGGGTTTTACCCGTCCGCTGACCTTTAACAGAATGATACCACCTTATGCTCTGGAGGTCACTTTTAATAAAACAGTGCACGTTATTTTTCCTGCTCCTATACGTTATGTCGATTTAGGGTCGGCAGATCTTCTCGCAGCGAAAGCGGATGGCACGGACAATGTATTGAGAGTGAAAGCTGCTTTGCGGGACTTCAGCCGGGAGAGCAACTTGTCCGTCATTACCGAAGATGGTGCATATTATAGTTTCAATGTAAAATATGCGGATGAACCCGTAAAACTGTCCGTTGAAATGACCGACTTCCTGCACGATGGCGAAGCGGTGAACCGTCCGAACAATGCTCTTGGAGTCTATATGCAGGAATTGGGACAGGAATCGCCACTACTTGTCAAGTTGATTATGCAGTCTATACACAAGAATAATGACCGGGAGATAAAACACATCGGCTCGAAGCGTTTCGGAATACAACACACGCTGAAAGGTATTTATACCCATAATGGACTGTTATATTTTCATCTGCAACTAAAGAACTCGTCCAACGTACCGTTCAACGTAGATTTTATCACATTTAAGATTGTGGATAAAAAAGTAGCCAAACGTACTGCGATTCAGGAGCAGGTGATTTGGCCACTTCGTGCCTACAATAATTTGATGCTGATAGGTGGACAGCAGACAGAACGCATGATTTTCACTTTGGCGAAATTTACGATTCCCGATGACAAAATGTTGGTGGTGGAATTGAACGAACAGGAAGGTGGACGCCATCAACGGTTCACATTGGATAATGCCGATTTGGTTCGGGCAAAGGTTATTAATGAACTAAAAGTGAAGTAAAATGAGACGCTCGATAATATTATTGGTGTTTATGCTGTGCTTGTTCTTTATAAACCAAGCACATGCACAACGTTCACTGCCGGGTATGCGAGGCATACAACTCACAGGCGGTATGGTGGATGGAATCTATTCGTCCAAGAACGATAATGAAGCGGGATATTATTTCGGTGTGGCAATGGCGACCTATGCCAAGAACGGAAATAAATGGGTGTTCGGTGCAGAATATCTGGAACGCTACTACCCGTATCGGGAGAAACGATTGCCAATAGCTCAATTCACGACTGAGGGAGGTTATTACTACAATTTTCTGACTGATCGGTCTAAAACAGTTTTCCTTTCGTTGGGAGGTTCTGCCCTTGCAGGCTATGAAACATCAAATTGGGGCGAAAAGACCTTGTACGATGGTTCTACTCTTCAACATAAGGATGCTTTTATCTATGGTGGTGCTATCACATTGGAGATTGAGACGTACTTGACAGACCGTGTGGTGTTACTCGTTACAGGGCGAGAACGCATCCTCTGGGGTAACTCTACGGGACATTTTCATGGGCAGTTCGGTGTAGGAATCAAATTTATAATCAATTAAGAGGCACAGTCTCTTTTGTCTAACAGAATATACAATACAATAATGATGAAAAGAATAAAGACTTTTTTCGGGATAACAGTGTGGCTGGCAGCGATAATGCTGCTGGCCTTAGCCTGTAGTAGCGATATGGATATTAATAAGGTTTACGCATTTGATTTGGTTTGTATGCCAGTTCAGAAAAAAATCGTTCAGGGAGAGGTGGCGGAGATCCGTGCACAGATTGTAAAGGAAGGGAACTTTCAAGATACCAAGTTCTACATTCGGTATTTTCAAGTAGATGGCAAAGGAGAGCTTCGGCTCGATAATGGCACAGTGCTTCTACCAAACGATTTATATCTTTTGGAAAAAGAAACGTTTCGGATGTATTACACTTCTCATTCTACAGACCAACAAGTGATAGACGTGTATATCGAAGATAGCCACAGACAAGTAGTACAAAAGACATTTTCTTTCCAAAATGACCGGGGTGACGAGGAAGATTTACCAATAGAAGCGGAATAGCCATGATGACGATGATGGTAATCTCATACATAGTTACTTGGATAAATATTATTTATGCCTATGTAACTGCTCCAACGGACGTTGAGATGTGGGGTGAAGAAATTGAATAGTTAACAATCAGATAAATGCCCGAAAATTCTTTGGGCATTTATCATTTTACAGACAGACTATGAAATATATAACAATCCTATTGATAACTTTACTTCATTTGCCTGCATGGGGACAGCAAAGCGATTCTCAAAGACGAAAATCTCAAATAGAAAAGTGTACGAAGCCGATTTATTCCGTTACAGCATTTTATCAGATAGCGGATTCTTTACAAATGACTATTGATGAATTATCGGATTATCCCGTAATATCTCCAATAAAAAAGTCTGGGCGTATCTCATCAGGTTTCGGGATGCGAAAGCACCCATGTTACAAAAGACAAAAATTTCATACGGGAATTGATATTCCACAAGTGAAAGGCACTCCTGTGTATGCCACGGGCAACGGAATAGTGATTGGCAGAGGTTATGATGTGGGGTATGGCTATTTTATAGAGATTCAACATACTAGTGGCTTTCGTTCATTCTATGGTCATTTAAGTCGGATATTGGTAAATGTGGGGGATAGAGTAAGCATCACCCAACAGATAGCTTGTGTGGGTAGTACGGGAGTAACAACAGGGAGTCACTTGCATTATGAAATAAGGAAAGGAAGACGTTATTTAAACCCGATAGGTTGGTGTTACCTGCTGTTTAAATACTTCAATGATGATTTCTTATAGAAAAAACTAAAATTACAGATGAAATATTACTTGCCGAATATCAAAAATTAACAAAAACAACTAACTTTGAAATAAATCATTAGTCTATGAATTACATACAGAAAAATCTACTATCCGGGGAAGAAATAAAATATGTTGCAAGACTACATTTTTTCCTTTTCGTTCAACCGATTATATTACTGCTTATCGGTGCTTTTTTAGCATCAAGTCCTAAAGAAATATCAGCCATGACTTACTATGCGGGCTTATTAATTTTGTTCTTCGGGATTATTTCGTTGTTGTCAAGAATACTAATAAAAGTAGGTTCGTCTTATGCCGTAACTAACAAACGGGTGATACTAAAAACAGGTGTTATCAGTCGCAAAGCAGTAGATTTGGTATTGGCGAAATGTGAAGGTCTTCATATAAAACAAAGTATCTTAGGTCGGATATTTAATTTCGGAACAATTACTGTTACTACAGGAGGTGTTTCAAGTTCCTATCCGTATATCGCCGATCCGTTGGTTTTTAGGAAAGAGATAAATACGCAGATAGGGTAATAATATAAAACGCTCAAATTATTCTGGGCGTTTTACATAACCTAAATAGCCATGTTGCTAATTTTGAGGCGTTATTTATATAAATATTTTCTCCATGTCTAATTATAGAACATCTTCATTATTTCACTATACCACGTATAATGGTCTAAAATCCATCTTAAAACAAGGAATTATTCCTAATTATTGCAAAGAAGATTTTTCCATAGATGGAGATGCTTTTGCCGTTGGAATTCCTATGGTAAGTTTTTGTGATATCCCACTAACAAGGACATATGAGTTTACTAAAAGGTACGGACATCATGCCATCGGATTAAGTAAAGAATGGGCATTGAAAAATCAAATCAACCCTATATTATACATTAAAAATGAGGATATTATCTCTTCGCTAAAGTTCTATAAGGAATATGAGCTTTACTCCAAAGCAAAAATGGCAACTGGACTAATGAATTCCATTGACTTAAAAATGAACCCAATTAAGGTTTATAATCCATCTAAAGAGTATAAATCTTCCCACAATGCAAACTTAAATCTATTTGGATTCTCTAAAAAATATATAGGAACACATAAAGGTAAAGAGCAATGTAACTACGAAGAAAATGAGTGGAGATACATTTTGAAAGAAGAAAAAGATATAGCTTGGAAATGGGAAGAGGCAGAGTATTTAACATGGAGAGGTTCGGGAGATAAAAAGCCTGAGCCTGATAAATATTTGAAAGCCCAAACACTTAAATTTGAGATAGAAGACATTTCATACATTATAGTTCAATTTGAAAATCAAAGAATGGGAATTGTAAACTATATCAGCAAATTATCAAAATTGTGTGAATCCGATCCAATATTGAATGATGAAAATAAAAAACTGCTCTATTCAAAGATAATTTCGATAGAACGCGTTAGAACAGATTTCTGATATAATATTGGCATATGTTATTTGTAGGAATAGTAATGCCCGAGGGGAGAATGTTTCATCTCAGTATCGAAGGAAGAAACATCTGACATGGCTTTTTTGCTTCTTTTTCTCCCGCATAAAGTCCTCTTGTGGCTCATGGAAAAAGTAACGGCGGAAATTTCTCTCCGCCATTAAGTTTTTGATTTTCGTTTCAGTTCTTCGAGTTGTCGGAGCATAAAAGTGTGATTTTCTCCAACTGTATGCTCCGAATCCATCATAAAGGAACTATCTCGGCATAATCTGCATTGTTTGATAGCCTTATTCAAGTGTGTTACTTCGATGGACTTTCCTGTTATATCTTTAATTTTCATTGTCTTTAATTTCTGATTCAAATACATACCAACTATCTCTATAATGCTCACCAATGAGATTAAAAGCTCCTGCCAGATTGGCACTTCGAGCAAACTTCTTGGCTTCCAAAATAGATTTGAATTCTCCCAATTTTCGGAAGCCAACAAATAAGATGTAAATATTTTCTTTCATTATGCTGCTAATCTATTTTCTATTAGTGATATATTTTGCTCTACAAGTTGAACGATTCTATCGTGGTGCTTGGTATTTTTATTACATACTCCACGGCTTTGAATAACCTTTAATTGTGAAATTGATACCTCTATCGTTTCAATTCTTTTTCCATCAATACAAGCCGAAAGTATTAGTGAATCGGCTTTTGAGTGGTATCCTGCTACGCAATAATCGTTATGTAAAGTGATGCATAAGCACCATTATGCTCAGTATACAGTTATGTGTAGTGTTTGGAAAAAAATACTGTTTCCTAATCAGATAGCGATAAAACACTAAACATAACATTTTGATTTAGCTATATTTTCCGTATAATGAATTGTATTTAAAATTCAATTAAAATGGAAAAAATCAAACCAAAAGAATTAGTAAGCCTTTTGAATAAAGAGCTTACTAGAATGCAGTACAAAAACTCATCATTGATTCAACACCGAAGGAATTGGGCGAAATTAGTTGTGTTTTTTGAAGAGATACAGGAAGAATATTTTTCGATGAAAACAGCGATGAAGTATCTTGATGACACATGCGATTTTTTTGCTAAGGAAAAGGCTAACGAACTCACTTCAGGTAACACATGGCTTTACCGTTCTATCAAGATGTTATGTGATTTCTATCAACATGGGACACTCTTGCGTCGTCATACACGAACGAATTTTACTGTAAACAAGGCATTTCATCAGGAACTTCTGACGGCATTTCATACAAGTTGTGTTTCTATGGATTATGCGCTATCCACGACAAAAGGATATCTGCGTACAGTAAGTAAATTACTTTCGTTCATTGAATCGAAAGAAATTATCGCAAGAGACCTTGATCCCTCTATACTTGTATATTATGTGAAAACACTTCTTGGTTATAGCCCGAAGATGGTTGAGTTTACATTCTGCGGAATACGATCTTTCTTACGTTTTCTTCATGTTTCAGGGTATATAAAAAGGGATTTGTCCAACTCTTTACCAACAGTAAAAATTCCACAGAAGGCTCGTATCCCATCAACTTGGAATCCAACGGATTTGAAAAAATTACTGGAAGTTATTGACCGGGGAAATCCCTCTGGCAAGCGAGATTACGCGATCATATTGCTAGCCAGTAGGCTTGGGATGAGGTGCGTAGACATAAAGTCTCTAAAATTTGACGATATTAAATGGGATGAGAATCGGATTGAAATAACTCAAGTAAAGACTAGAAAACCTACAACTTATCCTCTTTCACGAGAAATTGGGTGGGCTTTAATTGATTATATCCAAAAAGGTCGTCCCAACAGCGAAGATAAAAATGTATTTGTTCGGCACACAGCTCCTATATGTTCTTTTGGAGATTCAAGTCGTCTGATGGATATGATAAAAAAATATATGAAGATGGCACATATATCAATTCCCCAAGACAGAAAATTTGGCATGCATTCTTTGCGCCATACCTATGCCACTTCCTTAATGGAAAGGCATGTTCCAATTGAAGAGATCGCTCAATTGATGGGACATGTAGATACCACCACTACTGCGATTTATCTTAAGAGCAGTTTGAATCTACTAAAGGAATGCACTTTAAATATTGATGATCTATGAATATCTATACCTCTAACTTTTCTATGGATATAATAGATCTCATAGAACAAAAACGGATATTGGGATATAAGTATGAATCTCAAGCAGTAATACTAAAGCATTTTGATCAGTTTTGCTTAAAAAATTATCCAGATGCAACTATACTTGAAAAGGAAATCGTTCTCCATTGGGTAAGAATTAATCCAGGGGAACATCCTTCTACTCAAGAAACCCGACTTTCCCCAATCAACGAATTGGCGAGATATATTATGCGTAAAGGAGGATGGGCATATATACTGCCCAAAGGAGTGTTAGCAAAGAAAGTCAAATTCACTCCTTATATCTTTAGTGATAACGAGATTAAACGTTTGTTTGCAACTATTGATAATGATTGCCATTTTTGTTATGAAGTCCCTCTACGTCATATTGTGATGCCAGAATTCTTCCGCCTTTTATATTGTTGCGGGCTTAGGGTAACAGAGGCTAGATTGTTAAAAGTGGAAGATGTTGACTTAGAGAATGGTATTTTGAGTTTAACCCGAACCAAGTTAAGCAAACATAGACAAATCCCATTGTCTTTGGAATTGCTCAATCGTTTTAAGGAATACTCTCAAAAAATACATGTTTGCTCCACATCAGAAACATGGTTCTTCCCCGGTCTCAAAAATAATGCAATGACGAGCCAAAATATAAATAGAAATCTACGAAGATTCCTCTGGAATGCAGGGATATCTCATTCTGGAAGAGCAAAACTAGGTGAACCTGGTGCCCCATGTGTTCATTCGTTGCGACATACATTCGCTGTCAACTGTTTACGTAAATGGATGCGACAAGGTAAGAATCTGAATGCATATCTTCCAATTCTTCAAGCATATATGGGACACACCTATTATCGAGATACGGCTTACTACCTACACCTAAGCTCTGATTTGGTTCAGGATATCAGATCCAATCTTGAACAAACACTAGGAGCCATTATACCGTTCAACTCATCACTAAATGAAATAAATTATGAAAAACACGACTGATTTTGCCAATCATCTATCCCATTTCTTTACAGACTTTCTAATAGGATGTCGAAACTTAAGCAAGAATACAATCTCCTCTTACAGTGACACTTTCCGGTTACTTGTAATTTACTTTAATGATCAACAGTCTATTCCCCCTGAAAAGTTGACCTTGAAGAATATAAATGATAAATCTGTCTGTAATTATCTTGATTGGTTACAAAAAGAAAGAAGATGTTCTAATACGACAAGAAATCAACGTCTTGCTGCTATTCACTCATTCTTTCGTTATCTTCAGATGCAAGACTCCAAGCAACTATTGAGTTGTCAGAAGGTTATGCAGATACCTTTTAAGAAAAGTGTCCAACCTATCTTGAATCATCTTACCATATCTCAGGTAAGTTCTCTGTTGAGACAACCGGATATTAACAAAAAGGGAGAAAGGAGAGATATCGCACTACTTAGTGTTCTCTATGACACTGGAGCCCGAGTGCAAGAACTCTGCGACTTGAAAGTTCGAAATGTCAGATTAGAGCCTCCATCCACAATTACTTTAACAGGAAAAGGGTGTAAGACAAGGCTCATACCCATTGTTGGAAATACAGTTAAATTATTGACTAACTATATCGAAGAAAACAAATTAACTGGCACACATAAATTAGATCACCCGTTATTCTATAACCAGCGGCGGCAAGCATTAAGCAGAGGCGGAATCACTCATATTTTGAGAAAATATGCACATATGGTTAAAGACAAGAATATGCCAGAGAAAATTACTCCACATATTCTCAGACATAGCAAAGCAATGCACCTGCTTCAAGCTGGCTATACTATGGTTGTAATTAGAGACTGGCTTGGTCATGTTTCTGTGCAAACAACAGAGATCTACGCGACATTGGACATCGAAGCCAAACGCAAACTTCTTGAAGAATCTTTTCCCGATAATATTCCTGATTGTGACTTCCTCGATTGGAATAAAAATGACAATCTTATTAATTTTTTGAAAAGGTTTTAAAAATATTATGCACAGTGTCTTGCATATATAGCTTTTAGTTTGAATATATTATAAGTAACACTGTGCATAACTGTATACTGAGCATAATGATGCATTGCTTGTCCCTCTGCGATAATCTCTGCTACGCTCTCCAACATACGAATACTAATAGTTCCATCCGAAAACGCAAGTCCGAAAAATTTGCCTTTTTGTTCTCTGAATGAATCTTCCTTTGCAAGTTGCTTTTCGATTTCGGCTTGTGCATCTGCTTTTGCTCTCTTAATAACATATCGGTCATGTTCGGCTTTTAGGTCAGTCGGACAAACGTATTTTGCATTGTGCAAATCTTTACCGAAGAATCGAAGCATATCTATATAGTCGCACCAAAGAATGGCATCTTCGATTTTGTATTTGTTGCGGATAACTATTTTGATGGATTGCCAATAACTGTCAATATGCTTCCATCCCATATTCATAATACGCTCTAATAGCTTTGTATAGCCTGCTTTGATGAGTGTTTCGGCTCTGCTGTCACTCAATAGGGTACGGAATAGGTCTAACTGTTTTTGTCCGTACAATGCTTTCTTATAGCCAGTTCTTTTCAGTTCGGGTATAAGTTTTTGACGTGGGTATATTTCCCCCATACTTCCTATCTTGTCATAGATATTTATGTAAAACTTATTGTTGCTGTTCTCGTTCCTAAGTTCCAAAGAGGTATGAAATATCCATAAATCAATACAGCATGTTCCCATCGTCTGGCGACGTCGGGCAAAGGTGTAATGTTTCCCATCGGGAGCAATCCAACGTTGCATCACTTCGGAATATGAAAGTTTTGTCAGTTCTCCCATTTTGGATTTATAACTTAACATGATGGTGCGCATCACTTGATAGCCTTTATGAGCCGTGATGATGTTCATATAATAACTGTCATCGAATGTCCGTTTCTTGGTGGTCTTGGCTATTAATTTTGATTGACAATTCGGGCACTCGCACCCCAAAAGGGTATTTGCTAATTCTCCCATTCCTTGCCATGTGTGACCGCACTTGGTACATGTAACGATTCCTTTTTCGGTTCTGCGTCCAACATATTGGATAGCGTGGTCATATCCCCATTGGATTTGCATTTTGGTAAGTTTGGGCAAACTTTTACTTGCTTCTACTACTTGTTTTTGGAGTTTATTCTTTGGTTTCATAGGTCGATAATTTAAAAGTCAAATAGACTTGGTTGGGGATTTAATGCTACTCTTTTGGCTTTCTTAGTTGGTTGTGTTATTTTTCGATAGGCTTCGTCTTGTGCCTTTTGCATGGCATCTTGACGTGCTTTCTCTTTTTCTTCGGCTGTTAATACTACTACATGATTAACAGCTACTTGTGCATTGTGCATTGGCTTACCTATCTCGATGTTATCCTCGTCATAGAAATGTACAGCCATGCCGAATATCTCATCATCGTGAAAACCATTGCAACCGCTTTTCTGCACTTGGTTTAGTATATAAGTCACGCAATCCTCTAACTTCTTTTCGGGCAGGGAGTAGCGAAATGAAAATAGTAAATCTATCTCGGCACGTTTGTCTAAATATGCTTTTATCGTATTTTGGAAATGGTTTGTTGCTTTCATATCTTTGGGTATTATGGGGCAGGATTACTGCCCCTTGTGAATACTTTTACTTCTTAGAATCGGAAATGAATATAAAAATTGAAGGCTCGTAAGGTTTGTTGTATATATCGGTACTGCTTTTTAGTTTTCGGCTTAATACCTCGACTTTTATAGCATCATTCGGTACTTTATTTGTTCTACCAATTGAATACAAAGCACTTAGTTCAATATCAACTTTATAAACCTTGCTATTATAGTTTATTTGTTCGGGGAGGTTTGCTCTTTTAAATGTTTTCATCTTCTTGAGTGATTATATGTTCTTTGGGTATGTTTATTCCATAGTTTTGAGCATCCATTTTTAATGATCGTGCTACTTGGGGGTAGTTGGTATCAATCCAATCAAATTCATCTACAAAATTGTATCTGTCATCTATTCCCATTGCCGTCTCATTGGTCACTAAGACACCTTTAGGGATTGTTATTTCGCCATAATTTCTGAAATTGATTGTTACAGAATTGGCTGTTACTTTTCTATTCTTTTTCATTATATCCTATGCTTTATATTTATACTTCCTTAGTTTTCTGATAATTAATTTAATCCAAAGTAGTACGCTAAGCGTTGCTCCTGCGACTTTGAAAATATCCACCCTGCTAACCTTTTTCCGTTAAAGGTCAGTCTGCTGTTAAACTTTCCTCCCATTGCTTTGAGTTCGTCTTTGATGGCTCTTGTTTCTCCAAATACCGCTACCGCTTTCTCTGAATACTCTACTAATGTGCAACCGTTCTTGCTTGTGCCGTTCTTGTCGCTTGGGGGTGTTAGTGGTGTATCATCAGTCTTTTTGATGCGAATGTTATCTTCGCTCCCTGCTGCATAGGCAAATGATTTAATTGCTTGTTCTCGGTTGTAAATAGGCTCTTTTTCGATTATCCATCCGCTATATTTGCTTTCACCTAAATAGTACCCTGCACCCATCGAATATTTTTCCCGATGTTCGTAATCTTCGTTGTACTCCGTTAAATAGGCAGTTTCTTCAAAATTGGATGCGTGTTTCCGCATTTCAGAAAAGATGTCTCTTTTGTGGGTGGAAAAGCCTAAAATGACAGTCCGTGTTGTTCTTGATGCAAAGTAGTCGCTTTGGCTGTCGCTTTCATCTTGTTTGAGCCATGCCACAATAACGCCCAAAGCATTTTCGGGAAGTATCTCGGCAAAACGTTTGCTCCCGATTGCTTTGACTTCCTCCACTCGTATGCGTTCTTTTTCTTCCTCGTCTGCTTCTTCATTGGCTTTGGCTTGTGCTTCTTGGAGCAATATTGCTACTTCAAAGCTGTCCATAAATTGAGGGTTGTCGGTGTCGTAATAGAACCCTATTCCAAATTTTTCTTTCAATGGTCGAATAATGTCGGCAGTATGAAAGTCCTTTGTCGTTAGGTTTATCAACTTGTAAGTGATGCCCCATTGATTTTTTGTAATGTCGTACACTACATATCTGTGATAGCTGTACCCCTCCATTTGGATAACTTGATTGACCTCTACTACTTGTTCGGCTCTGTCAATTTCTTTGTTCGCACCTAATAAAAATACCTTTGTCATAATTTTTGTGTTTTAATGGATTATAAATAAGTAAGCATGAGATAAATAAGGGTAATTACAGCACCCAACATCAGCAGGCACGAAAGGATACCCCGAATCACATCATAGAAGAGATACAAGCCCACCAAAGCCCAAATAAACCCTGTTCCCCATAAAGAGTAACCCACGATAATTAAGACTATTTTCAAAACCAAACCTATGCTAATTGGAAGGTAGGAGGATCGTTGTTTCTTATTTTTTTCTGCTGTTAGTTTCATAATTTCTGACCTTTTTTTTAACGCTATGCCGTATCGGAGCCGGTGAGGAGTATTCGAGTTTCAGAAGCTTAAAAAAGGGTAGTGTTTAGCTGTGCAAGGTTTTGACGAATAAATACGCTCGCCCGAATAGCAGAAGAAGGGAAAGAGGAAGATTTTTCGCCAAACCCTTTAGGGCTTACCTTGCTGTCAGCGTGAAGAACACGGAATACCTTTGCGACTGAAATCGAATACTCATTAGGCTCTGATGACATTTCGCTTAAAGGGGAAGAAATTATGAAACAAGTAGAAAAAATCCCTTTTACTCTTTCCTGAAGCTATCGAAAGAGTATAAAATGTTTTTAGGCATAGACAAGTATAGACTAAAGCTACCAGCCTATAAATTACTTATGTATGCTGTAATTTAATGACTTATATTTGCTCCCCCCGTAATCATAGTATGAACAAAAAAGTAAATTACTATGGAGATAATATATATTGAAGCCCGAACATTCGAGGCAATGATGACGCAGTTTGAACTGTTCGCCCATAAAGTGAACAAGCTGTGTGAACGCCATACAAGTAAAGGACTTGAAGATTGGTTAGATAATCAGGATGTGTGCCAGATGCTTAATATATCTAAGTGTACCCTTCAAGGTTATCGAGATAGTGGTATGTTGCCCTATACCAAGATTAGCCGCAAACTCTATTATAGAGTCAAAGATGTAAGAAAACTTATTCACGAATTAGAATTGCAACAAAATGGATAATGACATTTTAACGAAGCGAAACGAGCGGGTAATGAAGTTTTTTGCTTTGCTTGACAAGATGTTGGATCGAATTGAAGTTGTCCTGACCTCGGAGAAGCCATCGCTCTTCGGAGAACGATTTTTGACTGACACGGAAATGGCTAAGAAGCTGAAAATAAGCAGAAGAACATTACAACTCTATCGTACAGAGGGTAAAATTCCTTATTTTCAGTTTGGGGGTAAAACCCTGTATCGAGAATCTGATATTCAGAAGATATTAGATCGAAACTATATTCAAGAACTGAAATAGTATTCTATTCATGCGGCTACAACAGAAAACAGGCTTCGAGTTTATTTCGAAGCCTGTTTTTAATTACTTATGACGTCCTGCATTAGTTGAGCATTGCATTTTGAATCGACAATAGAGGCATTGTTGTTACTTCTGGCTTGGTAAATTGATCAATGATCCACTTACGAAAAATATTTGCTTTGACTGATTGCACCCGAAAAGCGATAGTGATTATCATATCCAAACCGTAATAATCGGAGACGATCTTTGCTCCTTCGACTGTTCCACTCATCGACTGATCTCCCATACAGATACCTAATCCCTCAATAGAACGAATATTCTTCTTTGCCTCTTGATAGAAGATTTCAAAGAGTTCGGCGATCTCTGTAATATTCATTCTAACATTTCTTGGAACATGTACAGTTCCATTATCACTTATCTTGATTTTTGTGTTTTTCATAGCTCTATCGGTTGAGATGTTTTATTACTAATTGCTTTTCGTCGTTCCATTAGCTTGTCCATATCCTCTGATATTTTATCATCAGTTACTTTCGAGTAAATCTGTGTACTCGAAATATTGGTATGCCCCATCATTTTACTAATACTCTCAATAGGAATCCCAGCCGATAGCATAAGGGTTCCGAACGAATGTCGGCTCATATGATAGCTGAGATTCTCCTTGAACGCTAAAGCAAAGCCTATCTCATGAACTTCAAACCAAACCTGATCTCGACTTGGTAAAGGGAAGATAGGAGCAGTATTATCGGTTGTATTGTAAAGCATCAAGATTTGTTCTGCTATCGGATGTAGAGGGATAAATGCTTCAACTTTTGTTTTAGTTCTGCTACTTCGGATATATAATCTACCCTCCGCTGTTTTGCCTATATTCTGAGGATAGAGGTTGTGCACATCAACAAAAGCAAGTCCGGTAAAGGCTGAAAAAATAAACGCTCTGCGAGCTAACTCTTGCCGCTGGTAGGGCATTGGAGTTTCCATAATCTTTTTCAGTTCATTTCGGGTAATATGCCGTAATTTAGGAGGATTTTTTTTCTCATACTCCACATCTTCAATCGGACTACTTCTTAACACTTCCTGATCAACCGCAATATAAACCAGCCTGTTTAGCCAGCATAGACAGTGATTCACATGGGTTGTCGCATAGCCTAAATCTTTTTTTAAGAAGTTTTTGAACGATTCTCCAAACTCTTCCGTAATATCTGAAAAGGCAATATCATCCATTCCTCGTGAAAGGACAAAATCACGCAGGTTGCTCTGGGTTGTTTTTGATTGTCGGTAGGTGGATGTTGAATTAATCTCCAGAGATCGTTTTCTCAATCGTTCACGCTCCACTTCACCTGCTTGTAAAAGAAAGGTGGACACACTATTTACTCCTAAAATTATATTTTTGAGTAATTCTGCACTGACAACTCCTTGTTCTTTAAGAGTCTCTTCGTAGGTCTGTTCGATACGTTCCCGAAGTTTATCCAATTTATGATTGGTCGCCCCGTCTCGTACTTTCCCTTTCTTGCTGTTCCAATCGTTCGGTTCACAATAGATTCCGGTTGTCAAAACTGTCTGTTTATTATCAACCGTGATACGGCACAGAATAGGAGTAGTGCCGTCGGTTTTTATTTTACTGCGGTTGATGTAGAATAATATTTTAAATGTACTTCGCATAATCGTTGGTGTTATAGGGTTAATACTAAATCTTTTGTTGTCTCAATATACTTATCCATATCCTCAAAGAGTTTCTTGGGAGTCACACGGGCATAAATCTGTGTTGTTTTTATGTCGCTGTGACCGAGCATCTTTGATACCGTTTCGATGGGGACACCAGCTTCGAGCGTAATCAGACTGGCAAAGGAATGACGGCTCATGTGATAGTGGAGACGCCCTTTGACATCTGCAAGAATCCGTATGCCTTGCATATTTCTTATAATCGTACCATTGTGTATCATTGGAAACAAAGTTTCTCTGTTATCGTCGCGATATTTATCAATTAGGGCAATGGCTTCCGGCAATAATTTGATACGTGCAAGTTGTCCGTTTTTGCCCCGCTTGTATTTGAGCCACCATGCCCCATCATCATCCGTTGATAAATCATCTTTGGTGACGGATACCGTATCAATGTAGGCAGTGCCCGTGTAGCAGGAAAACAGAAACATATCGCGTGTAATAATATGTGATCGGCGACGTTCAGGTATTTCTAAATCCCGAATTTTCTCAAAATCTTCCCGACTTAGGGTTTTAGGGGTACTTTCTTTTTGTTTGGGTAGCTTGTAATAAGCAAAATAGTTTTTATCCGAGTTACCTTCTTTGAAAGCTATCT
>NZ_CATNVE010000012.1:0-90431 GCF_951230145.1 Dysgonomonas sp. Marseille-Q5470 | reverse complement strand
TTTAAATGCAAAGTCCGTATACATCTAATTGTATACGGACTTTTGCTATTTATACAATCCCAAGCATACAAAGTATAATAGAAAGATACAAATACATCTCAGACAGCATAAGAGAAGGAGAGCCTATTATAGGCTCTCCTTTTAGGTTTACAAAAGATAATATGATGTATACAATATGTCTTTTTTACAAAATCACATTCAGATTGTTACGGTTTTCGTAAATATAATTGTCCTGAACACTTTTTGCGTAGTTGATAATATCAGATACCGTTAATTTGGTATTAGGATCGTTCAATATATATTGTACATAAAATCCACGAGTATAACCGCGAGGTAATTCTATATATCCTTCCGGAGGCGAGTCTTTAAGCCCTAATTTTTTTATGTCTGTTTTGTCCTTATTGATATACAATTTATATCCTAGCTCTATATCTGTTAATGGCCTGCACCAACGTACATTGAGATAGTGATATGATTCATACTCTTTGCTAGTTATATAATCATGTATGCCTACATACCCAAGAGTATTATTTGTGTTTTGTACAGATAAATACACAGTATAGAATAGATGATAGATATCACCTCTTAGACCATCATCATAGCAGCCGCCATTAGGCCCCAAGCCATTACACCATCTACCATTTCCATTTAGACGGGCTCCTCCGGGCATCATATTAAAACCATATATATTTGTTGATTTTTCGAACCAATAAACTTTATATGGGCTATTATTCCCTTGATAGATATTAAAGGCTAATGGATTCTCTCCATTCATGCTACTTAATGCGAAGCGTACATCTCTTTCGTTAAGATTTGTATGAGTAGCATCATGCGATGTATTAAATGGCGACATAGCAAATAATTGCCTGTAATCGGCAGGAAAAGGTAATCTCCAACCTTCAATCTTATTGCCATTCTCGTCAGCCATAAAGCAGTACTTATTCATATATTCTATACTCGGATAGCTGTAATATCTTCCATAGTATTTTTCAAAATTGGTTATATTCGATAATTGATAATATTGGGGATCGATGCGCACACGTTCAAGATATCTATTTAAGATATTTTGAGTGATAGGTACGTCATTTTCGAAGCCATTCCCTTTTTTTATTGTATGAGTAAAATTCCTATCGATCCAGTAATATTCTCCAATACGCATAGCATTATATTCCCCTAAGTTTATAAGCCCTTGATAATTTATGAATTGCAAGGTCTGCTCTTCCGGTATTTCTTTCAATTTAGAATCTATATACGAGAATGTAGCTTCGATACAAGAGTACTTTAGAATAATTTCTATTCGTTTTTGGCTGGCATCATAGTTATCTGGAGAACTTATTTCTTCTATCACATATTTCCCTATAGCTAGATTTGTGATATTCATTGTTCCGGATGTAAGTATATATGTGCCTACAACTTGATTATTAACATTTAGAATCTGATATTGTCCACCACTTATAAGTGATTTATTGTTAATGTTTTTAGCAGATATTGTAAGGCAAGTACCTGTTCCATTTTGGTTCTCATTGCATGCTTTAGATATCAGGGCAATGAAGAGTAGTATACTGGTGTATACAAATAATTTGTTTTTCATTATTCATGTTTTAGCAAGTTTGCTAATTCTATTGAAACTTAAAATATAAATAGAGCATTTATTATCCACATGATGTATACAAACATATTCTTATTGTATACTTAAAACGTCTTTGTGACACAATTGTTTTTTTTGTAATGTTAAAAGAATAGGGGCTAAAGATTTTTTAAGAATTTCAAATTCTCTTTTTATATATAGAAAAATGAATGCACTTATAAAAAATGTATCTTTGCCCGTAGATTTAAATAAAATAATTTAGATATGCCAAGAATATCTATAATAACACCAACATACAATTCTGAAAATACATTACAAGGAACAATTGAAGCCTTGTTAAGACAAACCTTCTCTGACTTTGAATATATCATCATCGATGCGGTATCTAAAGACCAAACTCTGGATAAAATAGAGAGTTATATCCCAGCCTTCGGAAAGAAAGGAGTTACTGTACGCATCGTTAGTGAACCCGACAAAGGTGTTTATGATGCGATGAATAAAGGAATATCTCTTGCTACTGGAAAGTTGATAGGGATAACCAACTCTGATGATTGGTATGAGGATAATACCCTCGAAGTTATGTGGAACAAGTTTTCTGACGGAGTGGTAGATCAGAGCAATTCTATGATATACGGTATAGAGCGCGTGTGGAAAGACGATAAGATTTTTAATGTACAACGCCGTGGAGCTTCGTTTATATCGGAGAGTGTACTGCCTCACTCTACATTTTTTGTATCTAAAGAAGTTTACAATAAATACGGAGCATTTGATCTTTCTATAAAGGTCTTGGCTGATTATGACTTTATTTGTAGATGTGTAAGTAAAGGTGTAAAGCTCGAAGAAGTGGATGTCGTGATTTCTAACTTCAGATTAGGTGGGATATCGTCTTCTTATTTCGATTTTTATTCCGATTATTATATGATACAGCATAAATATGGCTTTATATCAGATAAAAAATACAAGGAATATAAATGCATCCTTAATTTGAAGAAAATCATAAACAGGTTTATGAAAAAATGGTAGACGCTTGCTAATCAATATCCAACTAAAAAGAGAAAAGGGATTCCCTCTTCTCTTTTTTAGTTTATAATATGCCGTATTAATTACTTTAACTGTGGATCCATCCAACTTAATCTGTTTTTTATCCATGTTTTAAGATAATTGACTTCACCTTGATAACTTCCAGTCACAATAGGGTTAGGCCAGACCTGCATATTAAGTATTGGTCATTTCTGAAAATTATAATATTGAGATACATTTATTTTTCCAGCCATGTTATCAATAAACGTATTTATATTTGCGTCACTTAATTCATTTCCGCGTAATTCGTTCCATCTGTCTTTTACCATATTTTCAAATTCGGGATGAGAGAAAAATTGTTGATACCAAGGAGCTCTTGTACGTGCGTGCCATTCTGATATCATATCACAGTTGTCATAATTTACATTCCCAAAAGCAATATCATAATCCCATACCGGTCCGAAATATAGCTTATCGTCGCCTCTGTTTTTATAGACGAATGTACTTAGGCGTAGGTTGCCATCAACGTTTTTCGATAATTCGTTTAGTAATAAATAATCAATGAATGATTGCATATCCAAATACTTCGGTAATTCTTCTACAGGGTTTACATCATCTTTTCCGTATATGATGTTTTCTATATTTTGGATATAGCTTGATATATATTCTTTTTGATCAGCGGGTATGTCTTCCGGCGTGTTTACACAGAATGTCATTTTTGCTTCTAGTGTTTCAAACCATACAGGTTCTCCTTTTCGCTCATCTATTTCGAGCAGATATCCTCCTGTAATATCTGTATCTGTTGCTTTCAATTCGGGGATATTAACCCTGTTTTTGTCTACGCGTATATGTTCTCCAAGCATGTAATTTCCAATATATTCTCCATTAAGCAAAACATCCACATACTGCATGCGTGGAGTCCAAGCAAATCCCATACGACGGCTGATTTCGAACGCCAGTTCGTTTCGCATCAATGTCTTATCCGAGTAATTGGCAAGCAGCACCCAATGTTTGTTTTTAGGCATGCCCAATACTTGCGCCGATTCTTTTAGTTTCAGTTTGTAAGGTTTCTTTTCCATTCCCCACGTACTGTTCCCACGACCTTTTATTTCGGTGTCAGCTTCCATTAGCTTCTCTTTTATAACCCCTTTATTATCCCTTGATTCTATCTTTATGGTTGCGTCCATATAGTCATCCTTCGATATAATTGGTGTACCGTTTTTAGTATTGATAGTCAGTAGCGGGAAATAGTACCCTTCGAGAGGTGCCGGCGGAGCAGCTTCTTGTTGTATACTTACTTTTTGTATTTTTGTTTTGGTTTTTATAAGTAACTGTGTTGTAAGCGTAACCTCTTGTGCATTTTCTTTGGCTTCTACAGTGATCGTTACATCTCCCTTTCCCGACATGGGGCTCACAGTACACCATAAGGGAATGTTCTTGTCAATTTCCCACTTGGTATTTGATTTTATCGTAATGCTTTGTTTTTCAGTTGAAACTTTAAAAAATAATTGACTTTTTGATAGACTGAGCGTCTCTTCTACTTCATTGTCTTTATCAGAACAACTTGTTATAGAAAAGAGGATGCTTAAAATAAAAAATAGAAATGCAAATTGTTTTTTCATCGTATTCGGTTAAATTTATTTATTGGACATATCGAAGAATACAAAGAAAACAAAAGCAATCAGAATTTTATTGGCTTTTACATGTTTTTATATAAATAAAATTGTTAATTTTTTCATTCTTTTCTTTATTTATAAGCAAGCAAAACGATGGCTTCTATTCTTGCTTATGTGGATAAAAATCTGTATATTTGTTAGATTTTTCAAACGCAAAACCTCAGGCGATTATTCGCCTATTTAATAGCAAAATATAAATATGACTGAGAACCAAAAAATTGCAAGCGAATCTTATTCCGCACAAAATATTCAAGTGCTGGAAGGCCTTGAAGCTGTAAGGAAAAGACCCGCGATGTATATCGGTGATATAAGCGAAAAAGGATTACACCATCTTGTGTATGAAGTTGTAGACAACTCTATTGACGAGGCTCTGGCCGGATATTGTGATGATATCAAAGTCACTATACACGAGGATAATTCGATAACAGTACAAGACAATGGTCGTGGTATCCCGGTGGATATAATGGCTAAAGAGAAAAAATCGGCTCTAGAGGTCGTTCTTACAGTCTTGCATGCCGGAGGTAAATTCGACAAAGGAACTTACAAAGTTTCGGGAGGTCTTCACGGTGTAGGGGTGTCGTGTGTCAACGCATTGTCTACATACCTAAAAGCCGAAGTACACAAACAAGGGAATGTATATGTACAGGAATATTCTTGTGGAAAACCCTTGACTGGTGTAGAAAAAATAGGAACTACAGATCATACAGGTACAATTATAACATTCAAGCCGGATGATTCTATATTTGTAGTAACAGAGTACAAATATGATACATTGGCGTCACGCCTTCGCGAACTGGCTTTTCTTAATGCCGGAGTTCGTTTATCGTTGGTCGATCATCGTCAGGTAAAACAAGATGGAACATTCAAAACAGATACTTTCTTCTCTGAAAAAGGGCTGGAAGAATTTGTACGATATATAGATGCGTCTAAAGAAGCATTAATAGAAGATGTAATACACATTGTTACCGAAAAACAAGGAGTACCTGTAGAAGTGGCGATGACATATAATACATCTTATAATGAGAATGTATATTCGTATGTAAATAATATACACACCATAGAAGGTGGTACACATCTTACCGGATTTCGCCGTGGGTTGTCTCGTACGCTGAAGAAGTATGCTGATGACTCGAAGATGCTTGAGAAAGTGAAAGTGGAAATTAATGGTGATGACTTCCGTGAAGGACTTACTGCTGTTGTTTCTATCAAAGTTGCTGAGCCTCAGTTTGAAGGACAGACAAAGACAAAGCTTGGTAACAATGAGGTTATTGGAGCTGTTGATCAGGCTGTGGGAGAGGCTTTGGGTATTTATCTTGAAGAGCATCCGAAAGAAGCAAAAATCATTGTAGAAAAAGTTATCCTTGCGGCAACAGCACGTGCAGCGGCTCGCAAAGCCCGTGAGTTGGTACAACGTAAATCTCCGCTTACAGGTGGTGGTTTACCGGGAAAACTGGCTGACTGTTCGAGTAAAGATGCTTCGATATGTGAGATTTTCCTTGTCGAAGGAGACTCTGCGGGTGGTACAGCAAAACAAGGTCGTGACCGTGGGTTCCAAGCAATTCTTCCTCTTAGGGGTAAGATTCTGAATGTGGAGAAAGCGATGCCTCACAAAGTTCTCGAAAGTGATGAGATAAAAAATATATATACAGCACTGGGCGTAACGATAGGAACGGACGAAGACTCTAAAGAGTTGAACCTCCAAAAGCTTCGTTATCAAAAAGTGGTGATCATGACCGATGCCGATGTGGACGGAAGCCACATTGCAACGCTGATTCTTACTTTCTTCTTTCGCCATATGAAAGCACTGTTGGAGAAAGGGTATATCTATATTGCAACGCCTCCGCTTTATCTTTGCCGCAAGGGTAAAAACGAAGAGTATTGCTGGGACGATCGCCAACGCCGTGCGTTTATAGAGAAATATGCCGATGGTGACGAAAATGCTATTCACACGCAGCGATATAAAGGTCTTGGAGAAATGAATGCCGAGCAGCTTTGGGATACTACCATGAATCCTGAGCACCGTACATTGCGTCAGGTGACGATTGAAAATGCTGCTGAAGCCGATCATGTTTTCTCTATGCTGATGGGTGAAGACGTAGCTCCACGTCGTGAGTTTATCGAAGAAAATGCAACTTATGCTAAGATTGATGCATAAGTAGGATATTACAAAATAGAAAAAGCCGCAATTGATTCAAATTGCGGCTTTTTTGTGTATAATTGCTTCGTTCTTTCGGATTTGCAATCCGAAAAGACGATAGAATGCTTTTCTTCATTCTTATAATAGATTTGCTCCTCAAATAAAATCTGATTATTACGTTCTCCCTTGACTATAATAGTAGCTTTTTTATTGCTATAGTCTTATACTTCAATTGAAATTATCGTTCTGTTTATATTTCAAAAATAATGATCATAAATAATATAAATTTGTTAAAATATATCTATGGATATTAATCAATTGTTAGTAAATTTGTTATTATTGAATTTTACAATGGAGACCTGAAATATGTCACCGCCTAAAGAATAATTAACATGGGATACACATTAAAACTTGACATCTATTATTTTACTTTGAAAAAAATAAAAGAAGGAACTACACGGAGGATTCGTGGAGAAGAAAGAGTAGCATATCTTACAGAAAAAGATGAGTGTGTACTTGGTGATTTTGTAAATACTTTATCTATTGATGAAATAGATGATATAAACTATATCAAAGTTTTTTTAGAAGATTTTATAAATGGCTTTAATGCTTCATTTAAACCAAATAAGAATAATACTCAGGCAATGAGTGTTACAACAGATCAGTTCAAAGGTTATGATTCTAATGACTATACGGTATGGGGCATATTTAAAGGTGGTGCTACAGGAATAGAATATGATGTATATCAATCTAACGATGCAACTATACCTACAAGTAAAGTTGCTGGAGATAGTGTAACGTCACTATATTATTTTTATAAAATCTGGATACCAATTGATTCTAGTGTAGGAATTTTGATGGTGCAAAGTTATACAAATACAGGTTGTTGTACTTTATTTAAGGAGCAATTAAGCAACTATTTCATTTCTAATGGATACAAAGCTGAATGGAGTAAATGTATTCCTAATGAATATATAGAAAAGTTTTTGAAAGATGGATATATTAGTGAGATACAAGTAATTCATTGCAAGAGAGATAAAAATAGACCATTAAATCCTGTGTTTAGTCCATTTACACATGCAAAAAGGAGATCTATTTTCAGCAGATTCAAAATACCTTTTAAAGATTTTATATCGGTAGTGAACTATAAAAATGTATTGAAATCGCAAATAAAAGCGATTGATATAGATTACGATGAAATTCAAGATAAAGTAAAACTTTTTTATATTGATGCTGAGGGTAAAAGGGCTAATGCAACATTAGCAAATATAGATAGTATATTACCAACAATTACATTGGATGATTCGCTGAAAGAGGATAATTCTCAATTACCAAAATGGGATGATCTTCATGAGTATACCAAAGGAATGTTGGATGATATTAAAAAACAAATATCATACACACCAAAATTAATATGACATTCATTTTTAAACAGATATATAGAATAATTAAAGACGGAATAAAATCACTATTATATGATATTGACGGAAATAGAAGGTCAAAGTTTCAGGTATATTTAGGATTTATTTTTGTTCCAATTGTAATATACATAATTACGGTTTGGAAGGAAATAAATTTGGAAGATATAATAGATACACTATTGACTGTATTAAGCATATTTACTGCATTAATATTTAGTGTATTATTTACAGTTCCCGATAAATTATCACAACGGATAGAAAGATTTAGAAACAAGACTGATAGTAGCACTAAAAATTATTTGATACGCTTTAGTAATTTTACTCGATGTTTCGTACAGCAAATTACGTTTATCATCGTTATCAGCATTGCTTTGATTATTTTACTTGTCTTTCAGAAAGTCGTTACTAATAATATCATAAAACTTACTCTGACAACTATAAGTTTGGTATTATTTTATGATTTGGTAATGTATATTTTAGTAACCTTATCAAATATTTATACTCTTCTAATGGATGATATTGATATGAGTAAAAAAGATTTGCCTAAATAATACAAATACCCTATAGTTAGTAAAAATCTAACTTTAGGGTATTGTCGTAAACAATCACGCTTTTTCCATTGATTTCCATCGAAAAATGAAGCGGAAATTATTTTTGTAACTATCTTTGAATTATAATCTTATCTGGTATACTGAATGCTTGTATATAAAAAAATAAGAATTTATTATTTTTCGGGAACAGGAAATGCGAAAAGGATTTCCTATTGGATTCGAGAATTTGCTACCGAAAAGAATATAATATGCAATTTAGAGAATATCGATACAGCAAGACATAACAGTATTGACATAGACCCTGACACTTTGGTAATTATTATTTCACCAATACATGGATTCAACTATCCCCCAATAACCCTAGGCTTTATTCGCCGATTTCCAAAAGGCTCTAACGATATTATATTGATGAATACAAGAGCCGGACTAAAGATTGGAAAAACGGTAACACCGGGTTTGACCGGAATCGCATTTTTTGTATCAACAATAATGCTAAAAATGAAAGGGTATAAGATTAAAGGACAAATACCTTTCGATATGCCCTCTAATTGGATGTCGATTCATCCGGCATTAAATAAGAACGCTGTAGCATTTTTGCATGAAGCTAATTTTTATAAAGTAAAGAAATATTGTGACAGGATATTTGAAGGAAATTCTGTTTTTGTAGCATACAGGGATATTGTTCAAGATATACTGATATCCCCTATATCTTTAGGATATTATATTGCAGGGCGTTTCGCCTTTGCAAAATCATTCTATGCTTCAACTGCTTGTGATGGATGCCAGCTGTGTGTGAAACAATGTCCTGTAAAAGCAATCAAAATATTAAACAAGCGTCCTTTTTGGCTCTTGAAGTGTGAAAGTTGTATGCGATGTATGTCTCTTTGTCCTAAAAGAGCAATAGAAAGTGCTCACGGACTCTTTGTTATTATAAGTATATTCTATTCTACACTTGCAACTTATCTGTTAAACAAATTATCTTCCGATTTTTTGCATTATCCTTTTGTCGAAAAAGTCTTTTCTTTTATCGTCTTTTTTATTCTTCTCATTGTTTTCTATCGGATTCAACATCTTTTTCTTTTGAATAAATACACCGGACGGCTAATTTCATTTTTCTCTCTTACTCATTATAAATTCTGGGGAAGATACAGATCTATTGCTGATGCTATATGGAGGCAAAAGAAAAATTGAAAAGATATCCATCTAAAACATATTTATCACTTTCCTAAATAATTATCTATTATAAACAACTTATTATAATAGATATGGCAAAGTACACAGAAAAACTAGTAGAGAAGATTGTTACACTGATAGAAGCAGACACTTATTCTATCTCGGAGATATGCAGCATATTAAAAATCAGCAGAAAGTCTTTTTATGAATGGAAAGATACAAAGCCCGAATTCAGAGAAGCAATAGAAAAAGCGATAGACCGTCGTGATGATAAACTACTGATGCTGGCTCGCAAGTCACTAAAAAGGAAACTGGAAGGTTATACCCTTACAGAGACAAAGACGATATACGTTCCCGATAAAAATAACCCGGATGAGTTGGTGCTAAAATCGCAGATCGTAAAACAAAAAGAATATGCCCCTGATACCCATGCGATAAAACTTACACTTTCTCGTCAAGATAGTAAAGCCAATAAAGAAGAGGAGAACTCCCAGTCTGCTTTAACCATTATTGTTCGTGATGCGAAAACAGCGGAGAATCTAAATCTCTTGCGTGAGAATTTAAGGAAAGGAAGCACCTCAAAAAAAGACAAGGATTTACATCCGCAAAAAGACGGTATATCCTCCAAGCCACAAGATATAGCAGATTGTTCTACAGTAGAGAGTGATGAAGCAAGTAATGAAAACTCGGAAGTTGAGCTCAAACCGAAATTCGTTAAGGTTGAGAGGAGTGGTGAAGTCTTACCTCCCGGATATCTTTACAGAGGGTGACAATATATAAACAGTATGATATGTGTTACTTTTGTCACTTTTCGGAGTTAGATGCCTTGCTTGTTTTAGTGTAGTGAGGGTACTAATCGAAAAAACTCTTAAATGAAACCTCTACCTCACAACAAATCTCTATATTTGTAGATTGTATTCTGTAAAATAAACTAGTATAAGATGGCAATTAAGAACATATACATTACATGCATGTCTTTGATTTTTATAGCATGCTCTTGTGGTAAAACAACTCAAAATGCGAATACGATGGCTGACTCGTATCAGAAAGTATCGCCGGACTTCAACGCCGATAGTGCATACGCTTATGTAGACAGACAAGTTGCATTCGGATACCGTGTGCCGAACACTAAAGAGCACGTTGCTTGCGGCGATTATCTGGTAGCTGAAATGAAGCGTTTCGGAGCACAAGTTCAGGAACAGAAGATGGTTGTAACGGCATACGATGGCACAAAGCTTAATGCCCGCAATATAATAGCCTCTTATGGCTTAGATAAGAAAAACAGGGTGCTACTTTTTGCCCATTGGGACACACGTCCGTACTCAGATCAGGATCCTGATCCGGCTAATCTTAAGAAACCGTTGCTGGGTGCTAATGACGGCGCCAGTGGAGTAGGAGTATTGATGGAGGTAGCAAGAGTACTTCAGTCGAAAACTCCTGAGGTGGGAGTAGACATCATCTTTTTTGATGCAGAAGATTATGGCATTCCTGCTTTTGCAGAAAAATCTTTGATTAAAGGAGAAACATGGTGTTTGGGCTCTCAGTACTGGGCAAATAATCCGCATGTGCCAAACTATAAAGCTAAATTCGGGATATTATTGGATATGGTTGGAGCAGAAGGTGCAACCTTTTATAGAGAAGCAATATCCAAAGAATATGCAGAAGATATACTTGAAAAAGTATGGAGAACAGCCGGACTGCTTAGTTATGGCAAGTTCTTTATTGGTAAAGATGTGGGTGGAGTAACAGACGATCATGTTCCTGTAAATCAGATTCGCAAGATACCGAGTATCGATATTGTCGATTACCGTCTGGATCAGGATACGGAACTCGGGTTCTTCCATTCATGGCATACACAAAAAGATGATATGCGTAATATCAGTAAAGAAACATTGAAGGCCGTAGGACAAACAGTGCTGGAGGTTGTATATAAGGAAAAATAAACAGAGGGAATAAATGGCTACAATAAACGAAGTTCAAGACGAGATTATAGAAGAATTTTCGATGTTTGACGATTGGATGGATCGTTACGCATTATTGATAGAATTGGGAAATTCATTGGATAAATTAGACGATAAGAATAAGACAGAAGACAATCTTATTGTTGGTTGCCAAAGCCGTGTATGGTTGCAGGCAGATTACATCGACGGTAAAATAGTGCTTAAAGCGGAGAGCGATGCCGTAATCGTAAAAGGTATTATCGCTCTACTGATAAAGGTGTTGTCGAACCGTACGCCGGATGAAATTATAAATACCGATCTTTACTTTATAGAGAAGATTGGGCTGAAAGAAAACCTTTCGCCTACACGCTCTAACGGGCTTGTGTCTATGATAAAGCAAATCCGTTTTTATGCGATGGCATATAAGGCGAAGGAAATCGGTGAGGTAGGAGCTTAACGCTTGGGGATATCAAAAAGCCCTGTAAACGATCATACGTCCGTTTGTTTCTATCGTAAACTCATCGCTTGTAGACTCGTTCAGGGTAGCTTGCCACCAGTTGGTAAATATCCGTTTTTCGATAGCATACAAAAGATTGTGTGATGTTACAATGCTCTGATCTATGCAGAACAAAGAGACTTGCTGCCCTTTATAGCTTTCGAAAAGAGAGGTGGAGCCTATTCCGTTAAATACACCGTAGTTGGTAATCATTTCCACGTCGGCATCATTCATATACTCGCATAGCAGGCTTATATTGGCAATGGTATGATCTTCCCGTTTGCCTGTTGCGCCGAGTATCGTCAACTCTTTTCTTCCTTGTTTCAAGCAGAATCGTACGGCTTTTGTAAGGTCGTTGGTCTCCTGTTCGGGTATTCTATGTATAATATCTGCAAACCGTATTTGGTTCTCTTCCGAGAGCGAATCACAATCGCCAACTATTGCATCTGGCAATCTGCTTGTGTTTGTCAGATTATTGGTTGCTCCGTCGCAACATACAAGGTACTTGCAGTTGTTGAGTATCGATAAAGCTAAAGGATTGGAAGGGAAATTGCCATTTGCCAGTATGGCAGTATCTGTCCGGCGGTTTATATCGGGGAGATTGTATTTTTTCATTCTGAAATTATCATATAATAAGAGGAGGTAAAATTAGTAAATAGTTTAGTATTAAGTTTTATTGATGTGAAGAAAGTAAAATAAAAGCTTATATGTTTTATTGGGAAGATTAATCATAGTAAAGAACGAGGTTAATTTTTTATAGTAAATTATTTAAACATCGAGAATAAAATCACGACCTTTGCAACTTGTAATTTTTTTGACGAAAAAATCAATAAAAATGATAGAAATAAATAAAGTACCGTCACCTTGCTTTGTGATGGAAGAAGAATTGCTTAGAAACAATCTCAGTCTTATCAAATCGGTAAAAGATAGGGCAGGAGTGAATATTATATTAGCTTTCAAGGCGTTTGCAATGTGGAAATCGTTCCCTATTATAAGAGAATACATACCATGTTCTACAGCAAGTTCTGTGTATGAAGCGCAATTGGCGTATGAAGAAATGGGAAGCTTGGCGCATACTTTTTCTCCTGCATATACACCCGAGAATTTTCCTCTTTTCATGCGTTATAGCAGTCATATTACGTTCAACTCTTTATCGCAGTTCGATCGGTTTTATCCTGAAACGTTGAAGCATTCTCATAAAGTATCTTGCGGTTTACGTATTAATCCCGAATATTCTACAGTAGAGACTGATTTATATAATCCGGCTACTCCGGGTTCACGTCTCGGTATCTCTTTGGATCAGTTGGGTGACAAGTTACCCGAAGGTGTAGAAGGACTGCATTTTCATACATTGTGCGAATCATCGTCATACGACTTAGAGAAAACCCTGGAAGTGATTGAGCAGAAGTTTGGGCATTTATTGTCGCAGGTGAAGTGGTTTAATATGGGAGGCGGACACCTTATGACTCGAAAAGATTATGACGTGGAACATCTCATCGGCTTACTCAAATCTTTTAAATCGAAGTATCCCAATCTTGAGATTATCATGGAGCCGGGAAGTGCTTTTGCTTGGCAAACAGGAGTTCTGGTTTCTACAGTGGTAGATATTGTAGAGAATAGGGGTATTAAGACAGCAATACTTGATGTGTCTTTTGCATGCCATATGCCCGATTGTTTGGAAATGCCTTATAAACCGCATATCAGAGGCGCATATCACGAACCGGTAGAAGGACTGCCAACTTATCGTATGGGAGGAAGTAGTTGCCTGAGTGGTGATTTTGTTGGAGAATGGTCTTTTGATGAACCTCTTCTTATAGGTGATAAGATTATATTCGAAGATATGATTCATTATACAATCGTGAAGACTACTATGTTTAATGGTATATCTCATCCGGCTATTGCTCTTTGGAATAAGTCTGACCAGTTGGAGATTTACAGGGAATTTAGTTACGAGGATTATAAAACTCGTATGAGCTAGAATGTTAAATATTAGATCATAAACAATATAGGTTTAAGGATGGCGTTTCATAGATAGAACTAACTTATTTAAGGAAATTGCCTATGAAAAAAAACTATACTCATAAGCTGTGCAAAAGTGTTGATAATGAAGGGGAGGTTGTCGCACCTGCCAAAAGTACGCTGGACTTTCTGAAACAGTTTGCACGAACATATTATGCTGAGAAATCTTTGCCAAGATCACTAAATGAGTTTTGTGTGAATTGATAAATCTCTCAGAAAAGAATAAAGGGTATAGACATTTGATGTTTGTACCTTTTTTCTTTTTGTCACTTGTGCTCTTTTTCGTATTTTTGCTTTGAAGGATGATAACATCAAATTTATAACTTATAATTCAATAGTATGCACCATAAAATAGCTCCGTCATTATTGTCAGCTGATTTTCTTAATTTGCAAGCCGATATAGAAATGGTAAACAATAGTGAAGCCGATTGGTTTCATTGTGATGTAATGGACGGAACATTTGTTCCCAATATCTCGTTCGGTTTTCCGATAATTAAGCAGATCAGTAAAATGGCAAAGAAACCATTGGATGTACATCTGATGATTGTAAACCCCGATCAGTATATTCCTGTTGTAAAGGATGCGGGTGCTTATATGATGAATGTGCATTACGAGGCTTGTGTACACTTGCATCGAACTATTGCTGCAATACACGATGCGGGAATGAAAGCTGCCGTTACTTTAAATCCTCATACTCCTGTTAGTTTACTCGAAGATATACTTCAGGATTTGGATATGGTATTGCTTATGTCTGTTAATCCGGGCTTTGGTGGTCAGAAGTTTATAGAGCGCACACTCGATAAAGTGTCTTGTCTTAAAGATATGATTGTAAGACGAGGGTTACATACACTTATCGAAGTAGATGGAGGTGTAAATTTGGAAACGGGAAAACGCTTGGTTGATGCCGGAGCAGATGTTCTGGTTGCCGGTAACGCTGTGTTTGCAGATGCCAACCCGACAGAAATGATTCATAAACTAAAAAGTCTGTAATAGACTTCATGTAGTATTAACAGGTGCTGTGGAATGAGAAATCCATTGTCGAAAATACCATTCCTTTTCCTCTTGCTCTCGCTGATTGTAGGTATTCTGTTTCAGTACTATTTTAAGAACGAATATATAAGCATAGTCTTTTTCCTGTCAGGAACTATGGCTATGCTTTTGTCATATCTTGTACCAAAAGATCGTCAATTCTCTTTACGCTGGCTCTTTGGTTTGGGGGTGGTTTTAGCAACGGTCGGAATAGGCTCTTTCTCTACAGCGCATCGTCAGTACTTATCTGAATATACTTTTTCGGGGACAAGAAACCTTTATAGAGGTATTGTAACAGACTCTCCTCAGGAGAAGGCCAAGACTGTTGCATATCGGGTGTTTTTACCCGATGAAGATAAGCAGGTAGTCTGTTATTTTCAAAGAGACTCGTTGATCTCCGAACGATTGAATCCGGGGGATGAGTTCCTTTTTTATGGTGAGGTTCAGCCCTTCCGAAATATGGGAAATCCGGATGATTTTGATTATGTCAGGTATATGTACAATCAGAACTTTATAGGTTCTGTTTATGTCTCATCAGATGCTTATAGAAGGACAAGAGAAGTCTCATCTAACCTTAAGTATCAAGCTTTACGTTGCAGGCAAGCTATTCTCGATTTCTATAAGGCTTTGGATCTGAAAGAGACAGAGTATGCTGTTCTGTCGGCGTTGACTCTTGGCTATCAGAACGAATTGAGTGATGATCTGAAACAAGGATTCAGGATGACGGGAACCGTACATGTTTTATCCGTGAGCGGGTTACATGTTGGTATTATTTATGTAATGATGACTTTCCTGCTCGGCTTTGTTCATCGAAATTCAAAGTACTATTGGATAAAGCCAGTCCTTATAATTCTTTTATTATGGGGGTATGCTTTTATTACGGGTTTGCCTCCTTCGGTAGTTAGGGCAAGCGCAATGTTAAGTGTGTTTTGTGTATCGGAGATCGTTGGGCGAAAAAGCTTTTCTATTCACGCCTTGTTCATCGCTGCATTCTTTATGCTTTTAGTCAACCCTTTCTCTTTGTTTGATATTGGGCTGCAATTAAGTTTCATGTCCGTACTCTCTATCTTATATCTTCACCCAAAGATGTCGGGTCTGATGAAGATAGAGAATAAGTATATAAGATATATTTGGCAGATGTTTGCTCTTTCAGTTGTTGCACAGTTGGCTACGTTTCCTATTTGCCTTTACTATTTCGGAACGTTCCCTACATATTTCTTTATTGCCAATCTGATTATAGTTCCTGTCGTTTCTTTGATTATGTATGCTGCGGGAGGAATTTTCTTTGCAAAGATGTTGAGTTTTGTATTCTCTGATTTTAGTTATTACTTATACTATCTTCCGGTGAAACTTTTACAGGCATTAATTAGTTTTATGACCTACGCAATTCATTTATTTGAACAATTACCCTTTGCTCTTTTGCAAAATGTAAAAGTTTCCTTTGTCGACTTGTTGTTGATCTTTACGATGATAATCGGGATATTGGTTTTCCTTATATATAAGAAATCGAAGGCTTTAATTGTATGCTTAACCGCCATATTGGTATTGCTTACGAGTCATATTCACAGCAAGGTCGTTGATAATACAGAAGTGATAACTGTTTATAATAGAAGTCAGGCTTCAGAGATAAAATGGAGTAAGTCTGGGGTTCAAACAGATATCCTACCGGGTGATACCACGAGTGGCTATATATACATTGGTTATCAAACAAACAATATGCTGATTTTGTCTTCTGATAACTGGAAAGAGCAGGCTACAGAAGAAAGATTTAAGGTTAACAATTTGGTGCTTACTCACAGTAACAGTTTCTCTTTATATTCTTTAACTCAGCTCTTTTGGATAGAAAATGTAGTTTTAGATGCTTCATTATCAAGATATACTAGGCACCGACTAGCTAAAGAATGTCAAAAACTAAATATTCCTTATCATGATGTAACTCAAAGTGGTGCATTTAGTTTGATTTTTTAGTACTTTTGTTGTTTGTATTTTAATTAGAATAAGGAGTTCTTGTAAATGATATCGAAAATAATAGCTAGTCAGAAGATAACAGCGGTAGAAGAGCTACTCGATCAATATGACAAAATTGTAATAGTTACCCATGTCTCTCCTGATGGAGATGCTATTGGATCTTCTCTTGGTTTGTACCATTATTTGAATGACTTGGGTAATGATGTAAATATTATAGTTCCTAATTCATTTCCTGATTTTTTGAAATGGATACCCGGAGCGAAGGATATTTTTGATTATGAAAAATATCCTGAATATGCTCAAAAGCTTATAGCAGAGGCTGAGCTTATCTTTTGTCTCGACTTTAATGTGCCAAAGCGGTCACATCATTTGGCTCCATTTATTGAGGCTGCTAAGGGAAAGAAAGTCTTGATAGATCATCACCCTGATCCAACAGAGTTCTGTGATGTGATGATTTCATACCCTGAAATATCATCTACTAGCGAACTCGTGTTTCGTTTGATCTGCCGTATGGGCGATTTTGAAGTGATGAGTTATAATACTGCTACTGCTATTTATACCGGTATGATGACCGATACAGGAGCATTTACTTACAACTCCAATAATATTGAAATATATTATATCATAGGAGAATTACTGAAAAAAGGAATAAATAAAGATCAGATATATTCGAATGTATATCACAACTATACCGAAGATCGTTATCGTATGTTAGGATATACATTAAGTGAGAAAATGAAGGTTTATCCTGAATATAACTCAGCTCTCATTTGGCTGACGAATGAGGAACAAAGTCGATATAATGTAAAAAAAGGTGATACTGAAGGTTTTGCAAATTTGCCGTTGAATATAAAAGGAATTATTTTTTCAGTTTTTATTCGTGAAGACAATGATTTTATAAAAATTTCGTTTCGTTCACAAGGAGACTTTCCTAGCAATCAATTTGCTTCTAAATGTTTTAACGGTGGTGGTCACCTGAATGCAGCGGGAGGAGAGTTTTACGGAACAATGGATGAGGCTATTGCAATATTTGAAAAGGCCTTACCCGAATTTGGTGACTTATTGAAAAAGAATAATATACTTACTAAATAACATAAATATAGATGAAAAAAATCATTGGTGCTATATTTGCTTTTATCGGATTTGCGATCATATTTGTTGCATGTGGAAGCGAGACTTATGCCGATAAGTTAAAGAAAGAAGAGAAAACAATCAATCGCTTTATCGATACATCGGGTATAAAGGTGATTAATAAATATCCCGAAACCAGAGTTTTTAAAGATAAAGAATATTTCAAAGACCCTAATACAGGTATTTACATTCATGTGATTGATTCGGGAACAAAAGACAAGATCAAATTAGGCGACTATGTGACCATGCGATTTTATGATACAAAAATGCTGCAAACAAACCCGGATACTTTAATTACGAATGATATTCAAGGGGTTACTGAATTTGCATATATGTACATGGATTACGGAAATACCAGTTCTTACTTATTTAGTAACACCAACTATATCTATAGCTTGTCTAGTGAATATTATATGTATTATTTCCTTTCACCGGGATGCGCTTTACCTCTAAGTTATAATCTGGGAAATCAGGCACAGGTAAGTTTAATTGTTCCTTTTTCAAATGGATCTTATTATCAGCAATCAGGATCGTACGAGCCGATATATTTTGGACGTCTGAAATATACAATTGTACCTGATGCAAAATAAGTTTTAGACAGTTACTACATTAATATAATAAAAATGACCTTAATTAAATCTATTTCAGGAATTAGAGGAACCATTGGCGGTAGAGTCGGTGATGGATTGAACCCTTTAGATACTGTGAAATTTGTATCAGCCTATGCAACTTTCATTAGAGAAAGTAAGAATAATGATTCGAACAAAATCGTTGTTGGACGCGATGCCCGTATGTCTGGTAAGATGATGGAACAGATTGTTACCGGAACTCTTATGGGTATGGGTTTTGATGTCGTAAATATTGGTTTGGCCACAACACCTACTACCGAGTTGGCCGTAACAATGGAAAAAGCATGTGGTGGAATTATACTCACAGCCAGCCATAATCCAAAACAATGGAATGCATTGAAGCTTCTGAATGAAAAAGGAGAATTCTTAAATGCAAAAGAAGGAGAAGAGGTTCTTCGTATAGCTGAGGCCGAAGATTTTGATTATGCACATATAGATCATGTTGGTACGCTTACGGAAAAAGACTATACAGATAAACATATACAGGCGGTTTTAGATTTAGAGCTTGTAGACGTAGATGCTATTAAAGCAGCAGACTTTGAAGTAGCTATCGATTGTGTAAACTCTGTGGGAGGAATTGTGCTACCTAAACTATTAAAAGCTTTGGGAGTAAATAGAGTCAATGAGCTTTATTGCACACCGAATGGTGATTTCCCGCATAATCCTGAGCCTCTGCCAGAGCATCTCAAAGATATATTTACAATGGTAAAGACCACTCCTTCTGATGTGGGCTTTGTTGTAGATCCGGATGTAGACCGTTTAGCTATTGTATGCGAGAACGGAGAGTTTTTTGGAGAAGAATATACGCTCGTTGCTGTTGCAGACTATGTATTGAAACATACTCCGGGAAATACTGTATCCAATCTGAGCTCTAGCCGTGCTTTGCGCGATGTAACCCGGAAATACGGTTGTGAATATAATGCTTCTGCAGTAGGAGAGGTGAATGTAACTACGCTGATGAAGGCTACCAATGCCGTGATTGGAGGAGAAGGAAATGGTGGTGTAATCTATCCTGCAAGCCACTATGGACGTGACTCTTTGGTAGGTATTGCATTGTTCCTTTCTCATTTGGCACACGAGAAGAAAAAAGTAAGTGAAATACGTGCATCATATCCCGAATATTTTATTGCAAAACAGAAGGTACAGCTAACACCAAGTATCGATGTAGATGCTATACTGAAAGCTGTTAAAGAAAAATATGTTCAATATGATGTAACAGATATAGATGGTGTGAAAATAGATTTCCCAGACAAATGGGTGCACCTTCGCAAGTCGAATACCGAACCTATTATCCGGGTGTATTCTGAAGCTCATTCGATGAAAGAGGCAGAGGATATCGGAGCTGAGGTAATGGCTGTTATAATGCAACTTGCAAAATAAAAATAGAATAAATAAAGAATAGCAGTTTTGTAAAAAGCTGCTATTTTTTTACCTTTATATTTAGGAATAAAAAATTATCATATATAAAGGATTAATATAGATATGAAAGAATTAACATTCAAAGGCTTTACTCCAAATACTTTTCAGTTTCTCAAAGACCTGAAAGAGAACAACTATAAAGAATGGTTTGATGAGAATAAACATGTATATGAGCAAGAGCTGTTGAATCCATTAAAGGCATTGGTTACGGCTTTGTCTCCCGCAATGCATAATATCGACCAGTCTTTTGAATTGCGCCCCCACCGATGCTTATCGAGGATATATAGAGATACACGTTTTTCGAAGAATAAAGATCCCTATAAAGATTTTATGTGGATGGCTTTTCAGATCCCCGTAACAAACGATATATGGAAAGACTATCCGGGATACTTTATGGAGATATCGGCTACCGGATATACGCTTGGCTTAGGGCTGTTTCAGCCAAAGAAAAAAGTAATGGATGCTTTCCGAGACGAGGTTACTTATGATGCTGAGGAGTTTCAGCGAGTAACTCAAGCTTCTGTATTAGATCGGGGATATGTAATAAATGGCGAGGAATATAAGCGACCTATACCTAATGATCTACCCGAGTATTTCCAACCATGGATACAACGCAAAGGGATATGGGTAAGTAAGACACGACCTGTAGGAGAGGAATTGTTTTCTCCTGATTTTGCCAATTTGATAAAAGACGATTTTCTTGCGATGGAATGGTTATACAACTTTATGAAGGAAGCCACTCAGATATAGTCTGATTAATAAGAATTTATAGTTATAAATCTAACAAATATAAATCAATATCAATGAATAAAATTAGAGCAGCTATTGTAGGTTACGGAAATATTGGACAGTATGTATTGGATGCAATTATTGCTTCACCCGATTTTGAGGTGGCCGGTATTGTCCGTCGTGATCCGTCGAATGTGCCTGATGAACTAAAAAAGTATCAGGTCGTAAAATCAATAAAAGAACTAAAAGACGTGAATGTGGCTGTGCTTTGCACTCCCACTCGCAGCGTTGAAGAATATGCTAAAGAGTGCCTGGCGTTGGGTATCAATACGGTAGATAGTTATGATATACACGGTGGTATTGTAAATTTACGCCGTGAGCTGGATGCTGTGGCCAAAGCGAATAATACGGTATCTATCATATCTGCAGGATGGGATCCGGGTACAGACTCTATGATCCGTTCCATGTTTGAGTTTATGGCACCCAAAGGCGTAACATATACTAATTTCGGTCCGGGTATGAGTATGGGACATACTGTTGCCGTAAAAGCTATTAAGGGAGTAAAGGCAGCATTGTCGATGACTATTCCACTGGGTACTAGTATTCATCGTCGTATGGTATATATTGAGGTCGAAGAAGGCTATAACTTTTCTGATGTAGCGGCAGCAATAAAAAGTGATGATTATTTCGCACATGATGAAACACATGTGATGCAGGTTGAAAATGTGGACAACTTGAAAGATATGGGGCATGGTGTGAATATGGTTCGTAAAGGAGTGTCGGGTGCAACTCAGAATCAGCTCTTAGACTTTAATATGAAGATCAACAATCCTGCTTTAACAGCTCAGGTACTAGTTGCTTCGGCTAGGGCTACAATGAAACAAGCACCGGGAGCTTATACAATGATAGAAGTTCCTGTTATCGACTATATATATGGAGATAAAGAGGCTTTAATAAAAAAACTGGTGTAATAATTATATCAAAAAAATCTGCCTCAAAAGTAAGGACTTCGTTTATTTTTATTATAAACAGAAGTTTTGCTTCTGAGGCAGACTATCAAAAATCATTAGACTTATACTCAAAACTGAAATATGATAACCTTTCCCAATGCCAAAATAAATTTAGGGTTGAATATAGTATCAAAGAGACCAGATGGATATCACAACCTTGAAACAGTTTTTTATCCTTTAGCGATAAAAGATGCTCTTGAAATCATTGTAAAAGATGGGCAAGGGAAGGATACTTTTTTCGAATCAGGAATTAAGGTTGATGCATCACCCGAAACAAATTTAGTAATGAGGGCATTGTCCTTAATGCGAAAACATTATGATTTTCCATTTGTGGAAGTTCATTTATTAAAGAAAATACCTTTTGGTGCAGGCTTAGGGGGAGGGTCTGCTGATGCATCGTTTATGCTTAAGCTGTTGAATCAAACTTTTCAGTTGAATGCGTCTGATGAGGAACTAATTAGATTGGCTGTCCAGCTTGGAGCCGACTGTCCCTTTTTTATATATAATCATCCCGTATTTGCCACAGGAATAGGTGAGGTTTTCGAAAAGATTGAATTGTCTCTTAAAAACTATTATTTTGTACTGATAAAGCCTGAGATACATGTTCCTACAAAAGATGCTTTCGCTTTGATTTCACCAAAACAACCAAAACAGTCTCTGAAGGAAATCGTAAAATTACCTGTTGCAGAATGGCGAGGTTTGATGGAGAATGATTTTGAGGAAAGTGTGTTTGCTAAATATCCGGCTATAGGCGATATAAAGAATAGTTTGTACCGACAGGGTGCGCTGTATGCTTCGATGTCGGGGTCAGGTTCATCCGTTTATGCTATTTTCACTGAACAAGTTGAGAACTTGGAATCTGTTTATAAGGACTGTTTTTGTCAACAAGGAAAATTCGAATACTAAAAACAGGAAGGGCTCTGATGCTCAAAAAATGCTGCTTTAAGATAAATTATAGATAAGCAATGTTTGTCGGACTTTTACTTCCAGAAATAAAATTGTACCTTTGATAGCTATTTTTTTAATGAAATATTACAAAACTAGCGATAAATGAAGAGAGTATTATTGTTCACTATTCCAGTTGTTTGTGTCTGTGTTTTAGCCTTTGTGTTATTGTCAAATAATAGCCATAGCGAAACAGAGTCTAAAGCTCCTTATGTCTTATCTATGACGAAATCTATAGACATTCCCGAGACGGTTGATTTTGCGGGGGAGGAGATAAAGCTTGACCGATACGATCTTCATGAGAGGTTCGATAGAGAGATAAACGGATTTACATATTTACATTCGACGACGTTATTACTTATAAAAAGAGCTAATCGATATTTTCCTATTATTGAGCCGATCTTAAAAGAAAATGGAATTCCTGAAGATTTTAAATATCTGGCGGTAATAGAAAGTAGTTTAGACCATAGAGCAGTATCTTCTGCCGGTGCTGCCGGACTATGGCAGTTTATGCCAAAAACCGCACCCGGATATGGATTGGAGGTTTCTTCTGAAGTGGATGAAAGATATTCGATAGAAAAATCAACTAAGGCTGCATGTAAATATCTGAAGGAAGCTTACAACAAATATGGCAGTTGGACAAGTGTGGCAATGTCATACAATGCCGGACAGGGACGTATCAGCGGAGAGCTGGATAAACAACAGGTTGACGAAAGTCTTGATCTGTGGCTCGTTTCTGAGACTTCACGCTACTATTTCCGGATGTTGGCTATAAAGTTGCTATTTGAAAATCCTTCTAAATATGGATTTATCCTCACAGAAAAAGATCTGTACAAACCGATTGAATTTACAAAAGTTGAAGTAACAGAATCGATTCCCGATCTCGCATCTTTTGCAAAAGAAAAAGGGTTGACATATGCACAATTGAAAGACTTTAATAGCTGGCTGAGAGATCGTAAATTAACAATTTCGGCTAAAAGCCAAAGTTCATATACAATTCTTATTCCTACACAGGAATCATTATACTACAAGAAAGGTAGTAAGGTAAGAGTCCATGATAAAGCATGGATTTCGCATGACTAATTAAAATATGCATAATTAGACAAGGAGCGTTTGGAAATTTGATGGAGACAACTATACCCGAAGAAAAAGACGTCATAAATGTATATGGCGCACGTGTTCATAATCTTAAAAATATTGATGTAGAAATTCCACGAGATTCACTTGTTGTGATTACAGGACTCAGTGGAAGTGGCAAATCATCATTAGCATTCGATACTATTTTTGCAGAAGGCCAAAGGCGTTATATAGAAACGTTTTCGGCTTATGCGCGTAACTTCTTGGGGGGTATGGAGAGACCTGATGTAGATAAAATTACAGGTCTGAGTCCGGTAATATCTATAGAACAGAAAACAACAAATCGTAACCCACGATCGACAGTAGGAACAACTACCGAAATATACGACTTTCTTCGCCTATTATATGCTCGTGCGGGAGAAGCCTATTCTTATCTTACCGGAGAGAAAATGGTTAAATATACCGAAGACCAAATCTTAGAGCTTATCCTTGAACGTTATATTGGGAAGAAAGTATATTTGCTTGCCCCTGTTGTTCGTAACAGAAAAGGTCACTACAAGGAGTTGTTTGAGCAAATAAACAAAAAAGGTTATCTGACAGTACGTGTGGATGGTGCAATTCGTGAAATTATACCTGGTATGCGTCTTGATAGATACAAGATGCATAGTGTAGAAATCCTGATTGATAAGTTGGTTGTTTCCAATAAATTTGCTGATAATCTCAAAACAAGCTTGCGCACAGCAATGAAGCAAGGCGATGGACTGATCATGATACAAGATGTGGATACAGGAGAGGTAAGGCATTTTAGCCGCCAATTGATGTGTCCGTCTACAGGGTTATCTTATAGTGATCCAGCTCCGCATTCATTCTCATTTAACTCACCACATGGCGCTTGTCCTCGTTGCAAGGGGTTGGGAGTAGTGAATAAAATAGATATGGAAAAGATTGTGCCGAAGCCACAATTGAGTATCTATGCCGGAGGTATAGCCCCATTAGGAAAATATAAAAACTCATTATTCTTCTGGCAGATAGAGGCTATCTGTGAGAAGCATGGTGTTACTATTAAGACACCAATAAAAGATGTTCCTGAGGAAGCAATAGATGAGATCATGTTTGGAACAGAAGAGCGTTTGCAAATTAAGAACGAGTCTTTAGGAAGTTCTAATTATGTAGTCGCTTTTGAGGGTGTTGCCAAATATATTGAAATGCAGCAGGATAGTGATTCTTCTGCTTCGGCACAAAAGTGGGCAGAACAGTTTATCAAAACAGATGTTTGTCCCGACTGTAATGGGCAACGATTGAGTAAAGAAGCTCTTCACTACAAAATAAATGATAAGAATATAGCCGATCTTGCCGAGATGGATATTCAGCATCTCTTTGAATGGATACAAGATATGGATGTGCATATTTCAGAAAGGCAAAAGCTGATTGCAGGGGAAATAAAGAAGGAGATTGTTTCCCGGTTGTCTTTTTTGTTAGATGTCGGTCTTAATTATTTATCTCTAAATCGCCCATCCGTATCCCTTTCGGGAGGTGAAAGTCAACGTATACGCTTGGCTACACAGATTGGTTCTCAGCTTGTAAATGTGCTTTATATACTTGACGAGCCTAGTATAGGGCTTCACCAGAGAGATAATACAAGGCTGATAGATTCGTTAAAAAAGTTACGTGATACAGGCAATTCTGTTATTGTAGTAGAACACGATAAAGACATAATGCTGGAAGCTGACTATATTGTAGATATGGGGCCTTATGCCGGTAGGCGAGGAGGGAAGGTTGTTTTTGCAGGTACTCCCGACGATATGCTCAAAACCAATACAATGACAGCTAATTATCTGAATGGTAAGCTTGAAATTGAGATACCTAAGAATAGACGCAAAGGCAATGGAAAAAAGATTACATTGAAAGGTGCAACCGGACATAACCTTAAGGGAGTGGATGTTTCATTCCCCTTAAATACATTTATTTGTGTTACGGGTGTTTCGGGGAGTGGAAAATCGAGTCTTGTAAATGGAACATTGCTCCCTATTCTGAGTCAACACTTGTATCGTTCTTTGGCTGATCCATTACCTTATAAAACGCTTGAGGGAATAGATCTTGTAGATAAGGTGATAAGTGTAGATCAATCGCCGATAGGACGTACACCACGTTCGAATCCTGCAACCTATACGGGCGTTTTTTCAGATATAAGAAATTTATTCGTCAATCTTCCTGAATCTAAAATAAGAGGCTATAAAGCCGGACGTTTCTCTTTTAATGTAAAAGGTGGTCGTTGTGAGGTTTGTGGTGGTAATGGTTATAAAACGATTGCAATGAATTTCTTGCCGGATGTATATGTACAATGTGAAGAATGTCATGGTAAACGTTACAATAGAGAAACGCTAGAGGTGCGATTCAAGGGGAAATCAATAGCTGATGTTTTGGATATGACCATCAATATGGCTGTAGAGTTCTTTGAGAATGTTCCTAATATACTACATAAGATTAAAGTATTGCAAGAAGTGGGACTTGGGTATCTAAAACTTGGACAACCTTCAACCACATTGTCCGGTGGGGAATCTCAACGTGTGAAACTTGCAACCGAACTAGCACGTACAGATACAGGGAATACCATCTATATATTGGATGAACCTACTACCGGCCTGCATTTTGAGGATATACGAGTTTTACTCGGAGTCCTTAATAAGCTTGTTGACAGAGGAAATACAATAATCGTTATAGAACATAATCAAGATATAATAAAAAGTGCAGATTACATCATCGATATGGGACCTGATGGTGGAATTGGAGGTGGAACTGTGGTTGGTTATGGGAAACCCGAAGATATTGTAAAAAAGGGTAATAGCTTTACTTCTGAATACTTGAGAAAGGAAATAAGCAAGTAAAATCTCAAAATAGGATTAATTTTGAAAAAAAATAGATATTATCTATTGTTAATGTGTAAAATTTACTATCTTTGCTGAGCAAATAGAGATAATATTCGTTTTTGAGATAAATACAATCGAGTCAGGTGAAATTACCGCTTCAATAATGAAGGATCGCTTTGTTATTTACAATCAAAAATACAATATAAAGAAACACAGAGTTGGTTCCTGAAATACATTTGAACCAAGTAGTCAGGCTGCAATCAACTCTATTGTGTAGTTTTGTAAAGTTTGTGTTAAGGTTGGGAAGTCTGCGAAGGTGATTTCGCGGACTTTCTTTTGCGCAGAACGAATCTACAGCATAATCCTAGTTCTTATAGAAAAGATTATATCTATATTTATTTATCTGAATTGTGAAGGTAAGTTGGTTGTTGGCCAATACTTATTTATTGGTCTATTTTGCTTTTTACAATCTTAATGCTTGTTTCTACCTCTTTTCTTAGATCTGAATCATTGTTATCATTTAACATTTCTATTACAGTTTGGTAATCTTGTAGAGCCTTATTGTATTCTTCCATTTCATAGTAAGTATTTCCTCTATTATAATAAGCTATTGCTGAATTTTCCAGCTTTAAGGCTTTGTTATAGTCAAGTATGGCTTTGTCGTAATATTCAAGTTTTTCGTATACTAACCCGCGATTGTTGTACGCACTGGCATAATCGGGCTGTAAGTCGATCGTTTTATCCAGATCTTGTAAGGCTTTATCGTATAGTCCCATATTGCTGTATATTGAGCCTCGGTTGTAGTATGACATCGCATTTTTGGGATCGAGGTCTATAATATCGGAGCATACATTCAATGTTCGCATTTCATCTCCCATCTGATAATATGCTGTAGCAAGGTGTACATATGTTTTCAGTAATACCTTGTTTCGCCATTCGGTATCTTTTTTATATTTCTCATCATTATTTATTCGTTCGATGAGGGTACTTAGCATGTCTACCTTCTGTTGAGGAGTGTCTAACTTTTTTAATGCAAAATATAGGTCATTATTAAATTTAACTAAGCTCTTTTCTCCTTTCTTTTTTCGGCGTGCTATCAAGAAAAACATTAACGCAAATGATAATAACATAATCCCGAACATTGCCATAATGCCAATTATGCCTATATTTACAAACCAAGACGAGTTACACGAGGTAAACAATAAAGACAACGATGATATATATATAATCCTCATTTTAAATAAATAAAGTGTTGATACAGTTTTAAGCGGCTTCTTTTGCAAATTTAGATAAAAAGATCAATTATAGAAACTTTCAGCCAAAAGCTATTGAGCTTTTTGGTCTTGAATATATAAAATTAGTAGATTTGTATCGTTAACCTTTCTTAATTCAGTATGTCTCTAAAACTACATGCGCGTATAGATCAACAGATGGACGATTCTGACTTATTCTTTTTGATACAGAAAAGCAATAAGGAGGCTTTTACTATCGTATATAATAGATATCATAAACAATTGTATCTATTAGCTTATACATATCTGAAAGATAGAGATATGTCGGAGGATGCCATTCAGCATGTTTTTTCTAAATTATGGGAATTTCGTAAGGATATTAAGATTAAAGTCAGCCTAAAGAATTTTCTTTATACCATAACGAAGAACTATATACTAAACCAGATCAGAGATAATAATACTGCTATAAAAAAGAATTATGAGTTAGCTTTATCTGTAGAATCTTACGAGGATAATCTATTCGATATTATTGAGCAAAAAGAATTAATGATGCTTTTCAGAAAAGCATTGGAGATGTTGCCTCTACAGAAAAGACAAGTTTGTTTATTAAAAATGGAAGGCGATTTATCGAATCAAGAAATTGCTGATAAAATGCAAATTTCTATCCATACAGTAAAGACTCACTATGCGCAGTCAATTAAACTTTTAAGAGCCCACTTAGGAAAAATGTTAATAAGTATTTTATTTATCATTCTTTCATAGGCTATGTGTGTCAATAATATATGAAAATACTAACATACTATATTATAATTCGTATTAAAAATGGAAAGACCATCTGAAGAAACGATCAGAAAAGTTGTTGATGGTATTGCAACACTCGAGGAAACTGCAACGGTAGTAGAATGGTTTGCTACCGAGGAAGGACAAATGTATCTGTCTCATGAGATGGATATGCGTTCTTTTAATGCAAAAGAAGGCTATGAAGAGCTTTTTGTTGATCATGAAATTCCATCAGATAAAATGTTTAATGAAATACTTGCCAGGGAAAGGCGACGAAAACTGCGTCGTACAATGTACCGAGTAGCTGCTATTGTCATACCATTTATTTTGTTGCTCGGATTGGGGTGGCAGGTTAATAAAAAAGTAGATCTTTTTGGTAAAACAGAGTATGTTGATGTATATGTACCTAAAGGTGAGCGATTACAGGTTATGTTTCAGGATGGAACAAAAGCGTATTTGAATTCGGATACTCATTTGCGTTACCCTAAAAAGTTTAGTTTGTTTGACAGAAAAGTTTTTTTGAACGGAGAAGCCTATTTTACAGTAGATAAAAATCCCGACAGACCTTTTATTGTACAAATAGATGATGATATGGTAAAGGTTTATGGTACAGAGTTCAATGTTAAGGCATATTCTACCAGTAACCTAATATATTTAGCTTTGGATAATGGGAATATAAGCCTTATCCCTTTTACAAAAGGACAATATTATATAAAGCCGGGAGAAAAACTTGCTTATGATCGAAAAACTGGCGAATGTAGAATTACGAAAAATGAGGATACAGGCTTTGTTTCGTTATGGAAAAAAGATATTCTCGCATTTAAAGATACACCTCTAAAAGATGTTATTGCAGATCTCGAACGTTGGTATAATGTTTCTTTTACAGTAGAAGATAGGCGAGCTTATATTTACTCATATACCATTGTTTCGGAGAATGTATCATTAGAAAAAATTTTAAAAGACTTAGAAAAGATCTCTCCTGTAAAATTTACTCTTGATGGGAATACGGTGATTGTCAGTATGTAATAGCCCTACTAAAATAAAATCATAAAAAAAATACACTTCCTAGTCATACTTTTTTTATCCTTGTGGGTCTATTATGTAAAGGACCTATTTTTTAACCTTAAAAAATGTAAACTATGAAACGTGTAATTTTAGCTTTTCTGGTTATGTTTCTGTGTACGACGATAACAGTGTCTGCACAAAAGGTAACTATGAATCTTCAGCAGGCGAAGCTGGAAAAAGTTTTATCAACAATTGCCGAACAGACAGGTTATACTTTTGCATATAGCCAGCCTGTAGTCAATACCGATAGAATTGTAAGCATTGAGGTAACAAACACAGACTTGCCTCAAGTGTTGCAGAAAGTTTTTTCTGGAACAAACATCTCTTACGAAATAAGAGATAAGAAAATCCTCCTTTCTGAAAAGAAAGACGTTAATCAGGATCCCAAGACAACACAACAAACTCAAAAAATTACAGTAAAAGGAATTGCCCTAGATGAGGTCGGAGAACCTTTGATTGGTGCCAGTGTGTCAGAAAAAGGCACAACAAATGGAACGATGACAGGGGTAGATGGCGATTATAGCTTGACAGTTCCGGCAAATGCTACTCTTGTAATCACTTATGTTGGTTACCATCCACAAGAAGTCGTATTGAAAGGACAAACAATAATGAACTTTACATTAAAGGAAGATTCTCAAGTGCTTGATGAAGTAGTTGTAACAGCATTAGGTATTAAAAAGAAAGAAAAATCTCTAACTTATTCTACTCAAGTTGTCGGAGGTGATGAGCTGACAAGGACTAAGGATCCTAATATGATTACAGCTCTTGCCGGTAAAACTGCAGGAGTTCAAATTAATAGGAGTGCCTCAGGATTAGGAGGTTCAGCCAAAGTTGTTATTAGGGGTAATCGTTCCGCATCAGGAAATAACCAGCCTCTTTATGTAATTGATGGTGTTCCGATGAATAATGCAATTACAGATCAAACTTCTACTTCCATTGGTGGTACTAATGATGCCGGAAATCGTGATGGAGGTGATGGTATATCTAATCTAAATCCAGATGATATTGAATCAATGAATATACTGAAAGGGCCATCAGCCGCAGCTCTCTACGGAAGTCAGGCTGCTAACGGTGTTATCGTTATTACAACAAAGAAAGGAAAAGTGGGACGTACATCGATTAGCTTTAACTCTAATACAACATTTGATAATGCAGCTTATGGTATTCCTGATTTTCAGAATACTTATACCGGAGCAGAAAAGAGTTGGGGAGATAAGATTACAAAAGGTTCAAAGTCCGACTACACGGGGGAATTCTTTAATACTGGAATAACAACCATAAACTCAATTGCTTTAAGTTCTGGGTCGGAAAAAATGCAGACATATTTCTCTTATGCGAATACTTATGGTAAAGGAGTTATTGAGAATAATACTCTGAATAAACACAACTTTAACTTTCGTGAAACAGCAAACTTTTTCGATGATAAACTGACGCTTGACGCTAATATCAATTTATTATATCAAAGGTTAAATAATGGGTCTACACCAGGAGGATATTATATGAATCCATTGGTCGGTCTATACCATTTCCCAAGAGGTGGCGTTCAGGGAGGCGAGTCGTTCGATTATTATAAAAATAATTATCAACGTTTTAACGAAAGTCGCAACCTATATGTACAGAATTGGTATGGTGGATTTTCAGATATGGATCAGAATCCTTATTGGTTAGTGAATAAAACCCCAAGTGAAGATGTTCGATTACGTACTATTGCAAATCTATCTGTAAATTACAAGATAACTAAAGATTTAAATATTCAGGCAAGAGGTACAGCTGATTATATATCAGATAAATATAATCAGAAGATGTATGTAGGGACTCATAACAATCTGGCTGGAGAAAATGGTAGGTATATAACTTACGAAGCAACAATGTTAAGTACTTATGCGGATTTATTAATGACTTATCAGAAAAAATTAAATGATAAATTTTCAGTATCTGCATCCTTAGGTACAAGTGTTACAGATCAACGAAATAAGTCGCTTCGATTAGACTCTCGTCCGAGTACCTTGTTCTTCCCCAATGTATTTACAGTTGCAAACATCGACCTGAATGGAGGTTATATTACAGAAGAGGATTTACATACTCAATCGCAATCTATCTTTTTTGCAGGACAAGTAGGTTTTGCAGATTGTTTATTTCTTGATGTTACAGCTAGAAATGATTGGACTTCCACATTAGCATATACCAAAAGTGTAGATAATGGTTTCTTTTATCCTTCAGTAGGTTTGACATGGGTTATAAATGAAGCTGTTAAGCTACCAGAATTTATTAGTTTTGGAAAAGTCAGAGGTTCTTGGGCTAAAGTAGGAAATGGTTTACCTCCATATATTAGTCATCCAATCAATTCGATAGGAGCTGGTGGGTCTCTAATTCAAAATGGTTATGCCCCATTTACTGAATTGAAACCCGAGATGACAAAATCCTGGGAGTTTGGTACAGAATGGAAATTCTTGAATAACCGAATTGATTTTGATTTTACATTCTACAAAACTAATACAACAAATCAGTTGTTTACGATGCCCGCACCTTCAGGATCAGGTTATTCCTACTATTACATTAATGCAGGAGACATCGAAAATAAAGGTATAGAAATAGTATTAGGAGGTAGTCCGATAATGACGAATGATTTTCTTTGGAAAACTTCAGTAAATTTCGCAAAGAATAGTAATAAGGTTAAAGAACTTGCTGAAGATCTAGATTTCTTTAAGTTTGGAGATCAAAATTCAAATAACTATCAGATGCGTTTATATAAAGGGGGAGCTTTTGGTGATATATATGGTAGAACATTTGCTAGAGACGATAAAGGGAATATCTTGTATAACGATAAAGATCTTCCTTATGCATCAACAGGCGATTTTGAAAAAATAGCAAATAGTGCCCCTAAATTCAATTTAGGTTGGAGTAATACATTCAAATATAAAGACTTCACATTGTATTTCCTTATAGATGGACGTTTTGGAGGCGATGTATTATCAATTACTCAAGCTGATCTTGATCTGTATGGTGTGACTAAAAGGACAGGAGATGACAGAAATATAGGTTATGTAAATTTTGATGGTAAAAAAATTGAAGATGTGAAAGGATTTTATGATGCTGTTGGCGGACGTAGTGGTATTACTGAATATTATGTGGAAAGTGCTACGAATATAAGATTGAGAGAGTTATCTTTTGGCTATAAATTTCCTGCAAAATTATTTGGTAATAAATTTATACGAGGCTGTGAACTTTCATTTGTTGGAAAAAATTTATTCTTTTTTAAAAATAGTGCATCGTATGATCCCGATGCATCTTTATCTACCGGAAATAACTTGCAAGGTATAGATGTTTTTGGCATGCCATCGCTAAGATCATTTGGATTTAATTTAAAATTAGACTTCTAAAATCTAGAAAATATGAAAAAGATATTAAAACATACAATTGTCGGACTTTTATTATTGGGACTAATCCCGTCCTGTACTGATAATTTTGATGACCTCAATAAAAATAAAATAGGAATAGATGAGGAGCAACTTTCCTATGATTTTAATCAAATAGGAGCTTATTTCCCGGGAATGCAACAAATGATATATTGCAATTTTAACTGGGGTTGGGGAACCGATTGGACTTTTCAGGTGATGCAGAATCTAAACGCGGATATATTTTCTGGCTATCTATGCCCGGCAACAGCCTTTGGTGGTGTTACAAGTGATAACAGAACATATTCCTATAAGCCGGGATGGAGTGATCCTGCTTGGGATTATACATATGCTTATATGATGCCCAGTACCCTTATTGTTAAAAAAGAGTCGGAGAAAGATTATGACTTTTATGGACATTTTGATGCTATCAATAAAATACTAAAGGTAACAGCATTGGCTCGTTTATCTGATATATATGGACCTGTTATCTACTCTACTTATGGAGATTCAAAAACAGGAGGTACATATGATTCTGTTGAAGAACTGTATAAAAATTTCTTTAAAGATCTAGATACAGCTGTTCAAGTACTTAATGCATATGTAAATGCAGAAGAGACTCGTACTGCAAAACCTTTTGCTAAATTTGATATGGCATACGGAGGAGATTATGTTAAATGGATACAATATGCAAATACATTACATCTTCGTTTAGCTATGCGTATTGTTAAAGCTGATCCTAATTTAGCTAAAACAGAAGCAGAGAAAGCTGTAAAAGCGGCATATGGTTTGATAGAAGATAATAGTGGTAATTTTACTATTAGTGGAAAAGGATATTTTCATCCACTTACAGCAATTGCTAAATGGGGAGATACCTCTATAAGTGCTAATGTCGAATCAATTTTATCCGGATATCAAGACCCTCGTTTACAAGCCTATGCTTTACCGGTAAATGCAGGAGAACATATTGGTCAAATAAAAGGAATGCGTCAGGGAATTCATAATTTGGCCGAGAACAAGTATGTACCTGGTGGAGATCCATTGCTTTATAAGATTTCTCCTCCTATTCATATGAATGATAACTCTATGCCTGCAATATTACTGGTTGCCGCAGAAGCAGATTTTCTTCGTGCAGAGGGTGTCTTGAGAGGATGGAATATGGGAGGTGGTACAGCCAAGTCTTATTATGAATCAGGAATAACAAAATCTTTCAGTCAATGGAAAGTTTCTCTTAGCGATTACCTTAATAGTGATAAGCTTCCGGTGGCATTTACGGATCAATTACAACCTGCTACAGAAAGTAGCCCGGCAGTATCTAAAGTTTCTCCAAAATGGGATGATGCTGCAAGTAATGAGATTAAACTAGAAAAAATTATTACTCAAAAATGGATTGCCGGATTTCCTGAGGGATATAATGCTTGGGCTGAATATCGCCGCACAGGCTATCCTAAATTATTCCCTATTACTAATAACACGAGCGGAGGTGCTGTTCCAACAGAAACGGGATTCCGTAGAGTTGAATTCTCTGAATCAGAAGTAAGTGGTAATGCAGAGGGAGTTGCTGATGCAATTAAAAAATTAGGAGGTCCAGATTTACCTATAACTCGTATTTGGTGGGATGTGAACAAAGCCAATTTCTAATCAATTTTAATGTTTTTGGGGATAGAAGAATGCAAGATATAATCTTGCATTCTCTTTCTCAATATTTACAATTTTCTGTATATTTTCATCTACTAAGAAAAACAGATAAATTACTCAAGTCAAATGCCATGATTTACAAAAAACTATTATCAGTATTTATATTACTATGTCTTCTTTTTTCGGCAAACTCTTGCCGTGAACAAGAGGAGAATATACATCAAAAAATTAATCTAGCTACTAACTGGTATATTCAATCGTCTGATAGCATAGAAGGTAAAGGAGACTTTGTATCTAGTTCTCAACAGTCGATAGAGAATTGGTATAGAGCAACAGTTCCATCTACGGTGATGGGTGTTCTTACTGCAAATGGAGTTTTTCCTGATATTTTTGTAGGAGCAAATATTAAAGATATAGATAAAACCCAGTTTGATAAAGCGTTCTGGTATCGTAATGAATTTGCATTGCCTGAGTTGAATAATAATCAGCATGTATCTCTTTGTTTCGATGGAATATCATATTATGCAAATATTTGGCTGAATGGAGAATTAATAGCCTCAAAAGATTCTATATATGGAACATACCGTCATTTCTCTTTTGATGTAACTCCACATGTAAAATCAGATAATAATGTTTTAGCTGTAGAAGTTTTTAGAGCCCGCCCCGGAGATCCTAATACAGGATTTGCCGATTGGAATCCTCGCCCGGCTGACGAAAGTATGGGAATATATAGGGATGTATATCTATCTATAACAGGCAATGTAAGATTGAATAATACATATGTGAAACCTGAGGTAAATACTGAAACGTTAGAGGAAGCGTGGCTTACAATAGAAACTGAAGTTGAAAATCTTACAGATAAGGAAATTTCAGGAGATTTGGTTGGAGAAATAGATTCGAAAGAATTTTCTTATTCGGTTACTTTGGCTCCTTACGAAAAGAAAAAAGTAAAGATAACATCGGTTGAGGCGGCAATGTTACACATCAAAAATCCTCGGCTTTGGTGGTGCAATAATATGGGTAGCCCCGAACTTTACAATCTGGACTTAAAATTTAAAACAGATAATACTGTATCAGACAGAGAAGATATAACCTTTGGTATACGTCAAATAGAATCTTATCTGACAAAAGAAGGATATAGAGGTTTTAAACTAAACGGAAAGAACGTTTTACTAAAGGCAGCCGGATGGACAGATGATATATTCCTGCGCGATACTCCTGAGAGCAACGAAATACAGGTGCAGTATGTCAAAGATATGAATATGAACATGATTCGCTTCGAAAGTTTTTGGGGTACAAGCTCTAATATATATGACTTGTGTGATAAATACGGAATAATGGCTATTTTAGGTTGGAGTTGCCAATGGGAGTGGGAGGCATATTATGGAAAACCATGTGATGAAATGTATGGTTGCATACTCACTGATAAAGAAATCGACCTTATAGCAGAATCCTTCGCCACACAAGTACTATGGTTGCGCAATCATCCGAGTATTATATCTTGGATGCCGGGAAGCGATATGCTTCCGATACCAAAATTGGAAGAGAAATATTTGGCATTCTTGAAAGAATCAGATAACAGAATCTATGTAGGTGCAGCAAAAGAAAGAACAAGCGAACTGTCGGGTAAAACAGGAACTAAAATGGCAGGACCTTATGAGTATGTGGGACCAAACTATTGGTATATTGATACTCTTTATGGTGGTGCATTTGGCTACAATACCGAAACAGGAATAGGAGCACAACTTCCGGTTTTAGAATCGATTAAAAAATTTATACCCGAAGATAAATTGTGGCCGCTAAATGATACTTGGAATTTCCATTGTACGACCTCTACAGCTGCAATGAACTCGTTGAAAGAACTCACAACTGTCATAAATAATAAATACGGACAGGCTAAAAATTTGGAAGATTATCTGATGAAGGCTGATCTTGTCAATTACGATGGCACTCGAGCTATGTTTGAAGCATTTAGAGTAAATATAGGCAAAACCACAGGCATTGTTCAATGGATGCTAAACTCAGCATGGCCTTCTTTGTATTGGCAAATGTACGATTATTACAAAGTGCCTACGGCTGCTTATTATTCTGTGAAGAAAGCTAATCTACCGCTTCAGCTAATCTATAATTATGGAAATAATAGTATATATGCCGTTAATGAACAGCTAAAAGATATAAGCGGTTACAAGGCTATTGTACAGGTGTTTGATATAAACTCTACCGTTAAAGAGAAAAAAGAAATACCATTAGATATCAGAACAAATACATCTGTCAATATTTTACAACTAGCACCTCTAAAAGAAAATATATTTCTTGCTTTAGAAATTTTGAATCAGCAAGGTGAGGTGGTCGCTGATAATTTCTATTGTTTATCTTCTAAGCCAGATGAATATTTGTGGGATAAAACCGACTGGGTGCATACTCCTGCTAAAAGTTATGCGGATTTCAAGAGTCTATCTACTTTAAAAACAGTTGAGTTAGATATTCAGACAAACAAGTCAGAAGAGCAGGATAATATAATTTATACTGTAGAGATAAAGAATCCATCAGGTAAAATAGCATTTATGGTAAATCTGAAATTAAAGGATAACAGAGGAGAGATGATTACCCCTGCTTTCTGGTCCGACAATTATATAAGTATATTACCCGGACAAAAGAAAATCCTGGAATGTAAGGTAAATAAAGGTTCTATTAGTAACAATAATATAAAATTGGATATTAAAGGATGGAACAGCCCGTTGTTGGAGGTTAATATTTAAGGCGCAATTGAATGTAAATTGAAAAACCACTATTATTTGAGAGAACCCTAAAAGCTATCAACTTTTAGGGTTTATTTATATACATGGGGCTCTGATACATTAGACAAATTGATATATAGATTGTAAGAAATGATATTTTTACCATTATTCATACTTAAATGTGCCTCAATCTAAATGTTTTGCTTTTAATTTGTACTCATAATCTTTGCCTTATTCTTTTTTTATATTGCATGAAAAATTCAATTCATCTGAAATATTTAATAGTGAATGAAAGCGACCAGCTTTGGGGCCTGACAATTAATTCTGTGGGGTATCAGTCTATTACGCCTCAGACGGTATATCCTCCAAGAAATCATCCTACACGCTACTTGTTTTCAACAGAAAGGGGGCGTATACTGGATGAATATCAGTTATTATATATAACAAAAGGGAATGGAAAATTTATTTCTAATAGCATCGAAACAAAAAAATTCCAATCAGTAAAGGACGGAACTATATTTTTACTGTTTCCCGGAGAGTGGCATAATTATATGCCGGACAAGAACATCGGTTGGGACGAATATTGGATTGGTTTTAACGGAATAAATATTGATAACAAGGTTGCCAATGGATTTTTCAATCAAAAGAAACCAATTTTTCAGGTAGGGTTAAACGATCAGATAGTAGCTTTATACAAACAGGCAATTGAAATGGCAGCAGAACAAAAATCAGGGTTTCAACAAATGTTGGCCGGAATAGTCAACCACTTGTTAGGGTTGGCATATTCTTTAGATAAGAATTATTCCTATGAAGGTTCCGAAGTTATAAATCATGTAAACAAAGCAAAAATACTGATCCTTGAAAATTTCAGAGATATAAAACCGAAAGATATTGCAAACGAATTGAATATGAGCTATTCCAGTTTTCGTAAGGTTTTTAAAGAATACACTGGATTTGCACCTTTGCAATATATTCAGGAACTAAAAATACAAAAGTCGAAAGAGCTATTGACCAATACCGCTATTCCTGTGAAAGAAATTGCTTATCTGATGGGATTTGAAAATCAAGAGTATTTTTTTACTGCATTCAAAAAGAAAACAAATATTACTCCCTTAGAGCATAGAAGATTTACTCAGGGAGTGTGGGAAGATAAAACGAATAATGGGTTTTAGCCTTCGACCTGTCATAATAATCCTTGTATCATTTCTTTATCCCTTAAAATAGAATCCATCCAGATTTTTCTTTTTCATATTGTTATGTAAGAAAGTCCGGATGGATTCATTATTAGTCTTATAGCTGTATCAAATCTGTATATTAAAAGGTTCTATCAGACCTTTTATTTGTTCTTTGGTTAATCCCTCAGGTGTGTATCCGCAAGTTTTGGCAAATGCATATATCTGTGCCGATTTCGAAAGTGTGTCGATCAAATCGAACGTATCTGTTAGATTCTCACCTACGGCGAATACTCCATGCTTTTCCCAAATTACAATATCATGTTTGTCGAGTACAGGAAGTGTTAGTTGTGCTATAGCTGTAGTTCCGGGCACTTCGTAAGGCACAAGACCTATCCCTCGAGGTACAACGATAAACGTTTCAGGGTGCATTCCCCACAATAGATCGTTCAAAGCCTCGCTGCTTTTCAGCTCAGGAATATGGGACAATGCAATAAGATCTGTTGGATGAGTATGTAATACCAGCCTGTTCTTTGACCCTTTTTTCTTGAATGAAGATAAAATAGAAAAATGTGACGCTAACTCAGATGTTGGCTTTACGTTTTCTACTGCGATAACATCATAAGAGTTGCCATCTTTTGAAACTCTCACGATAGAGCCATTTTTTAATGGGTCTTTTGCCACATCTCGCATTCGTTTTCCTGTTCCTGTTACGTAGAAAAAGTCACCGGACAATTCTATCATATTCTTAGGAAGCTGAAAACTAGACAAAGGCGGTATGTCTTTGTTTTCATCCCCGACAATATCGGTTATATTTATTGAAATATTTCCGGCATTGCGTTCTGCCCATCCTTTTTGCCACAGATAACCCGCAATTTCGGCTACTTCATCAAGCTGTTCTTTCAGCTTATCGTTAATATTAAAAATCATTTTCTATTATTTAAAGTTGTGGATAAATTATCGAAAATATCAAAATCGCTAATCCTGTTACAAGTATTACAATCGTCTTTTTCTTTACACCTTGCCATTCTTTGAGTATGATACCCCAAATATTACTAAACAAGACATTGAGCGACATCAGGATGCTCCACGAAAATGCCATCATAACACTTCCCGGCTCGAAGAAGCTTTGTCCTACTCCTAATCCGAAAAATTGAGAATACCATAATAGCCCTGCCAATGCGCAGAATAGAAGATTATTAATCCAGTTGGATGCTGTGATCGTCGTATAATCCTTGAAACTCTTATTCTTATAGTTTTGAAACAAGCAGTAACATGCATTTGTAACAAATCCTCCAATAGTGACAAGTAATATAATGGGGTTCAAAGTCAACAAGCTTTCTGAGCCCAATGAGAGGATATGAGCCTTAATAGGTGCCCCGGCTTCGAGTCCTAGATTGAAGCAGGCACTCATTACTCCGGCTAATATCGCAATGAGTAAACCTTTCTTTAAGGCAAAATCTTTTACAGCCTTTTTCTTTTCAACCTCACTCATGTTGCTCGACTTCAATGCTCCTGCATACCCGATAACGGCTATCCCTGCAATGGCAATACTCACTCCGATAAGTAGAACCAATCCTTCGCCACTAAACAGATCTTGCCCTTTAAGCAAAGCCGGAATTAATGTTCCGAATGCCGAACATGTACCCAAAGCGAGAGACTGCCCTAAAGCGATTCCCAGATAACGCATGCTCAGGCCAAATGTTAAACCTCCAATTCCCCAAAGAATTCCATAGCCGACAGATTTATAAACAGCGACGCTTTCCTGTAAATAAACATCGAAAAGGGACAGTCCGTCCGGCATCGCCAGGAGTGCTCCGACAAAAGGAAAAACCAACCAAGCAAAAATACCTTGTATCAGCCAAAAACACTCCCATGACCAATTTTTCACTTTATTGATCGGAACATAAGAACTGGACTGCCCCAAGCTCCCTATTGCAATTATAACCAAACCTATTATTGTATTCATACTAAGAATGCTTTTTTCGCTTTACAGATATTTTTATATCCTTTTAGCTGTTACATCTTTTTCATACTGTTGTACTTCCCTAATATAGTTTTCTCCTACAGCAATGTTATTCTTAAGACAGAAATAGTCCCAAACAGCATTCCAAGGCAGAGCTTTGGCTTCTTCAAGAAGAGCAAGACGTTCAAAATATTGTCCGTTGGCTTCATAGTCCCGTAATGTTGCTATTGGCTCAAGAAAAGCTTGTAATAAAGCTTTCTGTGTAGCTCGTATGCCGATCACGTATGCACCTATACGGTTGATAGATGCATCGAAGAAATCGAGACCTATATGTACACGATTCAATGCATCTGCCCGGATAATTTCTTTTGCCAGTTCGATAACATCATCATTCAGTATAACTACATGATCCGAATCCCAGCGAATAGGACGACTTACGTGTAGCATTATCTCGGGAGTATATAACAGTAAAGATGAGATTTTGTCTGCCACATTTTCGGAAAGATGGAAGTGGCCTGTATCCAATGTTACTATTTTTTGTTTCTTTGCTCCATAACCCAGGTAGAAATCATGAGACCCTACTGTATAACTCTCGAGTGCAATACCAAAAAGTTTAGACTCTAGACAATCTTTCATATTGAGATATTCTGTCGCAAATATATCATCTAATGATTGTTCCAATATCTGACGATATTTGTAGCGGTTTACTGTCAGGTCTTTCATACCATCATGTATCCACAAGTTCATGATACACGGATCGTTTTGGAACTTACCCATTTCCTCAGCCACAGCACGACAACGCTTTGTGTGTTCAATCCAAAAGTCGCGAATAGCTTTGTCTGGATTCGCAAGTGTTAAATCTCCGCTTTTAGGATGGCCGAATGAGGTAGAGTTGAAATCCAGTTTTAAAGAATTTTCTGTAGCCCATTGCATCCAACCCGTAAAATGAGAAGGTTCTACTTGATCTCTGTCTACTGCTTTATTGCCAAATTCGCCATATATCTCATGTAGGTTTAAACGATGGTTTCCTCCTACTAGGGTTAATACTTTTTCAATATCGGAACGCAACTCGTCAATATTACGAGCTTTACCCGGATAATTTCCCGTAGCCTGAATACCGCCGCCTCCTACATTTGTCAAATTCTCAAACCCCGTTACATCGTCAGCCTGCCAACAGTGAATAGAAATTGCAACATCTTGTAATGTCTTAAGTGCAGCTTCTACATCAACGCCTATTTCCGAATAGTGTTCTTTTGCTATTTCAAAAGACTTTAATACTAATTCATTTTTTTTCATGGTCACTTCTTTATTTTTCTATTAATTTCAAAAATTTTTCGTAAGCGTTATTCCACAATTCAGTGTCTTGTGGTTCATAAGATTCAAGGGTAAATGACTCGTTGATTATAGTTCTTATTTCTTTAAGAGACTTTACCAAGCCCAATCCTTTCGCTTGCATCATGATATTTCCTATGGCTGTAGCTTCGTACGGACCAGCTACAACGGAAAGACCTGTTGCATTGGCTGTAAACTGGTTTAATAATTTATTTTGTGAGCCGCCACCTATAATATGCAAAACTTCGATAGCGTGAGGAGATAATTCGCAAAGGCAACTTAATACATATTTATATTTTAAAGCAAGACTTTCAAAAATACAACGTATAAATTCAGCATCTTCTTTTGGTGCACTTTGTCCGGTGTCGGTACAGAATTTTATAATAGATTCTATCATACTCTCCGGATTGGCAAAGACGGCATCGTCCGGATCAACAAAGCATTGAAAGCCTTTTGCTGTTTTTGCCATTTTTATAATCTCATCGTAAGTGTAGGTACGTCCTAACTGTTCCCATTCTTTACGGCATTGCTCCAGCAACCACATGCCTGTGATGTTTTTTAGAAAACGAATTGTACCTTCAACCCCACTTTCGTTTGTGAAGTTCATTTTATATGATTGCTCATTTATAATGGGCTCATCTACCTCTATGCCCATCAACGACCATGTGCCGGAACTTATATATGCAAATTTTTTATTCTTTGCAGGTATTGAAACAATGGCAGACGCAGTGTCATGACCTGCTACTGCAATTATCGGAATTGTATTTAATCCACACTCTTTAGCTATTGAGTCTCGAAGCAATCCGACGACTTTCCCCGGTTTTATTAGCGGAGGAATGACAGAGGGATGTACTTCTATCGCTTCTAGTAGTTTATTTTCTATCTTTTTTGTTAACGGATTCAGAAGCTGAGAAGTAGAAGCTATAGTATATTCGCAGGCTTTGTTTCCACTCAAAAGATAAGACATTGCATCGGGAAGAAACAATATCTCTTTTGCAGATTGTAATGCCGCCGATTTTTCCATCTTGGCAGCATATAGTTGGAATAGACTGTTAAAGTTCATGATTTGTATTCCGGTAAGCTTATATACTTCTTCTTTGGGGATGAGTTTGAAGTATTTTTCAGGACTTCTTTCTGTATATGGATCTCGGTAAGAACGAGGAAGACTCAATATTGTTCCGTCTTCGGCCACATAGACAAAATCGACACCCCATGTGTCTATACCTATTGCATTAATTGCTATATCCAAAGACGATGCTGCTCGCATGCCTTCCTTTATGGAGTTGTATATAGAATATATATTCCAGTAGTACTTTCCTTGTATCTGTAATATATCATTGCCAAACCGGGTCAACTCTCGCAATTCCAATTTTCCATTATCAAACGTTCCGAGTATAGAACGTCCGCTAGTTGCTCCCAAGTCAAAAGCTAAAAAGTTGAAAGTGTTATTCATGTTTTAAAATTTCTATTTATCACAAAAGTAGATTATAGAAATTTTAAAAAATTACACAATATGATTTTGATATTTTACAATATGATTTAAATAACGAATAGTGGTAGTTGTAAAGGCGGGGCTTATATTTATAACCCGAACCGATATCCTATACCTGATTCGGTAACTAATAGAGTAGGTTTAGTGGGATTGTCTTCTATCTTTTTTCTCAATTGGGCAACAAACACACGCAGATATTGGGTTTGCTCTACATAACCATATCCCCATACTTCTTTGAGTATATACTGATGGGTGAGGACGCATCCTTGGTTTTTAACAAATAAACTTAGTAATGAGAATTCTGTTGGCGTTAGGTCTAATAATTCATCTTTTTTCTTCGCAATGTGGTTTGCTACATCAACAGAGAGGTCTCCGATCTGAAATATAGGAGTGTCGTTTGCTGTTTGTCCCTGTCTTAGTGATGCTCGTATGCGGGCAAGCAGTTCTCCTGTTCTAAAAGGTTTTGTGAGGTAATCATTTGCTCCCTTATCGAGAGCATGTACAATATCTTCTTCCGAATTGCGTACAGATAAAATAATTATAGGCTTATAGAACCACTCTCTCAGATTTTTCAACACATCTATTCCGTCGATATCAGGCAAGCCCAAATCGAGGATAATAAGTGAGGGTTGGTATGAAGCCGCCATCTGAAGACCCTCTTTACCCGTGCTTGCTTCTATCGTTTTGTATCCACTTGCCGAAAGAGTTATTTCCAACAGGCGGCGTATTTGAGTTTCGTCGTCTACAATCAGAATTGTATCTGTATTCATCCTGCTTGTTCGTTTATGTAAGATATTTTTGTCGGTATTTTTATTGTGAAACGTGCCCCTCCATTCTGCCTGTTTTCTACACTTATTGTTCCTTTATGGGCTTCCACAAATCCTTTCGCAATAGATAGCCCCAAACCTAATCCCCCTGTTGTCTTATGTTCTGTTTTGAAGAACTTATTGAAGACAAAAGGTAGTGTGTCAGGGAGAAAACCGGGTCCCCGATCCATTTCCTGAATAATCAGATATTCATTATCATAGAAAGATTTTAATCGGATTGATGTTCCAGGGGTTGAGTATTTACACGAATTGTAAACCAAATTATGCAATACCTGTTCCATCAACCCGAAATCGAGTTTGACTAAAGGCATTGTTTGCGGCACAACAATATCCAAGCGGTAAGGTTTCAGTTCGTCTCGTAGATTATCTGTTACTTTGTTAAACAGATCATTCATGTCGCACCAATCGGTATGCAATGTTATCTTCCCTGTTTCGAGGCGCGATATGTTTAATAGATTTTCTACCAGACGGTTCAGCCGTCCCGATGCTGTTAGTATTTCGTTATACAGCTCTTTCCGTACTTTTTCGGGATGTGAGTCGGCTAGGAGAGTGTCAGATGCTCCCATAATCGTAGCAATCGGAATCCTTAGCTCATGCGATATAGAGTTGAACAATGTTTTGTACAACTTATCTGATTCGTCAAGCAGATTTGCTTTTTTTGCTTGTTGAGCAAGATCATGATGCTCCAACGTATTCGATATCTGTGTAAGGAATGTATCCCAAAATAGCTCAGTCTCTCCGTTAAATTTCTTTTTAGGTTTTATCGCAACAACTCCCGCTTTGGTTTTCATTCCTTTCAGAGGATAGAAAGTATATTCACTTAAAGAAAGAGTGTCAGTGTATTTTCCTGCCTTTTTCGAATGTTTGAAAACCCATTGTGCAATGCTATATTCCGATTCCGTAAAGTCTCCCGGCTTCGCATTTTGTTGTTTTTTCTTTAATCTGCCTTCTCCATCTTGAAGAAGAAAATATGCATCTACGCCAAAATAGTTGTTTATATCTTCTTTAGAAACCTCTAAAATTTTTTTCGTATTTTCTGCATTTGCAAGTTGTTTCGTCAGGTGAAACAAAGCATTTGTTTTCTCGGCTCTTTTCCGTGTCAATCGTTCTTGTTTACGTACTTTAGCTGTTAGCGTTCCCGTCACTAATGCTACCGCAAAGAACATACAGAATGCGAGTAAATCCTCGGGTTGAGTTATCTTTAATGTATATTGGGGTGTTATGAAAAAGAAATCCCATGCTACTGCACTTACAGCCGAAGCCATCATGATAGGACCTAGGCGGAAAAACATGGATAGGATGAGGATTACAAATAGCAGAATAAAAGATATTGACTGATAGCCGGTCTCCCTAACAATAGGCAAGCAAAGCAAAACAGTAGTCAATACAGCTATAAAAGCTATGATGTAATGTTTGTATGACGATGAAAAATCCGGATAAGAAACTAACTTTCTTTTATATTGTTTTGCTTCAAACCCCGGTTCTATAACGTAAATGTCTATTTCTCCACTTTCTTTCAGTAACCGATTTACAAAGTTGTCACGAGAAAATAGTGATGAAAAGAAACTCTGTTTGCCCGATTTACCAATAATAATATGCGTAATGTTTTCTTTATGTGCAATGTCGAGTGTTGTGGAAACAAGATCGCTTCCTGAGGTTATTATTACTTCTGCTCCAAACTCTCGGGCAAGATCAATATTTTTAGATAATTGTTCTTGTTGCTCTTCATTCAATACCTGTGTGTTTTCCACATGCAAAGCGACGAGGTCTGCACCCATCGTATATGATAAATTTTTTGCCCATCGTATCAGCTTGGCAGAAGATTTACTTGGCCCTACAAGAACCAGCAGATGCAACCCCGACTTCCACGGACCAGCTATTTGTTTCTGCTGCATGTAAGATTTAAGCTGTTTATCTACCCTGTCGGCAACAAGGCGAAGCGACATCTCACGCAATGCTGTTATATTCCCTTTCCTGAAAAAGTTTTTTGCGGCTTCTCTCGATTCCGGTAATCCGTATATCTTGCCTTCTGCCAAACGGTCGAGAAGAACATTTGGGGTAATGTCTATCAACTCCACATCATCCGCCATTTCAAACAATTCGTCCGGAATGGTCTCTTTAACGGTTACCCCTGTTATCTGGGCTACGGTATCGTTTCTACTCTCCAGATGTTGGATATTGACAGTAGTATATACATTTATACCATTGTCGAGTAATTCTTGTATATCCTGATAACGTTTTGCATGGCGACTTCCTTCTGCATTGGTATGTGCAAGCTCATCTACCAAAACCAGATAAGGATGTCTCAAAATAATGGCATCCAAATCCATCTCCTCAAGAGATGTTCCTTTATATTCTATTTTTGTACGGGGGATAATTTCGAGACCTTCTAATAGAGCGCTTGTCTCCGGTCGGTTGTGAGACTCTATATATCCTACCACCACATCAACTCCTTTAGACAAGTCTATATGTGCCGTTTGTAGCATCGAATAGGTTTTGCCTACACCGGGTGACATTCCGAAAAATATCTTCAACTTCCCACGTTTCTTGGTTTCCTCTTCCTGATTTATCGAAGTTAAAAGCTTATCAGGATCAGGACGATTTTCTTCCATTTTCATTTCAACTTATCCAGTTCCAAATTTAGCATAAAAACATTTACTCTCTTGCATCCGAATATACCAAATTGAGGTGACTCTGTCAGTTTATCTACCAACATATTTAGTTTTTGTTTTTGTCCTTCCGAAAACCCTCGGGCTTCAGATATACGTTGTATTTGTATCTTTGCTGCCTCGGGCGAGATATGCGGATCTAATCCACTAGCTGAAGCGAATAACAAATCTGCCGGGACGATGGTTTCATTAGATAATTTATTCTTTGTTGTGATGTCTGTTTTTCGCAATTGCACAAGTTCGTATAGCTTCTTACTTGTCAGGCTGAGGTTCGAACCTCCCGATGCCAGCGTATTATAATCTGTCGCTGATGGTCGGGGATTGAAATAGATCACTGTATCTGTTTTTTGACCAATTAGTTCACTACCTCGCAATATACCGTTGACTTCAATTAATGATCCATTTGCCTTTGACGGAAAAGTTAATTGAGCAATTCCGGTTATGAACAAAGGATAAATAACGCCTAAAAGTAGAGTCATTATTCCCAATATTTTTAATGATATAATTAATTGACTTTTCATTTTTGTTCAGAATATTTGTAATAACATATCTATTAGTTTGATTCCAATAAATGGTGTTGCAATACCACCAAGCCCATAAATACAAAGATTACGTAGCAAAGACTTGGATGGTGATTCAGCTCTGTATTTTACTCCTTTCAGAGCCAGAGGTATCAGAAATATAATTATAAGAGCATTGAATATAATTGCACTTAAAATTGCATTTTCGGGAGAAGACAAACTCATAATATTCAATACAGATAAAGCTCCTCTACCTGATATTCCGGCATATAATGTAACACCTATTGCCGGAATGATTGCAAAATATTTTGCTACATCATTGGCTATACTGAATGTGGTTAACGCTCCGCGGGTCATAAGCAATTGTTTACCTACTTCGACTACCTCTATCAGCTTAGTCGGGTTGCTATCCAGATCGACCATATTTCCGGCTTCCCGTGCAGCCTGTGTGCCGCTACTCATAGCTATGCCAACATCCGATTGGGCAAGAGCAGGAGCATCATTTGTGCCATCACCGATCATTCCCACCAGATGACCGTTGGATTGCTCTTCTCTTATCTTTCTAAGTTTATCTTCCGGCTTTGCTTCAGCCAAAAAATCATCTACTCCGGCTTCTGCTGCAATGGCGGCAGCGGTTAACGGGTTATCTCCGGTAATCATCACTGTTTTTATTCCCATTTTTCGTAATTGGGTAAAGCGTTCTTTAATCCCCCCTTTCACAATGTCCTTCAGGTGTATAATACCTAACACCTTGTTATCCCTTGCTACTATCAGAGGAGTGGCTCCCTGTTGTGACAACTCATCTGACTCCTGTTTTATATCTTCAGGGAAGAAGCCGTTATTATTAAAAACGAAAGAACGTATCGCATCTACAGAGCCTTTTCTTATTTTTTGTATCTTGCCATCAACAGTTATATCTACACCACTCATTCGGGTTTGTGCGGTGAAAGGGATAAATTCCGCTTCTATTCCCGCAAGGTCACGCCCCCGAATATTAAACTTCTCTTTAGCCAAAATGACAATCGAACGACCTTCGGGTGTTTCATCACTCAGAGAAGATAGTTGTGCCACATTGGCTATTTCATTTAGGCTTACACCTTCGGCGGGAATAAAATTGGTCGCCATACGATTTCCCAAAGTGATTGTTCCTGTTTTATCCAGCAACAACACATCCACATCACCTGCGGCTTCTATTGCACGTCCGCTAGTCGCTATTACATTATGCTTCATAAGTCTGTCCATACCACTTATACCAATTGCGCTCAGCAATCCTCCGATAGTGGTAGGAATGAGACAGACCAAAAGGGCAATTAGTACGGGCAAGCTCAAATTGTTTGATTGCGGTAGCCCTGATTCATGTAGACTATAACCGAAAAAAGAAGGTAGTGTGGCCACTGCAAGAAGAAAAACAATAGAAAGTCCCGAAAGTAAAATAGTCAAGGCAATCTCGTTTGGTGTTTTCTGCCGTTTCGCTCCTTCCACTAATGCGATCATCCTGTCGATAAATGTATTTCCGGCATCGGAAGTTATTCTAATAATAATCTTATCGCTTAATACCTTTGTTCCTCCCGTTACTGCATTTCGGTCACCTCCGCTTTCTCTGATTACAGGAGCTGATTCTCCTGTTATTGCCGACTCATCTACGGTTGCTATTCCTTCTATCACTTCGCCATCGGATGGAATAATATCTCCGGTTTCGCAGATTACAACATCATTTTTTTTCAAATTTTCGGCAGCTACAATTTCTTCCCTTCCATCTTTCAGAAGGCGGGCTTTAGTTCGGGAACGATTGGCTTTCAGACTCTCAGCCTGAGCTTTGCCTCTCCCTTCGGCAATAGCTTCCGAGAAATTAGCGAATAAAACGGTTATCCATAACCATATTGCTATTTGTAAGTTGAAAGTAGAGAATACTCCGTCTATCGTTCCTTTCAAAACAATGATGGTTGTAAGTAAAGCTCCGATAGCAACAATAAAGATAACCGGATTTTTGATTAATAAATTCGGATTTAATTTGATAAAGGACATTTTGATAGCCTCTATCAATATCTTTTTATCTAAGAAACTATTATTTTGACTTTTCATTATTCTGTTGTTTTTAAAATAGAACTCCGTTTTGCATTAGGATATGGTCTACAATTGGCCCTAACGATAAAGCAGGGAAGAATGTCAGACCTCCAACGATGATAATAATTGATATGAGTAATCCAACAAACAATAGATTATCAGTTCGGAACGTCCCTTGAGACACCGGGATGATTTTCTTTTCAGCAAGACTTCCTGCTATCGCAAGCACAGGAATGATAATACCGAACCGTCCGATAAGCATCCCCAAAGCTATCAGGAGATTATAGAAAACTGTAGATGCATTGAGTCCGGCAAAGGCACTACCATTATTGCCTGCGGCAGAAGTAAAGGCATACAGTATTTCTGATAATCCGTGCGAACCGCCATTATTCAGGCTCGACAGTCCTTGCGGAATAGAGCATGCAATAGCTGAAAATAATAGAATAACAATAGAAGGGCTAAGTATTGCTATGAGAGCCATTTTCACTTCAAAAGCTTCTATTTTTTTACCCAAATACTCAGGAGTACGGCCAACCATAAGGCCTGCGATAAATACAGTGAGTATAATAAATATGACAATACCATATAAGCCTGCACCAGCTCCGCCATAAATGACCTCGCCTAACATCATATTTATCATGGCTACCATTCCCGAAAGAGGAGTGAGGCTGTCATGCATAGCATTAACCGATCCATTGGATGCAGCAGTTGTGACTGTTGACCACAGCACACTATTTGTTATTCCAAAACGGGTTTCTTTCCCTTCCATATAAGCCATATTGTGCCAAACGTCCGATTGGTGAAATTCGGAATATAAAGAGACAAAAAGGCCTGCTCCCAATAAAATAAACATAGCTGCAAATATCGCCCAGCCTTGTTTTTGTGATTTCACCATTTTTCCGTAAGTGTATGTCAAAGCCGCAGGGATAAGCAAAATGGATAAAAGTTGCAGAAAGTTGGAAAAAGGTGTTGGGTTTTCAAACGGATGAGCACTATTTGTCCCGAAGAAGCCTCCTCCATTAGTTCCCAACTGTTTGATAGCAATCTGAGATGCTGCGGGACCTTGTGGTATAACTTGTGTATTTCCTTGTAGGGTTGTGACATGGGTGTAACTATCAAAATTCTGGATTACTCCTTGTCCGGTCAATAAGACTGCAAGTAGGATGGATAAAGGCAGTAAGATATAGAGTGTAGAACGGGTAATGTCTACCCAGAAATTACCGAGTATATCTGTTGTCTTCCCTTTTATTCCACGTATTAGTGCAGTCAAAACAGCAATGCCTGTTGCTGCGCTTAAGAAGTTTTGCACTGTAAGTCCTATCATTTGGCTGAAATAGCTCAGTCCTGTTTCGCCTGAGTATGATTGCCAATTCGTATTGGTTATAAAGCTCACAGAAGTGTTAAATGCAGTATGCCAATTCATATTCCCTATCTGCTGAGGATTTAATGGTAGCCATTGCTGAGTAACTAATACTAAGAATAAGAAGAGAAATCCTATCAGGTTAAATAGTAACAATGCCATGGTGTATTTCTTCCAATTCATTGATAGGTTTGTATCTATTGCGCATATTTTGTATATTAACTTCTCCGGTTTGCTAAATATCGGAGTTAATATATTTTTCTCTCCATTTAATACTTTGGCCATAAATGAACCCAATATAGGTGTCAACGCTATAAGTAAAAATAGAAAAAGGAAGATTTGTATATAATCATTGATTTCCATATCAATTATCATTAAAATTTTTCGGGTTTTATTAATACATAAATGAGATATCCTAGAATGAGGATAGCTATAATTGCTCCGATGATATAAATTATTTCCATATTTTATATTCATTTTAAGTACGATACAAAGCTATAGTGAAAGTTGTAAGGATTTTGTAAAGAAAATAGATGTGGTATAAAGATTTTATAAAGATTTTTCGGAGTCTTGTGGAGTTCCTATAAGGTAATTGGGTAGGGTAGAGTAGAGGTGTTTCCGAATTGAGTTTCGGATTTAAAATAAAGCAAGACAATAGTCGAAAATATTATTTTCTCGTATTGCCTTGCTTGTTAAATTATTGAAGAGCTTGTCAATCGATAATATTGCTCTTGTTCAAAAAGATCATTGATATCCTTTATTTTGTGTCAGCTTACCATTCGATTTGGTAACTTGAACTGCCGGATAAGGAAATACCATCATATAATCCTGATATGGATTCTTTATCTTATAATCTTGATAATCTGCGATTTCAAATATTGATTCAGGGTTCGCGCGATTAGCATATTTACGTACACGTGGATGAGAATTCAACTCTTTGTTAGCTAAAGCCTTAATAGTGGCATTCGAAGAGCGATTCCAACGTTTCAAATCGAATAGGTGGTCTGTGAATTCAAAGGCCAGCTCACAACGACGCTCATGATACAAATCAGCCATTGTTGGTGTATGATCGAGAAGGGCAAGATTTGATCTTTGACGTACCGCATCAATATCCTTTTTGGCTTTATCCGCCTGATTGGTCATCAGATAAGCCTCGGCACGGAATAGAAGCATTTCGGCAAAGCGGATAAGTGGGAAATTGATACGGGCAGTAGGCCAGTCTCCACTTGTATTCACATAACCGGCTTCAGATGCATTTGCATATTTGAACGGGTCCATATATTTATTAATCATAAACCCAGCTTCTATATCTGATGTTGAGTAGAATTTGCGAGTTGTACCCCAGAACTCGAACTCCTGATTGTATTCAAGGATAGAACGTTTCAGACGATCGTTTCCTACTCCATCTTTCAACATTTCTTCATAAATATCGTATGATGGTTTGTTCTGTCCCCAACCATTAAAGATACCCCAACCTTTGTTTTCGAGAACAACTCCGGGAAACTCACTACCACCACCGTTTGCTCCACCATCCGAAGGAATAGACCAGATATATTCACTATTCCAGAATTTAGAGAAATCGGAAGAAAATACTTCGGCGAATGTAGGAGCTAGTGCACGTCCGTAATTTGTTTCCAACGAATTTACCATATCTATTACATTCTTCCATTGAGTTTCGTCCCATGTTGCCCAATAAGCATAAACCTTAGCTTTGTAAGCCACTGCAGCAGCCTGATGTGCACGACCTTTGTCTTCGTCGGCGTATGCCTCAAATTTTGGAAGATAAGTGATTGCTTTGTCCATATCCTCAATAATGTACTTGTAGTTGTCTACAACAGATGCTTGTTGCGGAGGGATAGAGTTATCATAACCGCTCGGAAAATCTTCGTAGCGAACAAATGGTGCTCCCTGTTCGTTGGTTCCATATCTGTATGCCATAACGAAGTGAGACATCCCACGCATAAAATATGCTTCTCCCAGGCTTCGGGTTTCGATGCTGCTTAGAGTTGTACTCTTTTGCTTTTTCAATAGCTCCTGAATTACCCAGTTGGAATAAGCAATATTTTCATAAAATAGAGTGAAGTTATTGTTCAAAGGACTTTCGTCTCCCGTATAAGCAAAAGTAGCCAGTGTAGGAAAACCACGTGTACGTCCCCAAACGATATCGCATGCAGCGCCTTGTTCCCAAAATAGGTCACGACCATATGATGTTTCTCTGTGAAGAGGTTTATATAAAGCTGTTATTGCATCTATAGCCTGCTGGTCGTTCTTAAAGTAAGAAGTGGTAGTAGGATTCCCTTCCGATTGAACATCCAAAAAGTCGGAACAGGAACTAAAAGCCAGAACAAATAAGACTAATGCAATTATAATTTTTTTGCTATCCATATACGTTGATTATTAATGCAAATCTGTAATTAGAATGATCTGCCGGTTTATTTAATTAGTATTGAATATTATTTTAATATGTAAGTTTTACTCCTAAAGATAGAACTCTGGATACCGGGTATTTAATTGCATCCCATCCTCCTGTTTCAGGGTCCATTCCTGAGTAGTTGGTGAATGTATACAAATTCTCTCCACTCACATAAACAGACATATTGCTGTTGCGTTGGGCAAGGTGAGATGATTTGCGTAGTATGCTGCTCAAGTCATAAGAAATAGTCAAGTTCTTGAAGCGCACATACGAAGCATCTTCCAAATACCAATCTGACGCAGTGGCGAAGTTGCCGTTAGGGTCCGATTTTGATAGACGTGGTATATTTGATGATGTATTTGTCGGACTCCATGCATTCAATATTTCGTTTGAGCGGTTAAAGTTGCCTTCAACATCACTCAAAGTCATGTATTTACCTACATATAACGATTGTGCACCACCTACACCCTGAAACATAGCACTCAATGATACTTTCTTGTAAGTGAAGCCCAGAGTAAAAGCAAATGTTGTTTTAGGTATTGCACTGCCACAATATTGACGGTCGGCAGTGTTGATTACTCCATCATTATTATAGTCTACAAACTTCAAGTCTCCCGCTACAGCATTTGGTTGAATACGTTTTCCGTCTTTGTCTACATATGCTGCGGCTTCTGCATCGCTTTGGAAAATTCCGTCCGTCTTTATTAAGAAATAAGAATTCAAAGGCTGTCCTTGCGCAGTTTGATACAAATAAGGAAGATTTCGGAATGTAGTATTATCTGTCCATACCCCTGGTGTTCCGTCTGCATTTTTCACACCTATATCAGATACCCAGTTTCTCAAAGTAGAGAAGTTGCCTGACACGAAGTAAGATATGTCTTTGTTGATATGGTCAGCCCAGTTGGCCTGTATTTCAAATCCTCTATTACGCACTTCTCCCTGATTGACTTTCATCGCTTGTAACCCCATTGTTGTAGGCCAATCTAGAGTTTGATCCTGTATCAGATTATAAGTTTTTTTGTCAAAATAATCGAGCGATAGAGCTAAGCGATCTCTAAACATACTTAGGTCTAAACCAAAGTCCATTTGCTCTGAGGTTTCCCATGTCAGATCCGGATTAATAGCTGTATTTTTATATACACTTGTACCCCATTTGCCACCTGTCGGAACACCATATTGACCGGAATTATTACCTGTGTTTTCTTCTTTGTTGAGGATCAGTGATTTATAATTCCTATTTAATGAAGAGATATTACCTACACGTCCCCATGATGCGCGTATCTTGAGTAGGCTTAGAAGATCTGTTTTCTTAAAGAACTTTTCGCTCGAAATTTTCCAGGCCAGTGTTGTTGCAGGAAAATCACCGTAATTGTTTTCTTTTGGTAAACGTCCGGCATAGTCGCGGCGCCACGATCCGGTGATGAAGTATCTATCGTCGTAAGAATAAGCCAAACGTGCTATCAGTGAGACATTGGCATCGGGGCCGTTTAGATAATCTTGAGCTGTTGTAGATCCAGCAAAAGCCAGATATTGTAAGAAATCTGATTCATCAGCAAATCCTGATCCTGATACCTTAAGTTCACGTTGTTCATAATGGTCTGCTGTGGTAGAAAGAAGTCCGCTTACCGAATGTTTGCCAAATATTCCGTCATAGGTCAGTGTATTTTCTGTTTTCCACTGATCCGAGCGATAAGTGGATTCGTTCAAAGTGTTTGACATATCGGGTTTACCTATCTCATCACGGATGGGTGTAAAGTTTTTATAATAATTACTTTCTAAATTATATGAAAAGCGGCTGGTAAACTTTAGTCCATCTATTATGTTCGCAATTTCAAGAGTTGTATTTGTCCATGTATTGCTTGTTTTGTTGTAATTATTATCAGCAAGTAGTAAGCGAACAGGGTTAATGGCGTCTCCGTGAATATCAGCAAAGTTTGAACCATATTTTGCAATATAAGCAGGGTCTTCAGTCGTAACTCCACCATAAGATCCGTCTAAAGGATTATAGACTGTAGCACTACGAGGCATATATAGTGCAGAAAGTATAGCTCCCGAATAAGCGCTTCCTGTATCAATTCCTCGACTTTGTGTATTTTTCCAAACAAAATCTTCAGAAATTGTTACCCACTTATTCAGCTTCATACTTGCATTGTAGCGGAGGTTGATTGACTTATTGAAAGTATTGATCAATGTTCCCTGATCATTGTCAGAAGAAAATGATATACGGTTTTTAAAACTTTCTGTTCCTACATTCAATGTTACATTATGACGTTGATATGCGGCTGTTCTAAAAATTTCATCCATCCAATCAGTTCGTGTGGTTCCTACATATGGGTTGCGGCTAGTATCCCAACCAATAGGTAATGTGAGACCTGCATTACTGAAAGAGGTTTTACGCATTTCGATTTGCTGTTCTGCAGTTAAAGATTGAAGGAGATTAGTAGCCTCACGTGTACCGAATATACCCTCATACGAAAGAGACGGCTCGCCTTTCTTTGCTTTTTTTGTGGTTACTAAGACTACACCTCCAGCTCCAGCCTGAGCTCCGTAAATAGCTGCCGATGCAGCATCCTTAAGCACTACAATCGATTCAATGTCATTCATCGAAGCAATAGCCATTCCCGGAACGCCATCTACTACCCAAAGTACGTTATCTCCTAGTTGAGAACCTTGTCCACGAATTACGATATTAGGAGTAGAAGTAGGGTCTCCACCATTTGAGCTAATGGTTACGCCGGCCAACTGACCTTGAAGCATATTTTCGGTAGAGCTTACGGGACGAACGGTTAATTCATCAGCATTGCTTATAACACCTACCGCAGCAGACAAATCTTGTTTGCGGGCATTGCTTCCATAACCTAGTACTACAACCTGATCTAGCGACTGGGCATTTTCAGTAAGGGTTACATCAATAATTCCTGCATTGGCAACACGCTCCACTGTTTCATATCCAATGAATGAATAGCGTATAATAGACTGTTTGTTAGGAACGTCTAATGTATACTTCCCATCCAAGTCTGTAATTGTACCTATGGTTGTCCCTTTTACAGACACACTCACACCCACTAAGGGTAATCCTTCTGAGGATACAGTTCCTTTTACTTGTGTACTTTGTGCCCATACGCTCTGCGAGGAAATGGACATAAAAGTAAGAAACATGAAAATTTTAAATAAATACTTCTTTAACATAAATTTTGCTTTATATTTAAATTATCTCAAATTGCAGAGGCAAAAATAGATGTTAAGCCAAAAGAGATAGACAATATTATATTAAGTATTTATTAATTATTTCTTACAGAATATAAAGGTAAATTTTATTGTTATCTACCCCTTTAAAGGCGATTTCATCTATCTGCCTGTTTAGGTTAACGTGCTGAAAATATTAAAATGAATATTATATGAGTTAGTCTTCAATTATTCTGAATTTCATTATTGAAATTTGCTACAAAGGAATGGAAAAGTTGTATCTTTTTTATAAAAAAATATAATTTTTTTTAGTTTCAGTTTGTTAATTTTTTAGTCGGCTTATTTTTCTGTTCAATAGCCTCTTAAGTATCTAAATAGAAAAACTCCGAAGCCGTTCCTGTAAACAACTTCGGAGTTCTATTATTTGTATGTCTATATATTACTATATTTATTTCTTTGAGATAAAGATTAGAGACGCTTTGATATATAGACGTAAATAAAATGATCAAATTAATTTTGCTAAATATGTCGCCATTTCTTCTTGTACTTTTTTTGCTTCAGCCGTCGCTGCAAAAGCAAAGTCTACAGAATTATCTGCATAAATTATAGCACGAGAAGAATTTACAAGTAATCCACATTGTGAATTCATACCATACTTTACGACATCGGCAAGGCTTCCTCCTTGTGCGCCTACACCCGGAACAAGTAAGAAATGATTAGGTGCATACTTCCGAATATCAGCGAACATTTCTCCTTGTGTAGCTCCCACTACATACATCAATTGCTCGTCAGTTGCCCATTCCTGAGATTTTTTGAGTACCTTTTCGAAAAGACGCTCGCCGTTCTTGTCTTCTGTCAACTGGAAATCATAAGAACCCTTGTTAGACGTAAGGGCTAATAGAATAACCCATTTGTTGGCATATTTAATAAATGGCTTCACGCTATCTTCTCCCATGTAAGGAGCTACGGTGATAGCACTGGCTTTCAGGTCTTCGAATGCAGACATGGCGTACATCTCTGATGTATTGCCTATATCTCCTCGTTTAGCGTCTAGTATAATAAACTGATCAGGATATCTCAGGCGAATATATTCTATCGTTTTGTGTAAAGCCACGATCCCTTTTACACCTTGGCTTTCATAGAATGCAGCATTCGGTTTGTAAGCAACACAATATTTTGCAGTCGCATCTATTATTGCTGTATTGAAAGCATAGATAGGATCTTCTTCATCTAATAAAAAAGAAGGAATTTTATTTATATCGGTATCTAACCCCACGCAGAGGAAAGATTTTTTTCTTTTAATATTCTCAAATAATTCTTGCTTTGTCATATTTGTATCTTCAAAATTAGAGTCGCTTTTGTCTTATTTCTAATACTTTTTATTTTTTACATTTCGCTTTCTTTAAGCCTTTCGGTATTTTCCGCAATTATCAATTGATCTATAATTGGCTGGATTTCTCCATCCATTACTGCCGATAAATTATATAAGGTTAGATTGATTCTGTGATCAGTCATTCTTCCTTGCGGATAATTGTATGTTCTAATCTTAGCCGAGCGGTCACCTGTCGATACCATTGTCTTACGTTTCGAAGCGATTGCATCCATATATTTAGATAGCTCTATATCATAAAGCTTTGTTCTCAACATTTGCATAGCAAGCTCTCTATTGGCTAATTGAGATCTTGATTGCTGGCATACAACGACCAGACCTGACGGCTTGTGCGTTAGCTGTACTTTGGTTTCAACCTTATTTACATTCTGTCCTCCCGCACCACTCGAACGGGCAGTCTGCATTTCAACATCAGCAGGGTTTATCTCCACGTCAACCTCCTCGGCTTCGGGTAATACGGCAACAGTAGCAGCAGAGGTATGTACACGTCCTTGAGTTTCGGTTGCAGGGACACGTTGAACGCGATGCACTCCCGATTCGTATTTTAGAATGCCGTATACGCCTTCGCCAGTTACAGTAAATATAATTTCCTTGAATCCCCCGGAAGTTCCCTCGGTAACGCTTGTAATCTCTGTTTTCCAGCCTTTTACTTCACAGTATTTCTGATACATACGATAAAGGTCTCCCGCAAAAATAGCCGCTTCGTCACCTCCTGTTCCTCCGCGTATTTCCATGATTGCATTTTTGCTGTCTTGAGGATCGGCCGGAACCAAAAGAAACTTTATTTCTTCTTCCAACTTAGGCATACGTTCATTTGCAGCATCCATTTCCTCTTTTGCAATTTCTCTTAATTCAGAGTCATTTTCGTTTTCAAGGATATCTTTTGCTTCGTCTATGATGGCTAGTAGTTGTTTATATTCTCTACGTGCTATATCTATTTTTTCTAAATCGCGATATTCTTTATTCAGTTTGACGTATCTTTTCATATCGGCAATTACGGCAGGGTCTGTAATAAGTTTGCCTATTTCTTCAAAGCGGATATTCAGTGCATCAAGTCTTTCTAATAATGACGAGTGGGCCATATCTTAATCTATCTTATATTTAATTTGGGGCAAAGGTACTGAAAAAGGTGTCTAGATTATTACTAAGAGATGGAAAATTTGATTAAGAAATAGCAATTGAGTATCTCTGAATGGAGGCTTTGTTAGTCAATTTTTTAAGGTTTGTATAGTTGTAAGTATATAAAAAAGCAAAGAGACCGAATCCGGTCTCTTTAAAGTTTGACGCATCACTGCATTAAGTGCAGCTAAAAGAACAAATGTGGCAGACCGCATTCCGATGCGCGTGTATGCTTCAACAGAGCTTATAATGGATCTCTTTAACCGTTTTGTTTATAATGTGCCAACATCGGAGCTGGCTGAGGTAATGACCTTTGTTGATCCTGTTTATATTAAGTGGGCCATTGAGCAAATTGTAGGTTGGATGCCCGAAAATAAATGTAAACATCTCTATCATATACACGGAACCGAAGATCAGATTTTTTCTTATGAACATATACGAAATGCATTTCCCGTAGAGGGCGGGGATCACCTGATGGTGGTAAAAAAAGCTGATGCGATAAGTACTATTCTTAGTGGTATTCTTTTGATTAAAGAAAATTAGACTTTCAGAAATCGTGCTAGAGTATATTTATGGCAACTGCAATCTTAATTCTTTCTATTGGGATAGTTAATACAATTAATAACAACATCGGCATGACTAGTTTGTAAGGATTTTAATCATTGGATTGCAAATTCGAAGGGATGATGGGTTATTTAATTATTATTCAAAATCAATCTGAGTATCAAGCTCCCAAATCCCCAAAACCATAAAAAGATAACTGTTAGAAGACTTATAAATCCCCATATCCGTTTCTTTTTAGTTGTAAACTTCTCAAAATATTTAAAATAATCTAAGTATCTATCTTTGTAGTCTATCAGAAAATAAGCAAAAATATATGAAGGAACACCTAACAACAAGAGTAAATGTTTATTGTTTATATTTATTGCAATATTAACTTCTTGCAAACAAATTAAAACAGAATTTATGGAACCCAATATAAATAGATATACTAGAGCATAAAAATGCATGCCAGCAAGAGTTATCTTTATTCCATTCTTTTTATTTTCTGAGACCTCTTTTACTGCTTTAATGACTTCTTCTCCTTTTTTATTGTTTTTAAATAATAAATGAAATATCGGATAGACCGATATTTCATTTATTAATAACCCTAGTTTATAAAGATTGAAATATATCAAATTACAAAATTTTATCATATCAGATTGTTTTTTTTTACTGGTACTTCCCTTTTAGAGATCATTAAGAGTCCGCAGAACGACTTATAATCGATGTCTCTAGATATCTTTATATTCTTCTCCTATGTATGCACTGGTAAATTTTCCACTATTTTTATTCCTAATTGAATTTGAAGATTATCCATATTATAGTCATGGTATCAATCACTATTTTTTCTTTTTCACAGATGTAGGTTTGTCGATGTTGATAATCGCATAGTAAATGGCGTCAATAACTCCTGTCATTCGTTTAAAATCCAAACGATCCATTTTGTCTCCCGATTTATGATAATTGTGATTGCGATAAAATGCACTATTGGTAATCATCATAGCATCAAAACCGAGTGCCCAATAATTTCGATGATCTGAAAAATCTACCCCTTTTATCATTCCGGGACTTGTCAGACTTTTAGTTTTAATTGTTTTTGCATTGTAAAATTGCTTGGAGAAATCTTTTACAAATTGCCCATATCCCATTTTCTTTGTTAAGAGTATAAAGTCACCTTTATCACCATAGAAAAGCTTCATTGGGGCAAAAGGATAACTTTGTGAACCTTCAGCATCGTTGAAGAATCCGATCATTTCTACGGCCACCATCCCATAAACGGGAGTATTGGATTTTTTCAGTTCACTGGCATGGATATAGCTACCCATAGATTGAGTACCAAAGAAGGGTGGTTCTTCGAGGGTATATGCAACTAGTTCTATGGGGCGTGTTAAGTTTGATCGACTAAATAACCGAGCCAGTTCCAGTATGGCAGTTACGCCTGATGCATTATCGTCAGCACCTTCTTGTTCTCCGCAAACATCGTAGTGAGCACCGATTACTACCAACGCTTTTTGTTGTTTTGTGCCAAACCGACAAATAACATTCTTATAATTAACATTGTCTACAGCATACGTTTGATAATATGTTGTATCTGCATATTGGCTAAATTCTGTGAATATATAGTCTGCCACTTTGTTGAGTGTTACAGTATGCTCAAAGTTGCGAAATCCTTCTGTTTTGGTGATAGCAGTCAGATGTTTTTGTATGCGCTCTATATCAGACTGGGCATGCAGATTATGTGTGACAAATAAAAGAGTGGATATTATAAAAGTGTATATAAGCTTCATTTTTGTGATCTGTAGTTTAATTATGACAAATATAGTTTAATATTCAAGATTTCCTATTTGTTTTATTTCTTATAGGCTAAATTATCTAGTATTAAGATATTTGTTATTGTTTATAAATAAATTAAAGTGATAATTTTAATATTACGGATAGCTGTTACTTTTGTTGCTTTTTTGATGTTTATGTATTTGATATAGTGCTGTTTGTGTTTTGTCTGATTTTGCGAGAAATTGTAACCTTTTTGGATTTAACGGATACGTGAGATTGTGAAACTCTAGTTTTGTAAAGATGATGAAAAGTTGGGGTGGCTTCTGTGTTAAAATGATTGATAATAAAAAGAAAAGTGTATTTTTGTATTCCAAAGTGAAAAACTTATAAAAGTATAATTCATAATTGAAGTTTATGATTGATAGAATAAATAAGCTGTTGGCAGAGATTGAGGGACTGAAAGCTTCTAAAGCAGATGAGATAGAGGTTTTGCGTATTAAGTATCTTAGTAAGAAAGGTGAAGTATCGGCTTTGATGAACGATTTTCGCACTGTAGCTGCAGAACAGAAACGGGAGGTAGGCATAAAACTAAATGAACTAAAAGAAAAGGCTCAGGAGCGAATAAATCAGTTGAAAGAATCTTTAGAAAATTCTCAGACTGTGGATGAGGCAATCGACCTTACTCGTACTGCTACGCCTCTCGAGCTTGGTACTCGCCATCCGCTATCAATTGTAAGAAAAGAAATTTGTGATATTTTCCGTCGTTTAGGCTTTTCTATAGCCGAAGGTCCAGAGATAGAGGATGACTGGCATGTTTTCTCTTCTCTTAACTTTGCGGAAGATCATCCGGCTCGTGATATGCAGGATACGTTCTTTATTGCACGAAGCCCTGAAATTGTATTGCGTACACACACCTCTTCTGTTCAGACCCGAGTGATGGAGCAGCAACAACCACCGATACGCATTATTTGTCCCGGTCGGGTGTATCGTAACGAAGCTATTTCGTATCGTGCACACTGTTTCTTTCATCAGGTTGAGGCATTGTATATAGACAAGAATGTGTCTTTTGCTGATCTAAAACAAGCTTTGTTATTCGTTGCGAAGGAGTTGTTTGGTGCAGATACCAAGATACGTTTGCGTCCTTCATATTTCCCTTTCACAGAGCCTAGCGCAGAGATGGATATTTCATGTAATATCTGTGGTGGAAAAGGCTGCCCATTCTGTAAACACACCGGTTGGGTAGAGATATTAGGCTGTGGTATGGTAGACCCGAATGTGTTGGAAAACTGTGGTATAGATAGTAAAATATATACGGGATATGCTCTCGGAATGGGAGTGGAGCGTATTACAAATCTTAAATATAGAGTTAAGGATCTTCGTATGTTCTCCGAGAATGATCAACGTTTTCTTGATCAGTTTGAGAGTGCATATTAAGATGTACTTATCGTAAATGCTGAGCGAAGCATTTTATGTATTTTATTTTGTATTTATAAGCATCTTTAAAACAATATTATAGCTTGATTTTGGCTTCAATAATCACTTTTGAGGAGAAAATACTTTAGAATATATTTGCATAATAAACAAAACTATTTTACCTTTGCATCGCATTTAAGGAAAACGGCTACGTAGCTCAACTGAATAGAGCATCTGACTACGGATCAGAAGGTTGCAGGTTTGAATCCTGCCGTGGTCACAAGAGGAGCACTTACAATTAATTTTGTAGGTGCTTCTTTGTTTATACAACATAACTAATAATTTTTAGCTATTTTAGAGTAATGTTTAGAAATAGTTTAGACTAAAGAAATATTTATATAGCAATGTTTAAAGGTTTTATGTAAAGAAAAGAGAGCTCTGGTTTATATTAGGAAATACATCTATGAGTTAGAATTTAAAATAAGTAATATAAAAGAAACTATCATGGATAATAAAAGGTTAAGCAAAGATGATAAATATAAGAGTATCGGATGTTTAATATTTCTTATTCTTTTTATTCTTATTTTTTCTTACTAAAAGGTTGTTTTTCGGAAGATAATAGAAATAACTGAACAAAGAATGATATATCCAATAAAGCTTTTTATCATAGACAAGATAAAATTGATACAATAATAATGAGCGCACTTAAATTCATTAATAGGAATGACTCTAATACTATAAAAAGATATGTTCACGCATCTATTGAATCAGCTAGATTTATGACATTGGTTGCTACAGATAAAGATTATGATGATGCTATAATATTATATCCTTATGATTATTTAGAGCAAGAGAGTTATTATATGGAAAAGAAAAATGATAAACCAATATATGCTAAGTTTGATGAATTAAAAAAACGGCATTAGTACATATTACGACAATATGCAATCCGAGGCTGATGATAGAATTAGAGTCTTTCTAAAATCGGTTATTGTTTATAACCTGTTTAGATGTTTTTTATAAAGCTGCATAAATAAAGGATTATCCTTAGGCTACGGATCGATCATAAGGTTTCATATTTGAATCCTGACGATGTCACAGAAGAAGCACTTATAATTTTTGTAGGTGTTTTTTTGTTTGTGGGAGGTCTGGTTTTAGGTCGTTTGCGCAAGCAAAGTTAAACAGAGAGTTAAACCTGTTTAATCAATGAATACAAAACAGTAAATGTGATGTTCTATAAATCAAAAACTTTATCAAGTGAGAAGTCTCATATTAAAATGGACTTGAAATGCTCATGATGATACACCAGATATTATGACAATACTAGCTGAATTCTTTGAATCGATAGCTGAAAATATTAAAAGCGATTTGAAATGTATCCGGAATATTTAGTTGGGAATAATGAAGTAGTTTATAAATTGTTAAGGAGTTGTAATTTTTGTTTTTTTATTTCACTTGGATTTTGTCTGTTTATATTTTTAGCTTTAAATCTTTAATTTATATAATTATGAAACCAATATTATTTATGGCAATATCCTTAATATTGTCTTTAGGAGCCACCTCCTGCAAGAAGCAACAGTCATCCAATCAAATCTCAGAAAATAAGGACTCAATTACTTCCGCTATTTCTGATAATGCAGTTCAAGAAATTAAGATTTTAGACCCGAATAATATCATCGTAAAAAATGAAGGAAAATATCCTTTAGAGGTGAAAATTTTTGAAGACAAATTATTTAATGATAGGCTAAAGACTATAACCGGCTCTGAATATGATGCTATTATTAAGAATTTTAATGTTGAAACTCCAATAGTGTCAGAGAGTGGTATTTATAAATTTTCTGGATGCAAACAACATGATTGCCCTAGTTTTCAGACTATAATTTATTACGATGCTAAAACGGATAACATAAATGTAATTATCAACAAAAATGATAAAGTTTCATCTTTTAGTGAAAAAGGAAAAATTGATATTTTAGAAACACTCAGTAAAAAATAAGATATCAAACAATATTAAAAAATCCGAACAGAATTGCTCGGATTTTTTATTTCGGTTTAATAAAAATAGCATCTCCGTTTGATCTTAGTTCGTAGACATAATACTTTCTTTTATAATACCCCTCCCTAATAAATCTTATTTCGATAGCATCTTTTTTTACTTGAATACCGTCAATATTTTCATACTTAAAAATGTCGAGACATATTCCACCCAATAAATATTTACCTTCAATAATATCTAAAGGGATATTATTTTCTAATATATCAATTAAGGTTTGAGAATCTGGAAACTCTTCCTCATTTGAAGCAGCTATTGAATATATCTGTTTAGAGGTATCTATTCCTATTGCAAAAGGATAAAACTCTCCTGCTTCTTTCAGGAAAATAGCTGCTAATTTCTTTATCTCTTCGCAGATTAATTCTTCGTACTCGTCGTTCTGTGATTCCATAGTTAGACTTTTTTACAAAGAAAATAAAAAATAATTTTATTTATATTACAATAAATCAGGTTTTTAAACTTAAAATAAAGCCAATCTAAATACTTTTATTTCTTTCAAGGACAAACAGCTAGTGTCTTGTAACGAATAAGAAAGGCAACCGTTAAGGTTACCTTTTGTTTTATTACTCCGGAAGTTTTCCTTTCCTGATTAATGATACTCTATAACGAAGAATACTTATTGTAGGGAATATTAATTCTGATTGTATAAATAGATGTTCTTCTGTAAAATTTGAAAAATTAAATTACATCTATCAGAAAAGTAACACCATGTCCCCAAAAGCATGACTTAAAACATTATAATTAGTTTCCAGTTTATATGTCTGTTCTCATGCATAGGCATTCTATTTCCTCGAGATATAGACATTGTAACAGATTCTGCTATTCCCATAGCTCTCCATACACCACTTTTAGGACATTTATCACCTGTTCGGGCACTCATACCCAGACGTGGTTTCATCATAATTATTTTCTATTTAATTTATAAAGTACAAATATAGAGATTAATTTTTATACAATATTTGCATGTTATTTATTTGCCTTGTCACGTATATACGCTAATTTATCCTGGAATATATCAGCTATCTTATATGCACGGTTTTTAGCCTCATTAGCAATTGGCCCAACGAAAAGACTGTCCACTGTCTCTGTGAAAAGGTCTAGCCATCGGTCAAAATGTTCTTTGTCTATAGGCAATTGTGCGTGTGGAGGGAATGGAAATCCCGCATAAGTCTTTTCCCCTAACAGTATTCCTTGCCAGAAAGAGTATAATTTAGCAAGATGTTCCGGCCAATGGTTTTGTATTTTATCATTGAAGATAGGGCCAATTAAATTATCTCTTCTGACCTTACCATAAAAAATATCAACCATTTTCTTTATGTCTTTAATATCTTCTATATCTTTAGTTGGTGTCATATCTATTTCTCTTTAATAAAAACAAAATGTTTTCATCAAAGATAGGTATTTATTCCAAATTCTATTTTATAAATGTTTTGACGTCCTCTTTGAGGAGTTCGGTAACTTATTTATTAATCTTCAGATTTGAATAAGAAGTATTAATCGGAAGGGGTTTGTATTCATTCAAAATAGTCAATCCAGTCAATATTATCATTGGCAGGATTATTTATCTATATATGACTTAAGGGTAGAAAAAAGGTGACAGAGAAATATATACAAAAAGCTGTTACTTTTGTATCTTTTTTAGTTCAGTCAGCCTTAGCTATAAAAATAGACGGCCTAAGTCTGATTTCAGAATACTCTTTGTTTTCAGCTTTATTTTTAAAAGAGTGATACAGTACGACTAAAGCTTGTGGCCTACTCAGTCAGATATTATTAGAATTCGGCTGTTTTTTGTACGAGGAGGTGTAAATGTTCAAAACTGATATTGTTTAAATCTAATTATAGTAATGTATAACAGCTAAATTTTGTCAATTGTAAATACTCTACCTCGTGGGAAATACTTATAACTATCGAGTGAAATTTAAAAATAGAGTTGATATTTTAAAAAGCAAGGTTGAATATAGCTTCAATAAAATAGAATAATAATAATGATGTAGTACATATTTTTACTACTTTTTTTATATCTTTTTTTGTTTTAATAATTTGTTTGTCAGTGCATTGTGTTTTTGTTTAACTACTTTTATACTCACCAGAATTTATGCCATATATCTGATTGGATACCTTTGAATCAATTGATTTTCTATTCACATATAGTTTATTCTTAATAGATATATTATAAGATAAAGAGTAAACTAACAGTGAAACGAAATTTCTAATACTAAAACACTAAAATTTTAATAACCATGATTAAGAGTCTCATGTCTAAGAAAAGATGTAGTAGTAAAAAGCAACCATTCTACTGGTTTTTCTTCTTTTTAGTTTGCTTAAGTCCACTTCTTGGTGTTGCTCAAAACAAAGAGCTGACAATAACAGGAACAGTAGTAGATGAATTTAATGTACCCCTACAAGCTGTCAGCGTTGTAATTAAAGGGACAACCCGAGGTGTGCTAACCGATCTTGATGGTATGTATACATTAAATGCTAATCAAAAAGACATTTTAGTATTTTCTCAACTTGGAATGACTACAGAAGAAGTCTCTGTTGGAGAACAGACTACTATTAATGTAAAATTATCAGAAAAAGTTAATAATCTCGAAGAACTAGTTGTAATTGGTTATGGAACCGCAAAGCGTAAAGATGTTACTACATCCATATCAACCGTATCTACTAAAGATTTAGATCAACGACCAATTACATCTGCAGGACAAGCTATACAAGGAAAGGTAGCAGGAGTATCTGTTATAGAGCCTAGTGGAGCTCCTGGTGGTGAATTATCTATTCGTGTACGTGGAACAACTTCATTTAATGGAAGTAACGATCCTCTTTATGTTGTAGATGGGGTGCCTGTCGATAAGATCGATTTTCTTGCGCCAAATGATATCACGAGTATGCAGATAATGAAAGATGCTTCGGCTGCAGCTATATATGGTTCACGAGCAGCTAATGGAGTTGTATTAATTACTACTAAAAGTGGTCAAAAAGGAGAACCTAAAATAACATTCAATGCGCAATATGGTTTTGATAAAGTAATCAATAATATAAAGGTTCTGAATACAGAACAATATGTTGAGTTGCAAAGAGAGTTAGGAAATGTATTGCCAGATGGGCTTAAAGACCAAACTGATTGGTTTAAGGAAGCGTATCAAACAGGTAGTACACAAAGTTATCAAGTGTCGGTCTCTGATGGAACTGACAGATTGAAATATTTTTTATCAGCGGGCTACCTTGATCAAAAAGGAACATTAAATGCTGCATTTTATAAACGTTACAATATTAGAGCAAATATCGAAAATGATGTTCGTAAATGGCTGAAGGTTACAGCAAATATTTCTTATTCAGATCGGTCTAAAAATGACCTAATTACAGGACAAGGATCTAATCGTGGAGGGGTTGTCCTCTCTGTAATAAACACACCAACTTATGCTCCTGTTTGGGATCCTAATAACCCTAAACAGTACTATGACGACTTTAATGGTGCAAATATAACTCATCCATTAGAGAATATGGAGAGAAGCAAAAATGATAAACAACGAGAAGATCGTCTAATTCTATCAGGAAGTGCGTTGATTACTTTAATGCCTGAGCTAAATTTTAAGTCAACTATTAGTCTTGATAGAAGAAATGGTTTAAATACAGCATTTCTAGACCCGATAACTACAAGTTGGGGACGTCAACAAAATGGTACAGGTAAAGATGAAAGAAATAGAAATTCTATAATAACCTTTGATAACATACTTACTTATAGTAAGCGTTTTAACAAACATAGCCTAGAGACAATGTTAGGGACTTCGTATACTGAATCCGAGTATCTTAATAGTTGGATCAATGGATCCCATTATAGGTCTTCTGACATCCAGACGTTAAATGTAGCTAATAAAATCGCATGGGATAATACTGGAAGTGCAGGATCAGAATGGGGTATGATGTCGTATTTTGGCCGTGTCGCTTATAACTATAATAGTAAATATTTATTAACTGTAAATGTTCGTAGAGATGCTTCTTCTAGATTACATCCAGATAGTCGATGGGGTACATTTCCGTCTACTTCTGCAGCATGGAGGATCTCTTCTGAAGAATTTATGAAAAACTTTGAATGGTTAGATGATCTCAAAATTCGAGCAGGATGGGGTAAGACTGGTAATCAGTCTGGTATTCATGATTATGCTTATTTACAGCGATATAGAGTACAACGTTTACCGTGGTTTGAAGATAAATATATAAATGCTGTACCAATCTTAATTCAAGATAACTTAAGAGCTAAAGATCTTAAATGGGAAACTACAACACAAAGCAATGTTGGCATTGATTTTACAGGTTTCGGAAGTCGCTTGAATGTAACTCTTGATTATTATCACAAGAAAACTACAGATATGTTGATGAATGTAACTATGCCAAGTACAGGAGCAAGTTCCATTGATAAAATACAACGTAATGAGGGCGAAATGAAAAATAGTGGCTTTGAAGTTGCTGTTAATTCTAGAAATATACAAGGGCAATTCTCTTGGGATACAGACTTTAATATTTCATTTAATAAAAATAAATTGACTAAACTCCAAACTAAGCCTTTGTACGATGATGGCAAAACTAGTGATCATGTAAATGCTAGTGTTGTTTACAACAGACCGGGGAAAGCCTTAGGTAGTTTTTGGGGATATATAAGTGATGGTGTAAATCCTGAAACCGGAGAGCTTATGTATAGAGACTTAGACGGAAATGGAAAAGTTAGCCCGGGAGACCAAACATATATCGGAGATCCTAATCCAGATTTTACATTTGGTTTGACAAATAATTTTTCTTACAAAAATTTCTCTTTAAGCATTTTTATTCAGGGATCTTACGGAAATGATATTTACAATGCGTCTCGTATGGAAACAGAAGGAATGTATGATGATAAAAATCAGACTACCGTTGTTTTAAACAGATGGAGAATCCCTGGACAAATAACGGATGTTCCTAAAGCTCGATTTGATATGAAAAATTCTACGTATTTCATTGAGGACGGTAGTTATTTGCGTGTGAAGAGTGTTTCTCTATCATATAATATAAAAAATAATGTTTTGACGAAACTAGGTATCAGTCGTTTACAGCCCTATTTTACAGCAAATAACTTACTGACTTGGACTAATTATTCTGGAATGGACCCTGAAGTTAATCAATGGGGAAATAGCGGAGCCGTTCAAGGTATAGATTGGGGTACTTATCCTCATAGCAAATCATATGTATTTGGTGTTAATCTAGAATTCTAACAAATAAATCGAAGTAATTATGATACTCAAAAATATATTAAAATTTATCGTAGGTGGAATTATCGTTCTTGCACCCACATCATGCTCGCTCGATCATGATCCAATATCAGATTATTCTGATGTGACAGAAGGTTTCAATCAGGGCGGAAAAGAAGTCGTATTCAAAGATAAAGCAGCTGTTGAAACTCAATTAAGGGCTCTCTATAACGAATTGAAGGATCAGGAATGGTATATCGATAAAATATTGCTTACAGATAGCCACTCCGATAATGCTTATGCTGGAGCTTTTAATGCCGAAGTATTGCCATTTGAAGACAACTCTATAGATGGTACAAATACAGTATTGACTAGAGACTGGAATCGCTACTTGAAGCAAGTAGGGATGGCAAACAAGTTGATAATATACGCAGATAGTGTTGGGGATAAATCTTTGACCGATACAGAAATTAAAGAATATCAAGCACAAGGAATGATATTTCGATCATTAATATTGTTTGACATGGTACGTATGTGGGGAAATATACCATTGGTTACAGTTATAGCACCGGATATCACCTCTGAAAATTTTGAAGAAGTGTACCCATTATATTTTCCTCCTCAGACTCCAGAAATAGATGTATATAAGAAATTAGAATCAGATCTATTATTTGCGACTCAACATGCACCCAACAATAACAATGCAGACAAAACTTTGATGACTAAAACTGTCGCTAGATCTTTATTAGCAAAGGTATATGCAGAAAAACCAATAAGAGATTATGACAAGGTAGTTCAGTATTGCGATGAGGTTGCTACAGATGGAATAGACTTAGTTGATGATTATACTCTTTTGTTTGGGATGAATAATGAGGTTACAGACATTAAGGCTCGTAATACAAAAGAGTCTATATTGGAGGCTCATTTTGTTGCAGGAGGAGGCAATTGGTGTTACATGATGTTTGGACGAGATTTGCTCAATTGGGATGCAAATTTTACATGGAATAAATGGGTAACACCTTCAAGAGATCTAATAAAACTTTATGAAATACAGAATGATGTTAAACGCTATAAGGAATCTATCGTATATTACGAATGTGGATGGTCTCTTTATTATCCTAAAGATAATTATCCTTTCATGTACAAATGTCGTTCATCTCAAAGTAGTATCATTCATTTGCGCTATGCAGATATATTACTACTCAAAGCAGAAGCTTTGTTATTAAAATCTTCACCGGATCTAAATGGTGCCGCCAATATTATTAATACTATCAGAAAAAGAGCTCAATTGCCAAATTTATCTAATGACGATAAATCAAGTAAAGATAAACTATTTGAAGCACTGATGAAAGAACGTAGAATGGAGTTGGCATTTGAGGGCCAACGTTGGTTTGATTTGATTCGCTTAGACTTAGTTGAAAGCGTTATGAATAATGTTTTTGTAAAGGATAGTGGGCGAACTCCTATAAAATGGAGTTTTACAAAAAACTCTCAAAGGTTGCCGATTCCATTATCTGTGATTGATAATAACCCCAATATAGTCCAAAATGAGGGGTATTAAAAGTTATATCATACAAATAGAAAAACAAAAATGAATATACTGAAATATACTTTTACTCTATTCTTATCCATTATAGTCCTTTTTTCTTGTAGTGGGAGTAGAATAAGTAATAAGGATGAGATAGATGATATAACTGTAAATGATAAAGTGGTGACTGTATATGTCACCACTAATACACGATCTTTAGAATTTGTAAAACAAGAGATTCCGTTTAGCGAAAAGGCAGATAATATGTCTCCTCTAACAATTAACTTGATAGCGAATCAAACATATCAGATAATGGATGGTTTTGGCGCTGCCATAACTGGATCTACGGCCTATAATTTGCTGCAAATGCAAAAGCTTGATCGTGATAAATTTCTGAATGAAACATTTTCAGAGAAAGGTGGCGCTGGGTATAGCTATGTCAGAATAGCTATCGGCTGTTCTGATTTTTCACTCAGTGAATATACTTGTTGTGATAAAGAGGGGCTCGAAAACTTTGCTTTGCAGAGTGAGGAATTAGAATATGTAATACCTATACTCAAGGAAATATTAACAATCAACCCAAATATAAAAGTTATGGGTTCTCCTTGGACTGCACCTCTTTGGATGAAAGTTAATAATTTGAAGGACTTGAGAGCTTATAACTCATGGACAAGTGGTCAACTAAATCCAAAATATTATCAGGATTATGCTGTCTATTTTGTGAAGTGGATAAAAGCAATGCAAGATCATGGTATTAAAATATACTCAATAACCCCTCAAAATGAGCCTTTAAACAGAGGTAATTCCGCTTCTATGTTTATGGGCTGGAAAGAACAGAATGAGTTTGTAAAAACAGCTTTAGGCCCTCAATTTAAAAAAGCGGGAGTAACAACAAAGATATATTTGTATGATCATAATTATGACTATGATAGGGGTAAAGATGATACTAAAGATCAAACTCAGTTTCCTTTAAAGATTTATAAAGATGTTGAAACTTCTCAATATGTTGCAGGTGCAGCATATCATAATTATGGAGGAAGTAAAGATGAGCTTCTAGATATCCATCATGCAAATCCGGAGAAAGAACTTATATTTACAGAGACTTCAATTGGGACATGGAATGATGGTCACAATTTTCAGAAACGTTTGATAGATGATATGGAGGAAATAGCATTAGGCACTATAAATAATTGGTGTAAAGCTGTGATTGTATGGAATCTGATGCTGGATACAGAGCGAGGTCCATTTAGACCTGGTGGGTGTGACGTATGTTATGGGGCGGTTGATCTCAATAAAGTAGATTATAAAACAATTACTCGTAATTCTCATTATTTCATAATATCTCACCTTTCTTCTGTAGTTAAACCCGAAGCTCTACGCATAGGTACCTCTGGATATAAAGATATGGAGCTAATTCATTCAGCATTTAAGAATACTGATGGCAGTTATGCCCTTGTTATACTAAATAAATCTAGTAAGTTGAAAAAAATAAATGTCTATGATGGAACAAAGAGCTTTACACATGAAGTTCCAGCTCAATCGGTTGTTTCTTATCGTTGGTTTAATTAATAATTATAATATCTTAAAAATTATGAAAATATTTATATATATATCTTTACTCTCTGTAGCATTATTTTTATCGTGCTCGGACGATGATAGCGACAAAAAAACTGGAAATCCCACTATGAATATTCAAACAGAGTTTTCTAATGCAATGTTTGGAGATAGTCTACCTTTTAAAGTAAATGTATCAGATGATGTACCTCTTTCTACACTTAAGGTTAAGCTTTATTATGGAGAAAAGATCGTATCAGATGTAGTCATTAGAACTAAAACAGAGGGAGAGTACTCGGGTAAGATATTTGTACCATTTTTGAAAGAAATTCCTGATGGTATAGCTAAGCTTGAGTTTGTTTTACAGAATATAAATTTTACAACTACTGATAAAACATACGAACTTCCTCTTATCAGACCTCAATACCCTTACTTAACTTTTGTGACCAAAGACAAGGAATACCGAATGGAACGCATCGGTGAAAATCGTTATGCATTGACTACGAATCTTCCCCAAAAGATTAAAGGTTTTATTAAGAGTCCGACTGTTACTTCTATAGGTAATTCTATAAATTTTGGATGGGAGGATAATGGGATATCTCAAGGATCAACTAATGATATTACATTCTCTAATCTTACATCTGGCGAGTATACAATCTTATTCAACACTTTCGATTATACGGCAGCCCCATTTATTGTCGCTTATGCTATAAATGGTACTGAAATGGAAAAAATTGACGATGATAACTTTAAGATAGATTTACAGTTAACCAAAGGACAGGAAGTTAAGGTTGATGGTATCGATGGCTTTGACGAATGGTGGGTAGATCAAGACTTTTTCTCTAAAAATGATGACAAACTTATATTCAATGCTATCGATGGTAGATACCGTGTAAGTGCAGACTTTTCCTTAAAATACTTGAAGGTAGAAGTGATGGATGGTGAAAATCTGGCAAGTTTAAAAGCTGATGGGACTGGCACAATATGGCTTATTGGTGATAGTCAAGGAAAACCTTCATTGAAAAATACAGGATGGGATCCCCAAAAAGGTGTATGTATGGTTCCTATGGGAAATGGTATATTTCAAATAACTTTTGTTGCAGGAGAGACTATAATCGCAGACAGAGTTAATTTTGTATTTTTCCATACAAAAGATTGGGCTCCATCATTCGGCCCAGAGACACTTACAGTGAATAGTGAAGTCTTTATTATAGGACAAGGACAATCAGTAAATGGGGTAGATAAAGGTAATATTGCATTAGCTCCGGGTAAAACGCTAACTAAAGGTAAAGCATATAAATTTGTTATAGATGTTTCGCAGGGAATCGATAAAGCCACACTCATGGTTACAGAGAAGTGATATTACCCATTAAAGGTTAATTATATATAAAAGCAGATTGCAACTTTTTTTAAGTTGTAATCTGCTTTTATATATAATTAGCTTTAGAATATACAAAGAGTTTATTGCCTGCCTAATATTATTAAGAGTGTTAAAGATTAAGTAATGTATATACAATAATTATAAATGTGAAATAAAATTTCTAATACATGATAATTCAACCTTTCTGTGAGTTTCATTATTCTTAGGATTATTTATCTATAATGATCTTAAGGGAATAAACAAGGTGACAGAAAAATATATACAAATAGCTGTTACTTTTACATACGCTTCGCTCCTGTGATCGTTGGTTGTCACTTTTTCGTTAAGTTTGTTCTTAGCTATAGAGATAGCATACTGGTTGACGGAGGATATATAGAAGGAGGAGTTTATCATTACTATATGACAGACCATTTGGGTAACAACCGTGTGGTGGTGAATGCAAGCGGTACGGTAACCCAAAGAAATCATTACTATCCGTTCGGAACAGCTTTTGCAGAGAATACTGTAGATGAACACAAGAAACAGCCGTACAAATACAATGGCAAGGAGCTGGATCAGATGCACGGATTGAACCTGTATGATTATTCGGCAAGGTATTATGAAAGTGCAGTGGGAAGGTTTACAACAGTTGATCCGTTAGCAGAGAAATATTATTCAATATCTCCATATGTCTATGTAGCAAATAATCCACTGAAATATATAGATCCAGATGGTATGGATATTTATTTAATAGGAGAAGATGGTAAGATTACTCTTGCTTTGAAAACGGAAGATAAACATGATCAGTTAGTTGCAACAAAAAAGATCAATATGGGTATACTATGATTACCAACAGGTCGCTAAATGTAGATGATAAAGAAATATTACCTGCATTTGTTGGAAAAATGATTTTTCTTTTGTAACAACGTCTAATGTAAACGATGCATTTAATGTATTTAAGTTTGCCTCAGATAATTCAGATGTAGAATGGGGATTAGACGGCTATCAATCCACAAAAGGAGGAAACCGTTACGTGCTTAGAACAAGTTTTTCGGACGAAGCTGTTGGTTATAGGCATGGCTTATATGGAGATGAAGATATGATTTTTAATATGCATACGCATCCTGGTGGAGATGATACAAAAATGGCATCAGGGCAAATTTCACCGTTCGGATATGAAGGAGGGGATATGTCTAACTTAGCAAAAAGATATAATAATGCCAAGAGTGTAAATAAAAAATATCCTACTGCATACCCTAAACATTTTATTTATCATAAAAATAGCCAAAGTCTAATTTATTTTAATGATAAAACAACGAGTAAATTGCTAGGGCCGATTAAAAGTACGACTCAACTTAGAAAAACTGTATTAGGATATAAAAATTGGTAAGATAATTAATAGTAAGTAATGAAAAAGAAAATAATATTCTTAGTGTTAATACTTTTAATCTTTATTTCTTGTATAGAAAAGAATAATAGAAAAAAAGACTTGACTAATATAATGAATAAATCTCTTACTGACAAGATAGAAGAAGTTATTGAGGAACAGAAGATTAAGTATAAATATCCTATGAAAGGAAAAAGAATAGTAACTATATCATTTGATAACTTCTCAAATTGTTTGATAAAAATCAGTACTGATTTTTATTATGATGCAGACAGAATTGATGGTTATACCTTTTTTGACGGTTATTTAATAGTCTTTTACAATGCACATAGTATCTGCAGTAAAGATATGCTTAATATTAACGCTTTAACAATATTTAAAGATTCTATTGCTGGATATAAAGATTATTCTCAATTAAATATGGACTATGAGATTATAACAAAAACATATAAAATAATAAATAAAGATAGTTTAATTCCCATACACAGAATTCAGTGCCGATAGGCAGTACTTCCTCGTCCCTTCGGATTTGCTCGAAGATTAATAGTAATCAGTATATTTATTTGATATAAACTAATCCTGCCAATATTATCATTGGCTGGATTAGTTATCTATATATGACTTAAGGGAATAAAAAGGTGACAGAGAAATATATGCAAAAAGCTGTTACTTTTACATACGCTTCGCTCCTGTGATCGTTGGTTGTCACTTTTTCATTAAGTTTGTTATTAGCTATAGAGATAGCCAGTGATTGACGGAGGATCTATAGAAGGAGGAGTTTATCATTACTATATGACTGACCATTTGGGTAACAACCTCCTTTCTTTTGGGATATAGTGCTCAATTAAATCTTGGATATATACCAAGTGATGGTGTATTTATAAATTTAACGGGAGGCTTTGTTTTTGGAATTGATTTCTCTCATGGTATCAGTGGAGTTGTTGGAAATTACGTTGGAGATGCAGTTCCAACAGCTGAAACTTTAAAAGGGCCAGCATGGGCACTAGATGGAGGTGCAGGCGGCTTAACTATAGGAACGAGTAAAGATGTAGTTCAATCAAATCCTGTTGAAATAGGTCAGACTGGTAGTTATAAATATGACGAAAAAGCAGGAACAAATTGGAATATGAGAAGTATAGGATATTCTGTTGGATCAAAAACTCTTTTTTCTGGGAGCGTAAAAAGAACATATACAACATCTCCTTTGTATTTACATAAAACAAAATAAATAATGAAGATTAAAAAATATTGTTTTGTTGTTATAATATTTTTTTCATGTATAGCAGGTAGTAATAAGGAATATAGACAAGCATGTATTAACGAGGACTACACAGGACTTATTACAAAGATTTACAAAGATTCTTGGAACCATGATGTGTATACATTTGAAATAACAACAAAAGATAAGGGTACAATTCAAGTTATTGCAGAGTTCTATTCGAAGTCTTGGGCTTTTGCATCTCCTTATGACTCTATTATTAAACATAAAGGTGATAGTTATATAACTATTAAGAAAAAAACAGGGGTATCAAGGCAATTTGAAACTAGATTTAAATAAACGGAGAGGAGTATATATAAGTTTCTTATATGTTAGATTATTATTATTATTATTATTATTATTATTATTATTATTATTATTATTATTATTATTATTATTATTATTATTATTATTATTATTATTATTATTCGCCACTTTCGTCCCTTCGGATTTGAAATCCGAAGACTTATAATTAAGGATTTCCAATCCACTATAATTCAATCCTGTCAATGTCATCATTGGCAGGATTATTTATCTATATATGACTTAAGGGTAGAAAAAAGGTGACAGAGAAATATATACAAAAAGCTGTTACTTTTGTCACCTTTTTCATTAAGTTTGTTCTTGGCTATAGAGATGCTCAGCCCGAGTGTAAAAGATCAGATCAAGTGATGTCTTCATCATATTGGTATATCATTGTTGGTATAAATTATGCCAAAGATATGTGTTATTTTAATGGGAAAATCCATGTTGGTTCGTAGTAGAATATATTCTATTGAGTTGATTCATGATCTATTTTCTTTTTTCTCCTGGAAATTCTTTAGAATCAAAAACTAAATTCATATTTACTTAAAACATTAAATACATATATGAAATTTATATCTTATTTATTTATGATGTGTTTATTTTTGTCTTGTAATATTAGTAGTAGAAAAGAATATACTATAGATGTTATAAATTCAAGTTATGAAGGACAAATAATAAAAAAACATATTGATAACTGGAATCATGCGGCTAAGATGATCCAAGTCCATACAATTAATAATGATACTTTAAATATAACAGTAGATTTTTATCCTGATTCATGGAATTTTGTAAGTGTGGGTGACTCTATTATAAAAAAATACGGTAAAGGGAGTATCGAAATTAAGAGGAAAACAGGAGGACGAAGAGAATTTTTTTTATATATTCCAAATTAAGAAATATCTTTATTCTCATTTTCCCTCGTTCCTTCGGATTTGTAATCCGAATATGAATCGTGCAAGTATCTATAATCCATTTTAAACTATCCTGGATACTCCTAGTAAAGACTCATATGATGCTTATCCTGAAAAAATAGAGCAAGAGAAGAAAAAAAGAAGAAGATATAATTTCTATTTTTATGAAAAATATAACCAAGCTAAGAGAGAAATTTCTTATATCAATGTGTATCTTAACAACGATGTATTGTCTGTTTTTTTATGAATTGATTGAATCTTCTTGTCTTCCTACCGTAATGTATACTTTAACTGGATTATGGATATTACTAATTGTTATTTCTGTTTTTGAATTAATTGGATTTCTAGTTTCTAAAAAGAGAACGGGGAAAAAGCTATATTATCAGTCTGATGGATTTGTGAGCTTTATATGTATATATTCTCAAATAATTGTAAGCTATTGTTTTTATATATACTTCTTTATATATTTTATATTTGATTTATACAAAGATGATATAATCTTCAATTATATATTACTTATAATATTGGGGGTGTTTATTGGATATAAGATAGCTTTTAAATCTTTCATATACTTAGAGAAAAGAAAATAGATGTATTATTTTCGAAGAGTTTTCTTCGTCCCTTCGGATTTACAATCCGAAGAATTATAACTAAGGATTTATAATTCATATTAATATTGTCGGTATCATCATTCGCACGATTGATTTCCTATAACTCATAAGATAAGTGAAAATTTTTCAAAAAATGTTCTCTTAATGCATTCCATTCGATTGAAATCTGAGAATTATACAAAAAAATGTATCTTTGTTCATGTTTATAAATCTCTGAAAAAACAAATATGTTTATAATTTCTCTTTTAGATAAACTTGGACACTACGCGCTCCTCATGCAAAAGGTTTTCACCAGACCTCAGAAATGGAGTGTTTTTCTTCGTCAGTATCTAGCCGAAATAAGCAAATTAGGAGTAAACTCAATTTGGATTGTGATAATAATCTCCTTTTTCATCGGTGCTGTTATTGTGGTTCAGATAAAGTTGAATATTGATTCTCCGTTCATGCCACGTTATACGGTTGGTTATGTATCCAGAGAGATACTAATCTTGGAATTCTCATCGACGATAATGTGTCTGATTCTAGCAGGAAAAGTCGGATCTAATATAGCGTCCGAAATAGGAACGATGCAAGTTACAGAACAAATAGATGCATTGGAAATAATGGGTGTGAATTCTGCCAATTATATCATTTTGCCTAAAGTAATCGCTTTGATGACTTTCATCCCAGTACTTGTAGTTCTTAGTATGTTTTTTGGTGTAATAGGCGGATATGCAGTCTGTATAATAGGGCAAGTGATGCCTGCTGATACCTTTCAGTATGGACTTCAATTCTATTTCAAAGAATTTTATGTATGGTATGCTATTGTTAAAACTATAATATTCGCTTTCATTATGTCAACTGTGGCCTCTTATTATGGCTACTCAGCACGGGGCGGATCGTTGGATGTGGGCAAAGCTAGTACCGATTCGGTAGTTATGGGTAGTATTCTTATTCTTGTTTCAGACTTGCTGATCACTCAATTGATGATGTCATGATAGAAGTAAAGAACTTATATAAATCATTTGATGAACGAGACGTTCTGAAGGATATAAATATTCTTTTCGAAGCAGGGAAAACCAACCTTATTATTGGACGAAGCGGTTCGGGAAAAACGGTTCTTCTTAAAAATCTCGTAGGCTTGATGCGCCCTTCAAGCGGGCAAATATTATACGATGGACGTGATCTTACAAAAATGAGCCTCGGTGAGATGAAAGATTTGCGTCAAGAGATGGGGATGATTTTTCAAGGATCGGCCTTATTTGACTCCATGACTGTTTTCGAAAATGTCAATTTCCCCTTAATGATGTTCTCCTCAATGACCAAAATAGAGCAGGAGAAACGAACTAAATTCTGTCTGGAAAGGGTAAATCTTGGAGATGCAGGTCACCTATATCCATCAGAGATTAGTGGAGGTATGATGAAGCGTTCTGCCATAGCTCGTGCCATAGCCCTCAATCCAAAATATTTGTTTTGCGACGAGCCAAACTCCGGACTTGACCCTCAAACATCTCTCGTTATAGATGATTTGATACATGATATCACAAAAGAGTATGATATTACAACCGTTATCAATACTCACGATATGAACTCGGTAATGGGTATTGGTGAACGAATCAATTTTATTAAGGAAGGCGAACTCGAGTGGCAAGGTTCAAGCAAGGACGTCATATCTTCTACAAATGAAGATTTTAATGATTTTGTCTTTGCCTCCGACTTATTTAAGAAAGTTAAAGCTGCCGAAAATGAAGGTATCAAGTTGACTTAACACATTTTGATTAAATGAAAGTAATATCATATAATGTAAACGGCATACGTGCCGCTGTAAATAAAGGTCTTTACCAATGGCTTGAACAAGAGTCTCCTGATATTTTATGCTTGCAGGAAATAAAGGCTACGGAAGATCAGATCGATGTATTGACTATTCAATCATTGGGGTATAATTACTATTTTCATCCTGCCGAAAAAAAAGGATATAGCGGAGTTGGTATCTTGACCAAACTTATGCCTGATTTGGTGAAAATAGGAATGGGGATTCCTGACTATGATAGAGAAGGGCGTGTATTACGTGCCGACTATGGAGATGTCACTGTGATTTGTGTTTATATACCCTCCGGTACAATGGGGGATATTCGTCAGGATATAAAAATGAAATTTCTGGCCGATTTTACACATTTTATAAACGATTTACGTAAAGAAAGACCCGAACTCATTATCTGCGGAGATTACAATATCTGTCATAAACCTATCGATATTAATCACCCTGAACGACATACCAAAAGCTCGGGATTCTTACCTGAAGAGCGTCAGTGGTTTGATGAGTTTATAGATACAGGACTTATTGATACTTTTCGTGTGTATGATCAAAGTCCCGAAAAGTATAGTTGGTGGAGTTATAGGGCAGGAGCCAGAGGTAAAAATTTAGGGTGGCGTATAGACTATCATGTTATTACGGAAGAAGCTCGTCCACGACTTAATAATGCAGCAATTCTGAGCGAAATAAACTTTTCTGACCATTGTCCTGTTGTAGTAGAAATGAGTTTCTAGGAATAAAAACCCTACTCATTTGAAATATGGGAACTATTAGTTTGTTAAATAGTTTAATTTATTAGAAAAGAAACATTATAGATTTAATAAATAACTAATAGCCTGTTAAAAACGGGCTATTTTTGTGTTTTATTTACTATTTTTGCATTCGAAAGCCATGGTGGCTTGAACATATATCAGATCTTAGTGTTAAATGGATAGCTGTAACTAAGATTTTTATTTTAAACAACATATAATAATAATGGCAAATTTATTAAACATAAAGAACTTACATGCCAATGTTGAAGGCAAAGAAATATTAAGGGGATTAGATCTTGTTGTAAATGAGGGAGAAATTCATGCAATAATGGGGCCTAATGGTGCCGGAAAAAGTACCCTTGCTTCGGTTTTGGTAGGTAATCCCAATTTTGAGGTAACAGAAGGCGAAGTAACTTTCAGAGAACATGATCTTTTGGAAATGGATCCCGAAGATAGAGCTCGTGAAGGGTTGTTCCTCAGTTTTCAATACCCTGTAGAAATACCGGGGGTAAGTATGACGAACTTTATGCGTGCTTCTTTAAACGAAATTCGTAAGCATAAAGGTGAGGAGCCTATCTCAGCTTCAGACTTTTTGAAAATGATGCGTGAAAAGCGTCAATTAGTTGAACTAGACAAAGACCTTGCAGGACGTTCGGTCAACGAAGGTTTCTCGGGAGGAGAGAAAAAGCGTAATGAGATTTTCCAAATGGCTATGTTAGAGCCGAAGTTAGCAATACTTGATGAGACAGATTCAGGGCTTGATATCGATGCCTTGCGTATTGTTGCAGCCGGTGTAAACAAGTTGAGGAGCAAGGATAATGCTACAGTGGTTATTACCCACTATCAACGTTTACTAGACTATATTAAGCCTGACTATGTTCACGTATTATACAAAGGACGTATAGTAAAAAGCGCAGGAGCTGAATTGGCTCTGGAATTGGAAGAAAGAGGATACGATTGGATTATTAAAGATTTTGAAGAATGATAGAAAATCAATATATAGACATATTTACCCAGTATAGAGATAAGATTGATGCAAAATCTTTATCCGGGATGGATAGTCTTCGAGATAAAGCTCTAAATATTTTTAAAGAACAGGGATTCCCCACCAAGAAGATGGAGGATTATCTCTATCTGGACGTCGCAGCGGAGTTCTTGCCTGACTTTGCTCTCAATATTAACAGGTTGCCATTCACAGGGAACCCATATGTTGCTTTTAGGTGTGAAATTCCTAATTTGACTACAAATCTTTACTTTGTTCTCAATGATATATTTCATGAAGAACATAAGCCAAAGGTAAATTATCCGAGCGGAGTATTTGTTGGTAGTTTCAAGCATTTTGCAGAAGAAAAGCCCGAGGTGTTTTCTAAATATTATGGGCAGATAGCAGAGATGGATAAAAACGGAATTGTCGCATTCAATACAATGTTTGCTCAAGATGGTTTTGTTATTTATGTACCTAAGGGTGTTGTCGTAGAAGAGCCTATTCAGCTGATCAATATATTGAAGAGTGAATTTAATAGTCTTGTCAATCGCCGTATTCTGATTATAGCCGAGGATGATGCTCAGGTGAAATTACTTATTTGTGATCATACTGTAGATGAATCTCAGTTTTTAGCAACGCAGGTTACCGAAATCTTCGCCGGACGTAATGCTCTTGTCGATTATTACGACTTGGAAGAAAACTCAGATAAAGTTACCCGTTTGACAAATACGTTTGTTCATCAGCTCGAAGCATCAAATGTATTGATCAATAATATGACTTTCAATACGGGCGTTAGCCGTAATAACTATAATGTAAAACTATCTGGACAGCATGCCGAAGCTTATGTCTGTGGTATGGTTATAGCGGATAAGCATCAGTATGTAGACAATTTTGCTTTTCTCGATCATCTTGTGCCACACTGTACGAGTACGCAGTTATTCAAGTATGTGTTACAAGACGAAGCTACAGGTGCTTTTTGTGGACGTATACGAGTTGAAAAAGATGCACAGAAAACATTGGCATATCAGTCGAATAATAACTTATGTATTTCTCCAAATGCTCATATGTATTCTAAGCCACAATTGGAGATTTATGCCGATGATGTAAAATGTTCGCACGGATTAACTACAGGACAGTTAGATGAAGAGGCTTTGTTTTATCTTCGCTCACGTGGTCTCTCTAAGGAATCTGCACGTTTGATGCTAATGCAAGCTTTTGCAGCGGGAGTACTAGAACATGTTCGTATCGACCGCCTGAAAGAAAGACTACTGGATTTGGTCGAAAAACGTTTCAAAGGAGAATCTGCTCGTTGCGGAAATTGTGCAGTATGTAAATGATAAATGAAACATAGTTCTCGGTTGCAGAATATCATTATGCTGCCAACTGATAACTATTGACAGTGAAAAAATGAATATAGAAGAAATAAGATCAGATTTTCCTATTCTATCTACTACGGTTTATGGTAAACCTCTTATTTATCTGGATAATGGGGCTACTACCGAAAAACCAAAATGTGTGGTAGAGGAAATGACTAAAATATATTACACCACGAACGCAAATGTGCATCGTGGTGTACATTATTTAAGCCAGCAAGCTACAGATCTTGCTGAAGAATCGAGAGTGGTGGTGCAACAATTCATCAACGCTAAACATAGCCACGAGATCATTTTTACAAGGGGCACTACAGAGTCGATAAATCTTGTTGCTCATAGTTTTTGCCGCCAATTTTGCAATGAAGGTGACGAAATTATTATTTCGGCAATGGAACATCATGCTAATATTGTATCGTGGCAATTGCAAGAGCCAATACGAGGAATCAAGCTTAAAGTAATTCCTATCAACGATAAGGGGGAATTGATGTTGGACGAAATGGAGAAACTTATTTCGCCAAAAACACGTTTGATATCAGTTACGCATGTTTCTAATGTATTGGGTACTGTAAATCCTGTTGATCAAATAACAGAAATTGCTCACAAACATAATATTCCTGTGCTGATAGATGCAGCTCAGTCGGTTCAGCATATGACGCTGGATGTACAAAAGCTGGACTGTGATTTTCTTGTTTTCTCAGGACATAAGGTTTATGGGCCGAATGGAGTAGGTGTCTTGTATGGTAAAGAAAAATGGCTGAATCAGATGCCGCCTTATCAGGGTGGGGGTGAAATGATAAAAACGGTTTCCTTTAAAGAGACTACATTCAACGAGTTACCATTCAAGTTTGAGGCCGGAACCCCTGACTATCCGGGAGTGATAGCGTTGGCCACAGCATTGAAATACATAAAAAATATTGGGCTTGACTCAATAAAAGCATACGAAGATGAGTTATTAAGATATTGTACTGATGAATTACTGAAAATAGAAGGTTTACGAATATATGGAACTTCGGATAAGAAAAGTAGCGTAATCTCGTTTTTGGTAGATAATATTCATCATTACGATATGGGAATGCTTTTAGATAAAATGGGAATAGCCGTTCGTACAGGTCATCACTGCGCTCAACCTCTTATGGATGAGTTGGGTGTGGATGGTACAGTGAGAGCTTCATTGGCATTCTACAATACAAAAGAAGAGATTGATCAGTTGGTAATGGGAGTGAAAAAGGTTGCTTCGATGTTTCGCTAAACTGATCGTGAATCTCAAAAAAATATAATTGTAAAAGTTTATTTTTAAATTATAAAAGCTTTGTGTAAATTTGCAAACTAATTTTTGAGTAGAATGAAGATACGAATCCTGTGTACCTTATTATTAGCAATGCTGCTTGCATCATGCGGCGAATATAATAAAATATTGAAAAGCCGTGATGCCGAGTTAAAGTATGAATATGCTAAGAAATACTTCGATCAAAAGAAATATGGAAGAACAATCACCTTGTTAGATGAGATTTTATCTGCATATACAGGGTCTTCCAAAGAGCAGGAAATATTGTATCTGTTGGCTCAAGCCTATTTCTATGATAAAGATTATACAACAGCTACCCAGTACTATACCCGATATTATAATAAGTTTCCGAAGGGAGAATTTACCGAGTTGGCACGATTCAATTCTGCTTACGGGTTGTATCTCGACTCTCCGGATGCGAGGTTAGATCAAACAAGCACTTTTAAAGGGATTCAGGAATTTCAGAACTTTTTGGAATATTTTCCTCAAAGTGAAAAGGCTCCCGAAGCTCAGGATTTGATGTTTAAACTTCAAGAGAAGTTAGCATACAAAGAATTTCTGGCCGCACGCTTATATTACAACTTGGGGCTTTATAATAGAGAGAACTATTACGAATCTTGCGTAGTAACTGCACGTGAGGCTCTAAAATCTTATCCCTTTTCTGAATTTACCGAGGAATTCCAGATTTTGATTGTTAGAGCTAGATTTGAACAAGCCGTTTATAGCGTTGAAGAAAAGAAGCCTGTACGTTACAGAGATTTGATGGACGAACACTTCAATTATAAGAATATGTTCCCTAACGGTAAGTACACCAAAGAAAGTGAACGTTACTATCGTGCAGCCTTAAAAGCATTAGGTCAGGAAGTAGATGATGCAACAAACGAAGCTGTTCAACAAGAGTTGAAGAAATAAATAATCGAAAAAAAACAATATAATTATATTTTAAAATCATTATGGATTATAGAAAAACAAATGCAGCAAGCAATACTATTACCAGAGATATGATGTCTTTGTCAGAAGACACCGGTAATGTATACGAAACTGTTAGAATTATCGCTAAGCGCTCTAACCAGATTTCTGTTGAAATGAAACAGGATTTGGATAAGAAACTACAGGAATTTGCTTCATATAACGATAATCTGGAAGAAGTTTTCGAAAATAGAGAACAAATAGAAATCTCTCGTTACTACGAAAAACTTCCTAAGCCAACGCTTATCGCTGCTCAAGAGTATACAGAAGGAAAACTTTATTACAGAAATCCTAGTAAGGATAAAGATAATTTCTAATATAGAATGATACAGCGTATACAGTCGATTTTTCTCCTTCTTACAACGATATTGATGGGGGCTACTTTTGTGATTCCATCGCTTGAAATAACGAGTGAAGGTCTTAAATTTTCAAGTATATTGTTTAATTCTTTGGGAATATTTGACAACTCAATGTCTTATCATGCTTGGGGAGCTGCTATCTTTTGTGCTCTATCTGCGATCGTAGCTTTTCTAAATATATTTCTATATAAAAAAAGAAAGTTACAAATAAAATTGGGATTATTTACGGCTTTGTTGATAGCTATATATTATGTGACTGCCGCGTTTTATGTAAATGCATTCTTAGATAAGATTACTCCAGGATATTCCTTAAATATTCAACTTGGAATTATTTTCCCTGTATTAGCTCTGATCTTTGATTTACTTGCTGTTTCACGTATAAAGAAAGACGAAAAGCTTGTAAAATCTTTAGACCGCATACGATAAGCTGCGACATTTATTTGAAGTAAGCATACATATTCGTTTTTTGATATCAATTACGGATATAAGTAATATAAGAGTTTTACATTTACACCCTTTTTCCTAAAGCCCCTTAAGCGGGGTATCTAAATAGGAAAAAGGGTGTAATGATATTATATAATGCAGTGGAATTCTTCAATCTTCAGTATTGCCTGTAATATCATAAATCTCTTTAATCTTATCAAGTTCGCCGTCCATATCGAAGAAAAGATCATGAAGTTGAGCATCCTTGATATCAAATACCCATCCCGCAACTTTAGGATATCCTTTTTCGTAATAAGACTTTTGTACTTCTCCCATTTTAATTATGTTACGGCATTGTTCATATGTGTTAAGTTCTACAAGGCGCCTATGTCTGGCTCCGATATCATCAATAGCAGCCAGTTCCTCTTTATGTAGATGGTAAACATCTCGTATACTTCGCAGCCAAGGGTTAAGTATCCCATAGTCTGACTTTTTCATCGCCGCTTCTATTCCTCCACATCCATAGTGACCACAAACAATAATAAATTTAACTTTTAGGTATTCAACTCCGTAGTTGATAACGGAAAGAGCACTTAGGTCAGTGGCTATAACCATGTTTGCAATATTACGATGGATAAAAACCTCTCCTGGCTTTAATCCCATAACCTGATTGGGATGCACTCTGCTATCCGAACATCCGATATATAGAAAATCTGGATGTTGGTCTGCTGCTAATAACTTAAATAGTCCGGGGTTGTCTATCTTATTTTTCTCTATCCATTTATTATTAGCCTCAAATATTCGATTATATTTTTCTTGATCAGACATGTATTCGTTTTTAGTTTGTATCCAAAGATAATATTTATTATTTTTTATTCTTATTTTTGAGGTAGCTGACCTTAAGATTATTCAAAGATATTCGAAGAACTACAGAGTAGGGAATGTTTATAATAGCCTTTAATTGTAGTTTTGTATGATTAGAGAAGGGACAGCACTCATAACTCAGAGATATCAAGAAAGATATCGGAAAAAGAAATCTTTAAAATTAAATCTAGTTAGGGTATAAATTTCAAGACAATCTTATATTAGGTGTTATTGTAAAGTCGCAGAGAATAACAGATAAGTTGCTATTTGTTAGATAATACTGCAATCCAACCAATTGAAAATTTTTATATGAAAACATTAAGTAAGCTAAAATTGGACAACCTGAATAAGGTTGAATTAGACTAACTGGAAGTGGACATACTGAGGGGTGGCGATCATCTTGGGCTTCTGGAAGCGGAGGCTCTTCAACCAGTGATCACAATTCAGCAAATACAGCAGGAGGTTTGTCTTCTACTTATGGTTTTAGTGGTTCAGGTAGCGGGAATATAATTTTCAGTCATGCTTGGTGTTATCTTTTTCTTTTTTAATGTTACTTGATAATCATTACTACAATACAGCAAACCCCGATCTGGGTGATGGATCAGCTTATTTCTATATCGCCTTAGCTTTATAGCCATATTCAATGCTATTAAAGAACCCTCCGTTGCCAGGCTGTAAGAGGCATCATATACCATTATCTTCTTGGAGTATGCATCGGTAACCAACGCCAAATAACAGTTTCTGCCTCTGCCGCCAATATAGATTATAGACACTACTTGTTCTGCTGTACCCTGCTGCTTCATAGATCGGAAGGAACGGTAATAAACCTGTCTACTTACCCCGAGCAATCCACAGGTGGAGGTTTTACTCACTTGGTATTCTCTTGAGAATCGGTCGATTGTTAGGGTAAGGAGTTTTTCGGATAGGGATATTAAATTCCTTTTCCGCCATATCGATCATCATATCAAAGAAGATCGCTTTCTTATCTGAGGTTTCTGCTTGCTTCTCCAATAATTTTTTGCTTTTCCAATAGCTTGATTTTTTGCTCAAGCTCGAGTCTCTTTTGATCTTTACTCTTTTGCATATTACTGGACGTTTGATTTACCCAGTCAAAGGTACTATATTTTCTCAGCCAATTAGTAATTGTCCGATCTCCTTGAACTCCATACTTCTTTTTGGCGGAAGTTACTGAGATATCTTCTCGCTCAATCTCCGAGACCACTGATAACTTAAAAGATATGCTATAATCTTTTTGTATGCGCTTGACATAATTAATCTCTTCCATAACATTACATCTTTTGTGTAACCCTATTTAGGACGAGACATACGAGAGCAGGAAAAAGCGATGGGATATTTTCCTATCATTAATTCCACCAATTATAATAATTGTGTTCACTGTCTAACTCAAAATCACATTTAGGATATAAATTATTACCGATCTTATTTGTTTTTTGAGTTTCAAGCAATAGTCCGCAAGCACCGGTTTCATTACAATATTGTTTACAGCGGTCTATAAGATCTATTGCAAAGCCAAACCCACGATAAGCAGGGTCAACAAACAAGTCGCTCAACAACCATTGGCGTTTTAGTGATTTATAATGATACAGAGGATACAACTGTGCAAAGCCTACATATTTATCATCTTTCTTGATAAGAAATGTAACGGTTTCATTGTTCGTTATACGTTCTTTCAGAAAAGATTTACCTTTTTCCAAATCAGATGGTTGTTCATAAAATACACGATAATTGTCGAACAATACTGCAAGTTCATTTAGGTGTTCTAATGTTGCTACTTCAATTTGTTTCATAAGTTAAATAATTTAGTACGTTAAACTGCGAAACAAAATTAGAGCAACCAGCGATGACTTTGGCATACCAAAAATAAAATATACAGATAGTCCAGAGTGACCTCTACCTCATTTCGATTCATTCTAAAATCATTAAGCTGTTCGCCTTCAAAGAGTAAAATATAGCAACACCTCCACGCGGTAACTGGACAGAAAAAGGAAAGAAAGGAAAGACAGTAAAGCTAAAACTTAAATCGAAATCATTCAGTGGCGATAAATCTGCCGAATTCGATTATACTACAGGAAGGAAACACCAACAAAGGCTGTGGTACGACATCGTTCAGAGGGATAAATGTGCAGTAATATCTTATTCAGATATGCCGCTAAAATATTAAATTATGTTAATGCTTTAATTTTGAATTATATTGCATGCAAGGTTTAAGAAAAATGGGATTTATATAATTGAAAGTTCAAAAAACACATGAATTTAAAAACAAAGTTTAATTTAATTCAAAAACAATGAAAAATTTAAAAACAATTTCGAGCCTGTTTTTTCTTAGTTTGGTTGCCTTGTCTATTACATTTACATCGTGTGATAAAGACGACGACAATGACTGTAAATAATACTTGAAAAGTATACCACCAGAATAATTCAAAAGTATACCACCTATGGGAGTAAAATAGGATGATTTAACATTCATTTGGTTGTTAAGATTCTTTATTTTATTAACAAATACTAACA
>NZ_CATNVE010000011.1:0-160617 GCF_951230145.1 Dysgonomonas sp. Marseille-Q5470 | reverse complement strand
GCCGTGTTCTCTATCAAAGCGGGTGCAAAGATATGCATTTTATTTATACACCTCCAAATATTTTAATGCCTTTTTTTCAAAATATTTTAACCGAAATATACAAAACCCTTAAACAAAACTACTTAATCAATGATTGTTTTTTCGACTATAAGAGCATCCATCAAAAAGTGCAATCCTAACCTTACTATATATTATATATATGAAAATATTTTTGGAAAGAAACTCTTGCGGAGAATCACATAATAATTATAATTAATATCTTTGTTCCGCTAAATACTTATATAATATAACATGCATTATACATGAAAACATTTCTTTTTTCCAAGTTATCTATTATTACTCTTGCGGTCATCACTTTTGCATCTTGTCAGAATAAAGGCCCTCATTTTACAGTAGAGGGTAAGATTGCCAATGCCGACACCACAATGTTATATCTAGAAAGACGGTCTTTGAATGAAACAACAATAATAGACTCAGTAAAACTAGAGACAGATGGGAGTTTCAAATTTAAAGAGCCTGCATTAGGTTATCCTGAATTCTATTTACTAAGAATGGATAAGCAATCTATAAACTTAGCAATAGACTCTATAGAAACAATTACTGTACATGCTAGCAAACCTACATTTGCATCGGAATATACAATAGAGGGCTCTGAAGGCTCTGTGAAAATAAAAGATATTGTTTTTGCCCAAAACAAGCTTAGTCGGACTGTGTCTGATTTGAGAAAACAATTTGAAAGTAAGGAAATATCACAGGATCAATATGTCGCAGAAATTCAAAAAGCACTGGATGGATATAAAACTAAAGCTAAAGATCTAATCTTATCTGACTCAAAAAGCTTAGCCAGCTATTTTGCTTTATTTCAAAAAGTAGATGGATATTTAATATTCGATCCTTATGATAAAAATGACTTGGTAGCTTTCAGAGCTGTTGCTACCGTTTGGGATCTATATAAATCGAAATCACCACGGGCAGAGCATTTAAAGACTTTTACGCTGACTACTTTGGCTGAGTTGAAACAAATGGCAAGTCAGGAAGAAACACTGAAGAAGCTAGAGAATACCGAAGCTACAGATCACAGTGTATTTTATAATATAACGTTACCAGATATTAATAATAAGGAGGTAAGTTTATCTTCATTGAAAGGAAAAGTTGTTATACTCGATTTTACGGCATACCAAACAGATTTTTCTCCGGCGCACAATATACTTATCAATAATGTATATAGTAAGAATAAAGGAAATGTAGAAGTGTACCAAGTATCTTTTGACACGGATATACATGCATGGAAAAATGCAGCAACAAATTTACCTTGGATATGTGTAAGAGATAGCAAACTACTCAACTCTGAATGGCTTGCAAAATTCAACATTCAAGGCTTCCCTACTACATATTTATTAAACAAGAATGGAGAGATTGTAAAAAGAATTTTATCTACTGATAACCTAGCTTCAGAAGTTCAAAAATTATTATAAAAGTATTTCCAAATATTTGAAAATACGAAAAATATAGTATATCTTTGTTTTTGATAAAATGAAAAAGGAAAAGGAGTTCTGGCCTTTAACGGCAGGAATTCTTTTTCTTTTTGTCGCTTTAAAAACAATCAAAAATTTAAAAAACAGTAGGAATTAATTTAATTTTTAATTACCATGGCTATCACTTACATGACCGCGGAAGGTTACAAAAAGTTGAAAGAAGAAATCAACACTCTTGAAACTACGGAAAGGCCTGCTATATCGAAACAAATAGCAGAGGCTAGAGACAAGGGAGACTTATCTGAAAATGCTGAATACGATGCAGCCAAAGAGGCTCAGGGGCTACTTGAAGCTAAAATAGCCCAAATGAAAAATCTATTGGCAAATGCTCGTCTGATCAATGAAGATTCAATAGGAACAGACGTTGTGCAAATATTGAACAAGGTTACAATACGCAATACGAAAAATAACCAAAAGATGACATATACAATCGTTGCAGAGAGCGAGGCTAACTTGAAAGAAAACAAGATGGCTGTAAACACTCCTATCGCGCAAGGATTGATGGGTAAAAAAGTGGGAGATATAGCCGAAATAAAAGTTCCTTCGGGAATTATGAGTTTCGAAATTATGGATATATCATTATAAACTTATGCCTAGTATTTTCAGTAGAATTGTTAAGGGTGAGATACCATCATATAAGGTGGCTGAAGATGAGAGGTTCTTTGCATTTTTGGATATAAATCCGATGGCAAAAGGACATACACTTGTCATTCCTAAGCAGGAGGTAGATTACATATTCGATCTTGACGACGATATTTTAAAAGATATGGTCATTTTTGCAAAAAAAGTTACAAAATCTATTGAGAAAGCCATTCCTTGCAAACGTGTAGGTATAATGGTTGTAGGCCTTGAAGTACCTCATGCTCATATACACTTGATTCCTATAAATAAAGAATCTGATATGAGCCTTTCAAATCCAAGAATAAAGATTGAGCAATTTGAATTTGAAGAAATTGCAAAAAAAATAAGAGAAAATATATAAGACTTATAACGAATATAATTCTGAAAAGGTGGGAGTACATACTTCCACCTTTTTTTATTTTAGTTCATATTGAAATAATTTTAAATAAATTTGTAAGACTTGAAAATTAAATTCAAGCCTTACAAATTTATTTTATTAAAGTTAAACATTATAATTATGCAAAACATAGATGAATATATAGCTTCATTTCCTGAGAATATTCAGGCATTGATGAATAAACTAAGAAAAACCATCAAAAAAGCTGCACCTGATGCAATCGAGAAAATCAGTTGGCAAATGCCCACCTTTCATCAGAATGGAAATCTTATACACTTTGCAGGTCATAAAAAGCACATCGGTTTATACCCGGGTGCAGAAGCTATTATAGCCTTCGAAGAAGAACTCACACAATACAAAACATCGAAAGGAGCAATACAATTGCCATTGGATAAACCTTTACCATTGAATCTAGTTACGAAGATTGTGAAGTTCAATATAAAAAGGAATCTGAAAAAATAATATTGCTATATTTTTTCTACAAACTTCTTCTTCCGTTCTACCGATACTAGCTTAAATAGTTTGTCGGATGGTCTGATTTTCTCATTCACTTTAATAGAGAACTTCTCGCCTTTTACTGTCTCTTCTACAGGTTGAAGGTCTACTCTAATTTCTTCTACGATCTGTGTTACTGCTCCTGTAGTAGGCCCGGTAATAAGTATTTCGTCACCAACCTTCAACGATTGTGTTTCCATCAAGAATTCGGCAACACCAAGATTTGAGAAATATTTAAGCCCTTTACCTATGTATATTTTTCGTTTTGTTGCACCTGAGCCATAATTGCTAGACCACTCTCCTAGTTTCTGACCAAGATAATAACCATCCCAGAATCCTCTATTAAAGACCGTAGCAAGGCGTTCGTCCCACTTTTCAATCTTTTCTTCAGTATATGTATCTTCACAATAGGCTTGCACTGCTTCCTTGTAGCATTCGACTACAGTACGTACATATTCTGCCCCACGAGCACGCCCTTCTATTTTAAATACACGTACACCGGCATCCATCATTTTGTTCATAAAATGAATGGTTTTCAAATCTTTTGGAGACATGATGTATTCATTGTCAATTTCGAGTTCGATATCCGACTCCTTATCTTTTACAATATAGCTGCGGCGGCACAGTTGATTGCATGCCCCCCTATTTGCAGATAAATCTCTTTCATGCAAGCTCAGGTAACATTTACCTGACACAGCCATACACAAAGCTCCATGAGAAAACATTTCGATACGGATAAGTTCCCCTTTAGGACCTCTTATATTTTGTTCTACAATATCTTTATAGATAGAAGCCACCTGATCGAGATTCAGCTCGCGTGCCAATACAACAACATCTGCAAATTGCCCGTAAAACTTTAAGGACTCTGTATTTGTAATGTTCAATTGTGTAGATAAATGAACTTCAACACCTATGCTGCGCGCATACATCATCACAGCTACATCAGAAGCAATTACGGCTGAAAGCTCAGCCTCTTTTGCAGCATTTACAATCTGGTGCATCAACGAGATATCATTGTCGTAAATTATTGTATTCACCGTCAAATAGCTCTTTAGTCCATTTTCTTTACATATAGCGGCGATCTGCTTCAAGTCATCCATTGTAAAGTTATTAGAGGACTTGGCTCGCATATTCAGCCCTTCTATTCCAAAGTAAATAGAGTTTGCCCCACCCTGTATAGCCGCAGCCAAAGAGTCGTAAGAGCCAACAGGTGCCATTATCTCAAAATCTGATATCTTCTTATTCATTTCTTTCTTTTGTATGTTTTTTTTAGTGCTTCAAAAAAGCTGTGCGCAAAATTACCGCTTTTAGATGAAAAGGACAAATAGAGATCAAGCTAAACCTTAAGCAAATAAAAAGTTAAAACAAAGATCAAAATTCTTTGAAAAATAAAAAATAATTTGTATTTTGGCGTGAATAACAAACATTTATATACGTCTTTTATAACGGTTCACTCTCATACAACTAAAAAATCTGTATAAGTATCTATTACAAATAAATTATTTCAATAAACAGATACTCTATTCTTTAATATTATGACACGACTTTAATTATCCATTGAAACAGGATAACATATTTCGATAATTCTCAAAAGAGACGAAATGATATAAGTAGCTCTAAATTAATTAATAAAAAATAACACCACGTAACATTTGTTACGGAATTTATCATTTCTATATAATATCTTTGTTTAATAACAGTGTTCATTGGTAAATAAAATGAGAAAACTTCTAAATCTAATACCACGGAATTTTGTTGTTCCACTATTTGTTATAGCGGGAATCATAGCCGGACTTGGCGGATACACGGCCTATATGTCCCGGGCACATTCTTATCTGTCTGATGATCCCGAAGCTTGTATCAATTGCCATATTATGACTCCTTATTATCAAACATGGCAACACAGCGCACACCGAGAATGGGCCAATTGCAACGATTGCCATGTACCACATGATAATGTCATTAATAAATATGCATTCAAAGCTATGGATGGACTTTATCATGCTGCAGTATTTACATTAAATGCTGAGCCACAGGTTATCCGTCCTCGAGATGCCAGTAAAAAAGTAATCATGGATAACTGCATTCGCTGCCATACTCAATTGAATACAGAATTTGTGAATACCGGTATGATAAACTACACACAAGTAAAAGAAGGTGAAGGAAAAGCGTGCTGGGATTGTCATCGGGAAGTTCCTCACACCGTCGTGAGCAATCTATCTTCTTCACCGAACGCGATTGTTCCGTTACCAAAGTCAGCAGTACCGGATTGGTTGAATAATATTATGAAAAATAAAAAATAAGATCCAATATGTTAAAGAAATTAGCAGAAGCAATCAGGCGAAAACCGATCATTGGATGGGGGATTTTTGCGATAGTAATGGTTTTGGTATTTATGCTTGGACTTTTAGCAGCATCTATTACAGAACGTAGAGCTGAAATAGCGACTCTGTATAATAATAAAAAGATAGAGATTACAGGAATTAATACCAATAGTGAAGAATGGGGTATCAATTATCCTCGTGAATACGATACTTGGAAAAAAACAAAAGAAATGGATTTCCGCAGTAAGCATTTAGGCAATATGCCTGAAGATGTACTCGAAAGCCGTCCCGAAATGGTTGTTCTTTGGGCTGGTTATGCATTTTCCAGAGACTATTCGGCTCCACGAGGACATATGTATACGATAGAAGATGTAACGCATACACTTCGTACCGGAACACCTGATCATGAACACAAAGATATGCAACCGGCTACTTGCTGGGCCTGTAAGAGCCCTGATGTGCCACGAATGATGCATGAAGTAGGAATAGAGAATTTTTACAAAGCCTCATGGAGTCAGTTTGGCAGTGAGATTGTAAATCCTGTAGGTTGTGCCGATTGTCACGATCCCAAAACAATGAATCTGACTATCACTCGTCCGGCTTTGATAGAAGCCTTTGAGCGTCAAGGCAAAGATATTACAAAAGCAACTCCTCAGGAAATGCGTTCTCTGGTATGTGCCCAATGCCATGTAGAATATTTCTTTAAGGGTGACGGTAAATATCTTACCTTCCCTTGGGATGGAGGTATGACAGTAGAATCGATGGAAGAATATTATGACAATGCAAATTATACAGACTGGGTGCATCATCTGAGCAAAGCTCCAATGCTAAAAGCACAGCATCCTGACTATGAAATTTTCCTTTTAGGACCACACGCTCAACGTGGATTATCATGTGCCGACTGTCACATGCCATATATGTCCGAAGGAGGTATTAAATATTCTAACCATCAGGTAATGAGTCCGCTTAAAAATGTGTCATCAACATGTCAAACATGCCATAGAGATAGTGAAGAGAATCTGAAAAATTATGTTTATCAATATCAGGATAAGGCATTAGAGATTAGAAACAGAATAGAAGTAGAACTTGCTAAAGCCCATGTAATGGCTAAAGCAGCGTGGGACAATGGTGCAGATGAAGCTAAAATGAAAGAGTCTTTGAAATTGATTCGTCAGGCTCAATGGCGTTGGGATTTTGCTGTGGCCTCTCACGGTGCATCCTTCCATGCTCCTGTAGAAACTCAACGAATCCTTGCTCATAGTTTAGACCGTACGCTACAAGCACAACTGGAACTGCAAAAAGTATTATTCACTCTTGGAGTTGCAGACGTTAAAATGCCAGATATTTCTACAAAATCAAAAGCTCAGGAATATATCGGATTGGATATGAAAAAGCTTCGTGAGGACAAAGAAAAGTGGATTAAAACAACACTTCCTACTTGGATAGAAAAAGCCAAATCAGAAGGAAAGCTGGCTATGAACTAATTTTTTCTTACCTCAAGGGCGTCTGCATTCATCTAATATAGCATTTGCAGGCGCTTTTTAAACTATAATCATTATGAGAAAGATTTTCATAATAGGGTTGCTATTAATCCCTCTCACATTATTAGGACAAGAGAATAATCAAGAAGACATATTTTCCATATCGGCGCAACTACGATCACGCGGAGAATATCGCAATGGAACCTTGTTCCCCAGAAATGAAGGTGAACACCCCGCTACTTTCATAAACAACCGTGCTCGAATTTCAATGGACTTTCAACGTTCAAATCTGGAATTAAAACTATCAGGACAGCACGTTGGAGTTTGGGGGCAAGATCCCCAAGTAAATAAGAATGGACGTTTCATGCTAAACGAAGCATGGGCTAAATTAAATTTTAACAACGGATTCTTTGCCCAATTAGGAAGACAAGCCTTATCTTATGACGATGAACGTATATTAGGTGGGCTCGATTGGAACGTTTCGGGACGCTATCATGATGTATTAAAGTTAGGATATGCGGATAAAATAAACACTTTGCATTTGATCCTGGCTTTAAACCAGAACGATGAAAAAATAAAAGGAGGAAGTTTTTATGAAGCCGGAGGACAGCCTTATAAAAATATGCAAACACTTTGGTATCACTATGGAAATAAAGAGACCCCATTCGGCATCTCATTACTTGCAATGAATCTGGGTCTTCAGTACGGAAGCGAAGAAGATTCATCCAACAAGTATATGCAAACCTTTGGGACTTATTTGACTTATATAGCAAATGGTTGGGATATCAAAGGTTCTTTTTATTATCAAACAGGAAAAAATAAGTCAAATAAAGAAGTATCAGCCTTTATGGGAAGCCTTTTTGCAGGTTTCAAAATAGACTCTAAATGGTCATTAGGTGTGGGCAGTGACTATCTGAGTGGAAACAAGCAGGATGACACAAAGCAAAAAGCATTTGATCCGTTGTATGGTACACACCATAAATTCTACGGAACAATGGATTACTTCTATGCTTCTTCATTTGCGAATGGTCTCAATCCGGGGTTATGGGACAATCAACTTGCCATTTTCTACAAGCCCTCGAAGAAAGTCGATCTATCTTTGAATTATCATTATTTCTTGACTGCAAATGAAGTTATTGTATCAAATGAAAAAATAGACAAAGGCTTAGGTTCTGAGTTTGACTTTCAGGTAAATTGGTCAATCATGCCTGATGTAAAACTTATGGCAGGCTATTCGTTCATGCTTGGAAGCAAATCGATGGATGTAGTAAAAGGCGGATACCATAAAAGCTGGCAAGACTGGGGATGGGTATCTATAAATATAACACCTAAACTATTCTCGACAAAAAAATAATAGCTCTCTTCTATATAAACAGATGGAAAAAACAAATAATCGAAAAATGTGGCAACAGTCTTGGGGATATCCTGAAAGCATTGTTGCTACGTGCGGAATCCTTTTGGTCGGATTTCTCCTTCAACTCACAATTGGTAATTTTAATTTTTATTTATTGGCATTCCCTTCCAATCTCTTGGTTGGAGCTATTATAATGATTTTATGTATTCTTTCGCTTTTTGTTCGTAAGAACCATTTCATACTATGGTTTAGTGGTATTCCCTCTTCAGTCTGTTTAATCTCAGCATTACTCATTCTTACGATCATTATGGGGCTTACTCCACAAACGACAAGCCATACGGACGAAGTTTCAGTAAACATATTTTCAAGTCTGGGTTTCGACAGTATGACAAGTTCATGGGCTTTCATACTCATTTACTTTATCACCCTATTATCACTTGGCTGTCTTATCGTTCGCCGTTTGTTTAATTTCCGCAAGAAAGACTACGCATTTTACTTGAACCATATCGGACTATGGATCACACTATTCGCAGCAGGACTGGGACATGCTGATATTGAACGTTATCTGATGCACATACGTGAAGGAGAGGTAGAGTGGAGAGTTTATGATGAAGATGAAAACGTAAAGGAATTACCTATTGCGATACAACTAAACGATTTTGATATGGAGGAATATCCACCCAAACTAACTATTATAGATCGCAAAAGTGGAAAACCTCTGCCAGAAGACAAGCCTGACTATTATCAGATAGATACAGAGATAGCTCAAGGACGACTTAATGGATGGGAGATTGAATTGAAAGAATATATCCATCAGGCAGTACGCAATAGCGATAGTACCTATAGGGAGGTACCTATGCCCGGAGCAACTCCGGCTGCCAAAATACGAGCATTCAATGTATCTCAAGGTAAAGATACCACCGGATGGATATGTGGAGGAAATCAGGCACAACTTTATATGACCCTTCCCCTCGATGAACGCCAGTGTGTGGTAATGAGCGTTCCTGAGCCCAAACGATTTATGTCGGATATAGAAGCATACACACCTGACGGCACAATAAAAAAAGGAACAATAGAAGTAAATAAACCAATGCGTATCGGAACTTGGACAATCTATCAATATGGATATGATAATCAGGCCGGACGCTTATCTTCATACAGTAGCATGGAACTTGTATACGACCCTTGGGTTATACCGGTATATATCGGATTTATTTTTATCGCTCTAGGTTCAATCGCTTTAATTTGGAATGGCAGATTGGTTAAGCATAGAAGTGAGAATGACAACAACAAAGAATAATAGTACTAAGATAAGAATATGAATTGGAATAATTTTATATGGTTTGCACTTCCTGCTGTAATACTCTGGTTTTCGGCCGGAATTATAGTGTATCGATCACAAAAGCGATTAGCTGATATATTAATGCTATGTGGTATTGCTGTATTTGCTGCATTTATCACAGGCTTTTGGATACATATCGAACGTCCGCCAATGAGAACGATGGGTGAAACTCGCTTATGGTATTCTTTTTTTCTATCTTCGGTCGGATACCTAGCTTATCGCAGATGGAAATATCCTTGGCTATTATCGTTCTCTGCATTGGTAGCATCGGTTTTTGTGTTTATCAATTTATTTAAGCCCGAAATACATTCTAAAAATTTGATGCCTGCCCTTCAAAGCGAATGGTTTGTACCTCATGTCACATCCTATATTCTTTCTTACGCAATGTTTGGAGCTGCTACTATCGGAGCTTTTGTGCAATTACGAAAAGTACATCGTTATGGTTATTCTGATGAAAAGATATTCAATTTTATAGATAATATCGTTTATGTAGGATTTGGGTTCCTTGTATTAGGAATGCTGATGGGTGCTGTATGGGCAAAAGAAGCATGGGGACACTATTGGTCATGGGATCCTAAAGAAACATGGGCTTTTGTTACGTCCATGGCTTATCTCGCGTATATACATATACGGTTGTATGGTAAATATGATAAAGTTGCGCTTTGGGCGTTGCCTATCGCATTCATATTACTGATGATAACTTGGATTGGTGTAAATTACCTACCGGCCGCACAAGGGAGTGTACATGTATATTGACAATACAGAATTATATAGATAGAATAGAAAATTCGGTTCTCTATTATTATAGAGTAAGACAAAAGATATTCGGATATCAATTATCCTAACAATTCTTTTATTTCATTATAGTTTAGTATTTTACCTTTACCTCCTTCAAATTCTATGATTCCACTGGCAGCCATTTCTGAAATAGCTCTGGATAGGGAAGGACGTTCTACACCAAAATACTCGGCAAGAGATGCGATACTCTTTCCTAATTCAAAAGATCCGTTTTTATCGTGCTGCAAAATGTAATATGCTATTTTAGCTTTAATTCCTTTTTGTGAGAATATTTTGAGCCTTTCAGACAAGAATTGTACGCGATCGGCATTGAAAGCCATGAATCCTCGCAAAAATCCGGGACATTTAGCCATTTGTTTCTCCACAGAATCTTTGGTGATAAATAAAATTTCGCAATCATCAAGAGCTATCACATCCACAGGGAAACGATTATTTTCCGCAAAAATAAAAGCAGCAGCCAAAGGATAAGGAGCTGAAATTTCTTCTACTGATAGAGTAAGCCCCGAATCGGAAACTATCTCTGTTTTTACTTTCCCTTTGGATAACATATATAACTGTGAAATAACATCACCTTGATAGGCGATGTATTCTCCTTTTTTATAATGCTTTATAGTATGATCTATCGTACACTTTAGTCGAGCAATCTCTTCTTGAGATTTTTCACGACACATTGTACAGAAAAAAAGTAAGTCAGAGTTCATAGTCTTGTAATTTTTTACAAAGTTACAAAAAATAATCCACAGTCGTAACAAATGTTACGATTTTAGTTTCACTACCATCGTATGTTTGCATAGGAAATAACAGGTTAGTCACAATAATCAGGAGTTAAATTTACTATATAACCAATTTATCAGAAATAAAGGAATAATCATTCTATAAAAAATAATTAACTAAAAAACTAAGGATATGAATATGTTTTGTTATCAGTGTCAGGAAACAGCTCACAATACAGGCTGTACGGTAAAAGGTGTTTGTGGAAAAACTTCGGAGGTAGCTAATCTTCAAGACTTGTTAATGTTTCTTCTCAAAGGAATCTCATACAGTACAGTAGAATTACGTAAAGCAGGTGTAGAAATACCCGCTTATACAAACCGCTTTGTAATGGAGTCATTATTTATGACAATCACCAATGCAAACTTCGACAAAGAGCGTTTCGTAATACGTGTACGTGAAGCTATAAATCTGAGAGACGAACTTTTACTCGAATTAAAAGCTAAAGGAGGCAACACTACACCCAACCTAGATTGTGACTGTATTACTTGGACTACCGAAAGCGTAAAAGAAATGGAAGTGAAGGCTGGAAATGTAGGAATCCTTGAAACTAAAAATGAAGATATACGCTCGTTGCGTGAACTTCTTATCTATGGAATCAAAGGGATGGCAGCTTACGCTGAACATGCGTCAAATCTGGGATATGAGGATGATGACATCCATGCCTTTATGCAAGAAGCTTTAGTTGCAACAACCCAAGAATTAAGCGGAGACGAGCTTACAGCTCTTGTGCTTAAGTGTGGTGAATATGGTGTAAAAACAATGGCTTTGCTTGATAAGGCAAATACTTCTACATACGGAAATCCTGAAATTACCAAAGTAAATATCGGGGTTCGCAATAATCCGGGAATCCTTATCTCTGGTCACGACTTGCGTGATATGCAAGACCTATTAGAACAAACAGAAGGAACAGGCGTAGATGTCTACACACACAGCGAAATGCTTCCGGCGCATTACTACCCTGCATTTAAGAAATATAGTCATTTTGTAGGCAATTACGGTAGTGCTTGGTGGCGTCAGAACGAAGACTTTGAATCATTTAATGGTGTAATACTATTTACTACTAACTGTATTGTACCTCCACGTTCTACTTCAACCTACGCAGATAAAGTATATACTACCGGTGCATCAGGGTTTACCGACTTCCAACATATAGAAGACAGAAAAGACGGGCAGCCTAAAGATTTTTCAAAATTGATAGAGCATGCAAAACAATGCAAAGCCCCTACTGAAATAGAGTCTGGAGAAATTATCGGAGGATTTGCTCACGCACAAGTATTCGCACTTGCTGATAAGGTCGTTGACGCTGTAAAAACAGGAGCTATACGTAAGTTCTTTGTAATGGCAGGTTGCGACGGTCGTATGAAAGGACGTAACTATTATACTGAATTTGCAGAAAATCTACCTAAAGATACAGTTATCCTCACTGCCGGTTGTGCTAAGTATCGCTACAACAAATTGCCTCTGGGTGATATAGGTGGTATTCCTCGTGTTCTGGATGCCGGACAATGTAACGACAGTTACTCTCTCGCTTTGATTGCGCTGAAACTTAAAGAAGTTTTTGAACTAAATGACATTAATGAATTACCGATTGCATACAACATTGCATGGTACGAACAAAAAGCTGTTATCGTTCTTCTTGCATTGTTATCACTCGGTGTAAAAAATATTCACTTAGGGCCAACACTCCCGGCATTCTTATCGCCTAACGTGGCAAAAGTGCTGGTTGATAATTTTGGTATTGGCTCTATTACCACACCTGACGAAGATATGAAGATGTTTCTTGCTTCATAATGTCAGCACATAATTACATAAAACATTAAAAATGGAAACAAATACATTCGCTAAAGCAACCGTATTCAATATTGCGGGGCAAATCGATTATTCCATAGGAGGAATAGTAAGCAAACAAATACTTAAAAACCGAGCAGGAAATGTTACATTATTTTCCTTCGACAAGGGACAAGGACTTAGCGAGCATACAGCACCTTTCGATGCGCTTGTACAAGTACTGGATGGTGAAGTTGAGATTCGCATAAATGGCGAACCTCACAGGGTAAAGGCAGGTGAGATTATTATAATGCCGGCTAACATAACCCATGCACTTCAAGCTGTGGAGTCTTTTAAGATGTTATTAACCATGATAAAAGAATAGGCGATGAGCGAGCTAATCAATAATTCCGAAAAAAGAAAAGAGTTACTTAAACATCTTATTCTTCAATTGCATAACGGCGAAGCTCCCGAACAAGTGAAAAGCCATCTGATAAATTTACTACACTCGGTTCCATACAATGAGGTAGTAGAGGTAGAGCAGGAATTGATAGCTGAAGGTCTTCCCGAAGAAGATATATTACGCCTCTGCGATATACACACGGCTGTACTCGACGGAAGTATAGATACATCAACCGCCAAAGGTGTACCTGATGGACATCCTGTAGATACTTTTATCAAAGAAAACAGAGAACTGGAAAAGCGCATAGACCTGACTTATGGGATGTTCGATGTGTTGAAAAACTTGAAAGATAGTGACATTGCAGATTATACGATGGGATTGCGAAGCCTCTTTAATCAACTATCGGATGTAGATAAACACTTTTTGCGCAAAGAGTATCTATTGTTTCCATTTCTAGAGAAGGCAGGAATTACAGGTCCACCGAAGGTGATGTGGGGAAAACATGATGAAACCCGGGAATTATTGAAAGCCGCTCATGAAGCTCTCAAAAGCGAACTGACAAGAGAAGAGCTGGAAACAGTTTGCTCTTTGGTTTTGCAACCTGCCATCGATGCAATAGAAGGCATGATAATGAAAGAAGAACAAATTCTATTGCCAATGTGCCTGGATACACTCACTGAAGAAAATTGGTATCAAATACATAAGGAAACAACGATATACGGTTTTTGCCTTTATGATCCAAGCGTAGAGTGGAAACCCGAACTTGTAAAGCAAGAAGAAGCAATCTTTATGCCGGGTAATGCAATTAAGCTATCTTCAGGCAGCTTCGATATAAAAGAGTTAGAAGCTCTTTTTGTTACTCTTCCGGTAGATATCACTTTTGTTGATAAAGATGATAAAGTAAAGTTCTTTTCTCACAGTCCTAATCGTGTATTTGAGAGAAATCGTTCTATTATCGGGCGTGATGTACGTATGTGCCATCCTCCCCACAGTGTTCATATCGTAGAACAAATCATTGATGACTTCAAGACCGGCAAAGAAAACAAAGCCGCATTTTGGATATCTAACTTCAAAGGACGCTTTGTGCATATAGATTATACCGCTCTCAGGGGACATGACGGAGAATATTTAGGCGTGATAGAAATTACTCAGGATATAACCGACTTGCGAAAGCTGGAAGGAGATCAGAGGTTACTTTCTTATTCAAAATAAAGAGTCATGGATATTAATCTACATATAAAGGTTTCTGATTTGCTGGATGCATATCCTCATTTAGAGGGTACATTATTGGATCTTTCTCCTGCATTCTCTAAACTGCGGAATCCTATTTTGCGCCGTACTGTAGCAAAGGTTACGACATTACAGCAGGCTGCAAAAGTTGCGGGCATCTCCCCTATTCTACTTCTTGAAACACTGCGCCAAGCCGCCGGGTTGCCTATTGATAACAGTAATGAATCAATAGATATAGATAATGAACAGAAAGATAAGCCGGAATGGTTTGGCGAAATGAATATCACAATTCGGTTTGATGCTCGTCCTATTATAGAGTCTGGAGAAAACCCCATGCAAGAGATTATCCGGTTATCAAAGGAATTGCAAAACAATCAGATTATGGAATTAACTGCACCATTCAAGCCCGTACCAATCATGGATTTGCTAAAATCAAAAGGATTTGAAGTATGGTATAATAACGGTAAAGCTTATTTCATGAAACAAAATCATTGAGCCTTGTAAGATTATAAAAATTAAACATTTAACCAAATTGGCAAGGGGATGCATACTAAATGCATCCCTTTCTCATAAGAGAACCAGAATCTTTATAGTCGTGTAAGGAATCTATTTTAATGATAAAGCACTTCATCAAGAATAAAAACTTTGCCCGGTAATCTTTTGAAGAAAATAATGCAGCCAATGTCTTAAATTCGTATTTTTGCATGTAATTGATTTACCTACTTTCTAAAAAAATGATTCCTTTTCTATACAATGTAGCTCAAGCATACTATAAGGCCGATGGACAAAATATAAGTCGTTATACTTTTGTTTTTCCGAACCGTAGAGCCGGAGTCTTTTTCCAACATTACTTATCGCAGATAGCGGATAAGCCTATTTTTTCGCCCCAAATACTGACAATAGCAGACTTGTTCGAACAACTAAGTCCATATAAAAAAGCAGATCGCATTGAGATGCTTTTTATGTTGTTCAATATATACAAACAGGTAGGTAAGACCAACGAAACATTCGATGAATTTCTATATTGGGGAGAAATGCTGCTCAATGATTTTGACGACATCGATAAATATTTGGTTGATGCACACCAACTGTTCAGAAATATAAAAGACTTAAAAGATATTGACGCCGGATTTTCATACTTAACCGAAACACAGATAGAAGTTATACGACGTTTCTGGTCAAACTTTTTGCCTGTAGGAGAAAATGACAAAAAGAAAGACTTCCTCGAAATGTGGGAAGTACTCTTTCAGCTATACTCTTCTCTAAGAAACCAACTTGCAGAAAAAAATCAAGCCTATGAAGGAATGATTTTCAGAGATGTAATAGATTCTTTTTCAAAGAATCCGGATTATGAACTTCCATACGAAAAAATAATATTTATAGGCCTAAACGGGCATAGCAAATCCGAAGAGAAACTACTTAATTACCTCCATAAAAAAGGTATTGCCGATTTTTATTGGGATTACTCATCACCTTTAGTGCGCGATCCTCAGAACAAAGCATCTTTCTTTATGGATAAGAATAAGGTGCAATTTCCGTCTCAGCTCGCGTTACAACCGGAAGAATTAAGCCTTGATCAACCGACAGTGGAAGCTATTGGCATTCCGTCATCCATAGGACAAGCTAAATATGTGCATACAATCATCAAGTCTTTGTTGGCAGAAAATCAGATAGTGTCATCCGATCAAGCTATGAATACAGCGTTAGTGCTACCTGATGAAAATCTTCTATTGCCAACGCTGTACTCCATACCCCAAGAGATAGACAAGATAAACATAACAATGGGGTATAGCCTGAATAATAGTTCTGTTTCGGGACTGATGGAACACATTTTTGAATTGCAAAAGAATGTAAGAAGATCCGAAAATAGCGCAGGCTTTTATTACAAACCGGTATTGGCTATACTCAATCACCGATATATAACGAATATAGCCGGACAGGAAGCTAAACAACTAAGACAAAATATACTTCAATACAATAAGATTATAGTATCGGTCAAGGAATTAGAAATTCATCCGTTATTTAGTCTCATATTCAAAATAATAGATAATTGGTACGATGCACCTGAGTATTTAAAAGAGATATTATCAGCATTAAGAGGATCCTTATATAATCAGAAAGAAACAGAGAACGAAGAAGAGCAAATAAGTGCCCGTTCGGTAGACATTGAAGGCGAATTCATTGTAGAATACTACAAGACGATCAATAAAATGAACGATGCTTTGCAAAATGTTTCCTTTGAAATTAAAATTGATACGTATTTCAAATTATTGAAAAAGTTGATAGTAAACATCAGCGTGCCTTTTACGGGAGAGCCTTTATCTGGATTACAAATTATGGGACTGCTCGAAACTCGTGCTTTAGACTTCGACAATCTTATTATCCTATCGATGAATGAAGGTATCTTCCCTCTCAAACGTGCTACCAGTTCTTTTATACCATATAATCTTCGAAAAGGATTTGATTTACCGACTTACGAGCATCAGGACAGTATTTTTGCTTATCACTTTTATCGTTTGATAAACCGGGCTAAACGAATTTATCTTTTGTATGATACTCGCACCGACGGCTTACAATCGGGCGAAGTGAGCCGCTATTTTAAACAGATAAAACATTTATATGCCAATTCATTCGATATAAGGGAAAAGCTCACTGTTTACAAAGTTTCTTCTACCGAGAGTCTTCCCATTTCAGTATCTAAAACTCCTGAGATACAGGAAAAGATGAATGTGTTTTTGCAAGGAGGAGACAAACAACTATCTGCCAGTGCTATCAATGTGTATCTCAATTGTCCTCTACAGTTTTATTTCTCTGTAGTAGAAAACATGGCAGAAGAGGATGAGGTAGTGGAAACAATAGAGGCCAGTATGTTTGGAACAATTTTTCACTCAATAATGGAATGGTTGTACGAGCCATTTAAGGGAAAGATGATTACTGCGGACTTGTTACACAAGATCAGAAAGGATGAAAAGCTGCTGACAGAAAATATAGAACGATCTTTTGCTAAAAACTATTTCAAAACTGAGAAAATAAAAAAATTGACAGGGCAGAATTATCTGACCGGAGAAGTGCTTCGTAAATATATCAAACAAGTTTTAGTTACTGATGCGGGACTTACACCTTTTATCTATGTCGACTCAGAAGAAAGAATAAAAATGGAATATACTCTACCATCGGGGAAAGTTGTATCCTTAAAAGGATTTATCGACCGTGTAGATGAAGTTAAAGGCCGTACCCGTATTATCGATTATAAGACAGGAAAAGGAGTATTACGATATAAAGAAATGAAAGATCTTTTTGATAAAGATCTTAAAGATCGCCCTAAAGCAGTGATGCAGGTATTTATGTATTCACATCTTTATATGCAAAAGTATCCGAATAAAATAATAGAACCGGGGATATACTATCTCCGCAATCTATTCGATGCTAAATTTGAGCCGGGAGTAATTAATAAATCGGGACGCAACGATGACCATATAACAGACTTCTCAATGTATAGAGAAGAATTCAAAGAATACTTCGATACGTGCCTCGATGAGATATTCGACCCTGAGACATCATTTACACAAACACCTACCGGAGAAGCTTGTAAGTGGTGTATATTCACAAACATTTGCAAAAAATAGGAAGTCCGTAAATTATCATTAACAGCTTCTGTAATTGAATAACGAGAGATGGAAAATTTATATTCTTCTCTCTCTTTTTATTTTTCACATGCGGATATTGGCTCTTTCACATTAAATGTTTTACCTTTGCAGTCCATTTCTAAGTAGTAAATTGTATGGATTGGTTTATGAAAACCATAATAGAATCCCCATCGGTTCTATCAATTATAATTATATCTATAGTTTCTGCTGTTGGACTACAACTAGGAAAACTAAAACTCCTCAATATCTCTCTTGGTATTACATTTGTCTTCTTTGTTGGTATCGTTATTGGTCACTTCAATTTCGACCTGAACAAAGATATGCTCAACTTTGCTCAAAATTTTGGACTTATCCTTTTTGTATATGCATTGGGATTGCAAGTAGGTCCGGGATTCTTTTCATCTTTAAGGGCTGGAGGATTGCGTATGAATATGCTTGCCTTGGGAGTTGTATTTCTAGGACTAATCCTCACCGTTATATTCAGCTATGCAAGTGACATATCCCTTCCTAATATGGTAGGAATATTATGCGGTGCTACGACAAATACACCGGCTCTTGGTGCGGCTCAGCAGGCATTACAACAAATTAGCGGAAATCAAAGGGTAATAGCCGACATGGCCTTGGCTACAGCCATTGCCTACCCATTAGGGGTAGTGGGAGTTATTCTGGCTATAATATTTCTTAGAAAGTGCTTTGTGCCAAACGATGAATTTGCGAAGCTATCAGAAAAGAAAGAAAATGAAATGCACGTAGGTGAATTTCATATAACTAATCCGGCTATAGAAGGAAAATCGATAGTTGATATAATGAAATTAACGGCTAAGCATTTCGTTATTTCACGTATCTGGCACGATGGTATAGTTACTATTCCTACTTCTGCGAGTATTCTCAGACATAATGACCACTTGCTTATTATATCTAAAAAAAGCGACGTAGAACATATCAAAGTTCTATTTGGAGAACAAGAAAACGTTGACTGGAATAAAGAAGATATAGACTGGAACCACATAGACAATAGCCAATTAGTATCACGAAGAATCATTATCACCAATAGCAAAATAAACGGTGAGAAACTCGGAAGCCTGAAACTGCGCAATAATTATGGAATAAACATAACACGTATTAACCGTGCAGGTATAGACCTATTAGCATCATCGGATCTTATGCTACAAATTGGAGATAAGCTTACTGTAGTCGGAGAAAAAGCATCGATAGACAATGTTGCTAAAATACTTGGTGATGAGGAGAAGCGACTTAATACACCAAATCTGATAGCAATATTCCTTGGAATCGCGCTAGGTCTTATACTAGGAGCGTTACCGATACCTTTTCCGGGAATGGATTTTCCGATCAGATTAGGGATTGCTGGCGGTCCTATTATTGTAGGAATTTTGATGGGATCATTTGGCCCTCGATTTCATATTACTACTTATACAACGCAAAGTGCCAATTTACTGATGCGCCAGTTTGGTTTAACAGTATATCTGGCTTGTCTGGGTATTGGAGCAGGAGAACACTTTTTCGAAACAGTATTCCAAACCGAAGGATTGATATGGATTGGTTTTGGCTTTATACTTACAGTTGTACCGGTACTTATTGTTGCATTGATAGCTATGAAATTATATAATATCAATTTTGCCCGGAATGTAGGAATGCTATGTGGTAGTATGGCTAATCCAATGGCTTTAAGCTATGTCAATTCTACTATCGACGGCGATGAGCCTGCCGTTGCTTATGCTACAGTGTATCCGGTATCAATGTTTGCTCGAATCGTTTTCACACAATTGTTGCTGATGCTATTTTTCTGAAATAACTATAATAACATCAGGTACCTTAACACGTTTGTACTATCATAACTTTTTGTATAATTTTGTCTTTATAAAAACACTTGTACTTGATCAACTTTACTTTTATGAAAAAAACATTATCCATTTCTTTAGTCTTAGCATTCTTAATTTTTAGCTTCACGGACTGTAAAGAAAAGGAAACTACAAAGCTTAGCGAATCAACAAATAAACAGGTAGCTAAGTCTAAATTTGCACGACTATATCCCGACTATAATCCTCAGCTGATAAAAGAGACTATACATGAGCTTATTCTAAAAGATTCCCTATTACTGCCATTTTATACCGAAGATGTATATCATCCTGTTTGGTCACATGATACATTAGACGTAGCGAGAATAAAGGACTTTGTTTCTGTTCTGAAAGAAAGTGATAAACATGGTTTATTGTCAGAATATTTCTCTGCGAGTAGAATAGAAGCTCTTACAGATTCTATAGACGCAGGATTGTATAACCTTGACGATCTGTATAAAAAGATGGTTGATCTGGAACTGACTTCTACTCTGACTGCTGTAAAATACATCAAAGGGATGAAATACGGTTTTGTCAACCCTAAAAAATTGTACAAAAAAGATTATGATATATCAGTATTAACCGCCGACTCTGCTTTCTATCAAGAGATATATAAGGGGTTGAAAGAAGATCCGATCTCTAGTATCATTAATTCTGTGCCTACAGACCCGATCTATCTGAGACTTCAAAAAGAATACCAAAATCTGAAAGATAACAAAGAACAAGGATTTAAAAAGATAACAAGTACAGAAACCTATAAGTTGGGAGATAAAAATAAACATATATCTGAAATTGCCAGAAGATTAGCCCTAACAGGAGAATATATTATGGAAGAAGGCGACTCTATCGGAGATGATTCTTCAGATATGATCTTGGATGAAAATCTGCTCGAGGCAATAAATGTATTCCGAAAAAAGAACTCATACCCGGAAGAAAAAGAAGTAGGCAAGCTGACTATAGATGCGCTAAACAGGCCACTGGATTACTATTTGGATAAGCTACAAGCTAATATGGAGCGTTATCGTTGGAAAATGACAAAAGCAAAGCATAACAAGCATATCGAAGTAAATGTTGCATCGGCATATCTTATGGCCACGGAGCAAGACAGCCTTCCTCTGATCATGAAAGTTTGTGTTGGCACTGCTACTAATAAAACACCTTTATTACAAAGTGATATCAGCTACTTGAATCTGAATCCGATATGGAATATTCCAACAAGTATAGCACAGAAAGAAGTAGCAGTATTACAAAAAAAAGATCCTACATACATTAAGCGTCACAACATGAAACTGTATAGGAACGGCAAAGAAGTAGATATTACGACTATCAACTGGAAAGAAGTTGACCCTTCTAAGTTTTCATATACAATTCGTCAAAGTCCCGGAGAAAGTAATGCTCTTGGCTTAGTAAAATTCATGTTCAACAACGCATTTTCAGTATATCTACACGACACCCCATCTAAAGCGGCATTCGGAAGAAAAAACAGAGCCGTAAGCCATGGATGTGTCAGAGTACAAAAACCTTTCGATCTGGCTTTCTTTTGTATGTCGACAACATCAGACGACATATACAAAGATCGATTATTTTATAGTATAGATAAACAACCTATATCAAAGGCAGGAAAGAAGCTCGCACAAGAAAACAAATTAAAAAAGCTACCGGATATTCTTAATCCTAAAGACAAGATTTCTTTATTCATAGATTATTACACAGTCTATATGTATCCTGACGACGATATGCTATACTATGCTGATGATGTGTATGAATATGATAGTGCAATACTTAATGCACTAAAGCCGCAACATAGTAAAGTAAAGAAAGAGCAAAAGAATTAATACCCTGTATTGCTTCTATTCATAGCCGAATTCGATAAGTGCATCAGCTACAACGAAGTTGCTTCCTCCTATAAATATAAAATCACTTGGTATAGCCCAATCTTTTGCTGCACGAATAGCTTCTTTCACTGTAGGATATGAATAGCCTGTAAGCCCTTTTTTGACAGCTAATTCTTGCAAGGTTCGTTCGTTCATCGATCGAGGTACAGATGCTTTAGTAAAGTAATAAATAGCCTTTTTAGGGAGTAAGGATAATACAGATGAGATATCTTTGTCATTTACCATACCCAGAATAATATGCAATGTATCATAACGCTCGTTTACAAGCTGTTCTGATATATATTTCATTCCGGCTTCATTATGCCCTGTATCACATACAATTTTGGGATTATAGTCTTGTAGTATTTGCCAGCGTCCCATTAGTCCGGTATATTCATTCACATAGGCAAAACTATTATATACAGCCTTGGATGGTATTACATAGCCCTGTTTTTGAAGTTCACGTATAGCACATAGTACTGTCGCCGTATTTTTTATCTGGGCATAGCCCGAAAGTTCACCTTTGAGCTGCTGATAGTATTTTGTATCATACAACCACCCACTGGCAGTACGCAAGCTTGAGTGTATAAGTTTTTCATCTTCTGCAAAAACGATAGGTGCTCCTACCCTCTCTGCAGTATCTTCAAACACCTTACGGACATCACCTTCTGCCTCTCCAATAATAACAGGAATATATTTCTTGATTATACCTGCTTTTTCAGCCGCAATTTTCTCTAGTGTATTGCCCAAAAATTGCATATGATCGAAGCTAATATTGGTAATTATACTCAACACCGGTGTTATAATATTAGTACTATCCAGTCTTCCTCCTAGTCCGACTTCTATTATTGCAACATCAACATTTGTATCGGCAAAATACTGAAAAGCCATCATCATCGTCAGCTCAAAGAAAGAAGGCTGTATAGGCTCATAAGCCTCTCTGTGTTTTGTTACAAAATCCAAAACATATTGCTTCGATATCTTCTCTCCATTTACACGAATACGCTCTCTAAAGTCAACTAGATGGGGAGAAGTATATAATCCAACCTTGTAACCAGACTGTTGCAATGTTGCAGCCAAAAGGTGAGACGTAGATCCTTTTCCGTTTGTTCCTGCAATATGAATCGTCTTATATCGGATATGAGGGTGTGAAAAATATTTATCAAGAGACAGACTGTTGTCCAATCCTTCTTTATAGGCTGTACCTCCTACTTTTTGATAAACAGGTAATTGATTATATAAATATTCTAGTGTTTCTTCGTAATTCATTATAAACTATTCTTCTATCTTTTTCTTTATCAGTTGTAATACAACGGAAAATGACATACTTATCAAACCTCCCAATAACGTAGTAAGCAAAAAAGATAATGTCGTCAATACTTCTTTTTGATACGATTCTAATATCGTTATATTTTCATCCAAATAGTTGCCTAAAAGCTTCTTCTACTTTTCTTACTTGCACGATCTCAATGTTTACTTTCGAGGTAAATCCTTTCAGGTTATTTTGAGGAACAAGTATCTTAGAAAAGCCCAGCTTCTCTGCTTCCAATATTCTTTGTTCAATACGATTTACGGGACGTATTTCACCCGACAAGCCCACTTCGCCAGTCATACAAACATGCTTCTCTATGGAGATATCCAAGCTTGAGGACAATACAGCGCTAATTACTGACAAATCCATAGCAGGATCATTCACTCTAAGCCCTCCTGCGATATTAAGAAATACATCTTTTTGTATCAGCTTAAATCCTGCCCTTTTCTCTAATACCGCAAGTAACATATTCATCCGTCGCAGATCAAAACCTGTAGCCGAACGTTGAGGAGTCCCATAAGCAGCAGTACTTACCAAAGCCTGAGTTTCGATAAGAAACGGACGTATTCCTTCTATAGCTGCGGCAATAGAAACACCGCTCAGCCCTTCGTGATTCTGAGTTAATAGCAATTCGGAGGGATTACTAACTTCACGAAGCCCATTTTGCCTCATTTCGTAAATACCTAGTTCGGCAGTACTCCCAAAGCGGTTTTTTATACTTCGCAAAATACGATACATATAATGCTGATCTCCTTCGAATTGCAGTACTGTATCTACAATATGCTCTAGTACTTTTGGTCCGGCAATACTTCCTTCTTTATTTATATGCCCGATAAGAACCACAGGGGTTCCTGTCTCTTTTGCAAACTTAAGGATTGAAGCAGAACATTCGCGGACTTGCGATACGCTACCCGGAGACGATTCTACGGTTTCTGTGAAGATTGTCTGTATAGAGTCTATAATAACAAAGTCCGGTTTTAGATTTTGTATATGAACGAATATCTGTTCGAGATTTGTCTCGCATACGATAAAACAGTTCTCACTATTGGAGTTTATACGATCGGCACGCAATTTCAATTGCCTGGCGCTCTCTTCTCCCGAAACATATAGTGTTTTTATTTTTTTCAGTCCTAAGACTGTTTGTAAAACGAGTGTCGACTTTCCGATACCGGGTTCACCCCCAATCAGCACCAACGAACCGGGAACCAGTCCTCCTCCAAGCACACGGTTCAATTCTCCATCGTGCAAGTCTATACGAGGTTCTTCTCCCGTTTCTACTTCTTTCAATAATAACGGCTTCGCCTTAGATGTTTCAAATAAGTTGGAATTCCCTCTCGATGAGCTATCTTTACTAACAATCTCTTCTACATAAGTATTCCACTCTCCACATACAGGACACTTCCCTAGCCATTTAGGAGAATCATTTCCACAGTTGTTACAAACATATACTGTTTTGGTTTTAGCCATTTTATTATTGAGTCTTTCTTCTTTTACTTCATTACTTTTATCGACTTCGTAGATCTTCCCGAAACATCCACAGAGACAATATATACTCCCGGACGCCATCCAGATAACGTTTCTTCAAATATAGAAGAATCAAAACCTGTGGTTTTAGTATACAATATTCGTCCGTTTAAGTCTGCAATACTTACTTTCTTTAATATATCTTTAGCATATATGCGCAAGACATCATCTTTAAAATATACGAGGAATTCTGGTTGTTGATCAGGATTTGGCTCATCAGTTCCAAGCGAACTCAAACCCTTCAATTTAGTAGCTCCTGTATTATTGGGATCCAAATATTTAGACATATGCTGATCTGCATCATAGTACTGATCCCAATGAAACCAAAATTTACCAAAAGAATCAGCTAACCCCTGATTTGAACAATTACTTTCTCCTCCTGATAATGTACCCACCACATAACCATTTTGATTAAAGAGAGGAGCTCCCGAAGAACCACCCTCTGTAGCGCCTTTATAATAAGTCACACTCCATTGAGTACCATCTGGTTCGTCTTCAGAATCCGGATCCCATTTACTCGAAGTAAGAGGTTTATTAAATAGAGTTATTTTTTTAACATCTCCCAGAGGGTGATGAATTACCGCTCCACCTGTTACACTCGCGCCATCATTTGTTCTATCCCATCCGTTGTAATAGACATCCCAGTTATCGGGAATTGACTCCGACAACCTAAGTAAGGCGCCGTCAGAACCATCATCGATTGAATTAAGTACCAATGGTTTTGCTCCTTTATGATATTTATAGTTGGGTCTGTTTTCTGTTTCACATTCGGGAGTCTCGTAATCAAAAAAGAATTCAGTATTAGATATTATTGACGACGATAAGTATTCAAAACAATGATATGCTGTTAACACATAGGGGGTTTTATCTTCACTCGTGTTATTAATTAACGTACCCGAGCAAAGATAAGTACTACCTCCTCTTTTGACACGCAATTGCAACACTCCTTTTTTCTGATTCTTCCAAAAGCCGCCTTCTGCACAATTTATATTTACCATACAAGAATTAGAGGCGGTATTAAAGCCACTGATCGGATCGCCTTGTTCATCAACATATTTATACCCTACATCGGATATATGCAATCGTGGAGTTCCTATATTTTGTGGTGCTACATATTCAAGTACAACATTATCTCCTTTCAGATTCTCGAGAGAGTAAGCTCCACCTTGGGGGTTATCTTCATGTTTGTATACAATAGCATTTTTCACATTGCTTTTTTCATATACATATAATTGAGCCCCTTCGGGTAAATAAAAATCATCGAATCCTATATAAAACCCTTTGGCATTGGGAATATCGAAAGACAACTTCCAAACATTTTCTTTTGTAGGCAATACCGACCATGTACCAACTGTGTCGGAAGCTATATCTAATGTATAAATTTTGGCCTCTTTGAGTGGAAGGCCTCTTCTTTTTACATTGTTTTTTACTACTAATAATTTTGTATTTTCTTTTTCAACAATGAGAGTCAACTTCGATTTATCTTTATTGAAACTATATTGCTTTTCTTGGGCAGAGAGTGAAATAATACAGGATAACAAAGTAATACCTGCTAAAAAACGAATCAGACTTAAGTTCATAATAATTTTATTAATTTCCGAACATACTCATTTACATCTTCACGAGTGACCAACACCTCAGTTTCATATATAATTTTCGCTTTGGAATAAAAAGGCTCTCTCTTTTCTAGAGTATCTGTTACAAACCGAAGTAGTTCCTCTTCATTTTTATCCTTTATCAAAGGACGTTTATCTTTACAATCATTCAATCGCGAAGCCAGCACATCAGCCGATGCTTTCAAATAAATGGTTGTACCTACTTGATTCATATACTCTATATTATCAAAAAAGCAAGGTGTGCCTCCACCTGTAGATATCACTACATCTTCGAACTCACCTACTTCTTTCAGAATGCTCTTTTCAATATTACGAAATTCGCCTTCTCCAACATCTGAAAAAATCTGTCCTACTGTTTTTTGATAGCGAGCCTGTATGAAGTGGTCTAAATCAACGAATTCTAGATTAAGCTCTTTTGCAAGCTCTCTCCCTGCTGTTGTTTTTCCAGCACCCATATATCCTATCAGGAATATTCTTCTCATCTTAAACAATCAAATATACAAAAATATAAATAAAATAAATAAAGAGGCTTTTTTACAACACCGATTCTTTAGCAAATAAGTATTAATTGCACCTTAATTCCAACTTTTATAACATTCTTTATATAATGGTACAAAAAGTGACAATCCGGAATATATCACAACACAATATAATCCAAACAATTACGTATAAAAAGGTGACAAAGGTGACACTTTTTTATATAATTATTATTGTCACTTTTCTGCTATGCTTTTTACAAGTGACAAGCGATTAATGAATTTATATTGCAATCGCAACAGTACTTTATAATAGATATTTTAAACAGAAAAATATAGTAACTATTTACAAATCAAACGCTAATTGTTAATAACAATTTAAAACCTTACCTTTGCAGCGGAAAAGAAGAAATAATATTGAAATATGACAAAAATAACAACCGTACTGTTCGACTTTGATGGAGTGATAGCTAACACCGAGCCTCAATATGATATATACATTGATGCTTTAGGTGAAAAATATAATCTAGGTATCGAAAATTTTGCTTTGAAAGTAAAAGGAACCACTAGTCCGGACATACTGAAAAAATATTTTAGCCACTTACCCAAAGAAGAAGTAAAAACCGTAGAGAAAGAATTAGGTGAATTCGAATTGCAAATGGACTTTCCTTTGGTAGACGGTGTGATGGAGTTTATTGAGTATCTGAAAAACAATAACTATAAAATAGGATTGGTAACCAGTTCGCAGGATTTCAAAATGAAACGTGCTTTGGATATATTAAATTTATCCAAAACATTCGATACCGAAGTTACAGCGGCACGCATAACCAAAGGTAAACCTAATCCGGCATGCTATCTATTAGCTGCGGAAGACCTGAATGTATCTTCCTCAGAATGCGTTGTATTCGAAGATTCTTTTCATGGAATACGATCAGGCAAAGATGCCGGAATGCGTGTTGTAGGTGTTTCCACTACAATTCCCGAAAATGAACTTCAAGGTAAAGCCGATTTTATAATTTCAGATTTTTCAGATCTAAAACAAGTCATCGAATATATCAACTAAATATAGGACTACTGTTGAGCTATATTTTGAGAGCCTTTGTGCAGGAATAATCTGAAGTCGGATTCAAAATTTAGGGTAAATACATCTTTACCCAACTCATTTTGTATCTCATCGATCGTCCAAAAACGTCCGTCGGCAAGCTCTTCCGTATTTAGTGTAAAGTCACCATTGTATATAGCATAATAACAATAGCTTAATTCACGCTCCCGATCTGTCTCTATTATATATTTGGTTATATAGCGAGGTATAATATCCGATATATTTAACTCTTCGGAAGCCTCGCGCAATGCTGCCTTTTCGGGTGTCTCGTTTAAATCTATATGCCCCGCTACGGAAGAGTCCCACCTGTTGGGCTGTACATCTTTTGTAGCAGAACGTTTTTGTAAATACAATTCACCTTTAGAGTTAAAGATGTGGAGATGAATTACAGGATGTAACAACTTTGATCCATCATGACAGACACTACGTGATGCTTGTCCAACCACAATACCTTGTTCATCTACTAGAGGAAATATTTCTTCTTGCATTAAAGTCTTTTTTATTATAAAGTCTTCTTGACTTCTAAATATAGAAATTATTTTGATTAGAATTAGCTTGTTTTCACTACCAATTTTTTGTACAGAATCTTCCGCTTTACGATTTGACTATATAAATAAGGTTGAATATAAGTCTGTATTTGATAAAGTATTTATATATAAAAAGTTTAAGGATAAAGTAAAAGAGTATATTAAGTCTTATTCATCCGATAGGTAAGAGCTTTGGACAGACACATATCTATCTGTTCTATTAGTTCCTCAGTGGTAGCATTTTCAGGTTTTACCCATGGCCTTTCTTTAGGATGATAAACATTTGGAAGCATTTTAACACAAATACCCGCATGCTTGCATATTTCAGGTTTCCATATTACGGTCACTTCCCCGTTTGTGTATTCTATTACTTTTTCCATTTTATGAAATATTTTTTAATTGATTCTTTTTGTAAAGATGTGTTACGTTATACATTTATCCCCTTCATAAGAATACGCCTCCAGTCTGGATGTTTTTGTATATATCCCGCAACAAAAGGACATAATGGTACTAATTGAAGTTTTTGCATCTCAATATCCTGCAATACTTTTTCTACCAACTGACTGCCTATACCCTGACCTCCAAGTTCGGAAGGTACTTCGGTATGTGTCAGATAAATCTCATTGTTGACCGATTTCATATATTTTATTTTGGGAATGTATTTTCCTACATGAAATTCATACTGGCTTTCATCTGTATTATTTATCAATTCATATTCCTTTGTTTCCATATTTCATTTCTACTATAAGTTTTGTTTCTTATTTATAAAACATATTTCTAGCACTCTTGTTCTCAATTTTTGTCATTCAACATTTGGATTCATCATTTCATAAATACTGATTGCCACAAATACGAACACAGACAAGGCATTAATTATTAACAGATTCAGGTATGGAGAAAACGGAATTATCAGCAATAAAGCTATTATGCCCACAATATGCGATTTTGCGATAATATGGCAAGTAAGCCATTTATAGGCAATATTGCTCACAAGATAAATGACTGGCCCCACTATGATTACAAAGATTGCAGCTAAAGAAATATAGCCAAGAGGATGATTGACAGTCAGTTCATCTCCAACAGCACTCATTATCAGTGCACCTACCAGTACCACATGCACAGCATGATATTTCAGCCCTAACATTCCGGGATCGTCCACTTTCTGGATTTTCTCAGCACCTACTTCGCTGCTCGTATCAAAATAGACCCACCACATAGCCAGACTGCTGACAGCAGACAAAAGGGCTGCTGCCACAACAGGTAGTGTCCAAACTTCTAATTCGCTCAACGATGCACCTGTCATCAATATGGTTTCTCCAAAAGCAATAATTACAAAAAGCTGACATCTTTCAGTCAGATGGTGTCCTTCAATTGTCCATTCTTTGCTCGAATCGGAACGACCGAGAATGGGAAGATAAAAACCATGCATAGGAGCTATATAGTCTGACAGAACAGCGATAGTCCATAATATCAATCGAATGAAATCTTCTTCCAAAGCTCCTACGATCCAGAATACGGCTGAGATAAAAAACCATATCAATATACGAGTATAGTTCTTTGTCAGATGATGCTTCTTACCAAGCATGAAAAGGATAATACCCGAACGTCCGATTTGAGTAACAACATAACACAAGGCAAATATGAGCCCTCTATCTCCGAATGCATCTGGTATCGCCGCAGCAATGATAAGCCCTATCAACATTAAGATAAACAGAAAAATACGGATTTTTCGTGTATTAGGATCAAACCAATTAGTCATCCATGTAGTATGCTGCCAAGCCATCCACATGGCAAACCAGATTACTGCACTTTGTAAAAATCCAAGCCATGTAAGATGATGCAGGAGATAATGAGATATCTGGGTGACGGCAAATACATAGATAAGGTCAAAAAGAAGTTCGGAGAAAGAAACAGATGCGATACCATTCCCTCTACTGCGCAACAATGACTGTGAAAATGACATATTATAATAAATTGAAAGATATTTTAGTAGCAATAAAGATTATAAAGAAAACTAAAAAGCCAAGATGACTTCTATTCCAACAAAGATAAAATTTACATGTAAGTATGCGCTTAATTTCTTCTCATTTTTTCACACAATTCTCCCCTAGAAGAGAGTTATATATAGTATTGTATAATTGCAGAAATTAGAACTGTATTTCTTATTTCAATATTACCTCTATTTTATTAACTTTGCAGCTTAAATATATTCATATAATAATGAGTGACCAACGATACAACCAGCGTGGCGTTTCAGCATCGAAAGAAGATGTACATAATGCTATAAAAAACATCGATAAAGGAATATTCCCTAAGGCTTTTTGTAAAATAATCCCCGATATATTAGGTGGCGATGCCGAATATTGCAATATTATGCATGCCGACGGAGCAGGAACAAAATCTTCGTTAGCGTATATGTATTGGAAAGAAACCGGCGACTTGTCGGTTTGGAAAGGTATTGCACAGGATGCACTGATAATGAATATAGACGACCTGCTGTGTGTAGGTGCTACCGATAATATTTTATTGTCGTCTACTATAGGACGTAATAAAATGCTGATTCCGGGCGAAGTGATCTCTGCCATTATACAGGGAACAAATGATCTTTGTGAAGAATTATCGTCACTAGGAGTAAATATATATCCTACCGGTGGAGAAACTGCCGATGTAGGCGACCTTGTACGTACAATAATAGTAGACAGTACGGTTACCTGCCGCATGAAAAAATTGGATGTAATATCTAATGACAATATACAGGATGGTGATGTGATTGTCGGCCTATCCTCATACGGACAAGCCACATACGAAAAAGAGTATAATGGCGGTATGGGTAGCAACGGATTAACATCTGCCCGCCATGATGTGTTTGCGAACTATTTGGCAACGAAGTATCCGGAAAGTTATGATTCGTCTATTCCTAGCAATCTGGTTTATTCAGGCAATATGAAGTTAACGGATATCATCGAAGGGCTAGGAATTGATGCCGGTAAGCTGGTTCTATCTCCTACTCGTACTTATGCTCCTGTTATAAAACAGATACTAGATAAATTACGCCCGGTAATACACGGTATGGTACACTGTTCGGGAGGAGCACAAACAAAGGTTCTCCACTTTGTAGATAAAGTGAAGATAACAAAGAACAACTTGTTCCCTGTGCCACCTTTATTTAAACTGATACAGGAACAATCGGGAACCGACTGGAAAGAAATGTACAAAGTATTCAATATGGGGCATCGTATGGAAATATACTTACCTTCGGAATATGCAGAGGCAGTAATTGATATATCAAAATCTTTCGGCATCGATGCTCAGATCGTTGGATATGTTGAGAAGTCGGAGAAGACAGAACTGCTTATTGATAGTGAATTTGGCCGATTTGAATATTAATTAGGAATAGTTACTGTATTTGATTATCAAATTTAACTTTAGTTAATTAAATTCTATTTGATTTGCTACTATATTTGTATCCAAACGAAAATATTAATATTCACTTAATAGGGTACAAAGTATGAAAAAAATGATCATGTCGGCAATTATGTGTTTAGCCTTAATTGCATCAACAAGTGTAATGGCTCAAGACAAAGCACCTAAAAAAGATTGTCCTAAATCTAAAACAGAATGTACTAAAGACGGAGAAAAGAAAGCATGCTGTAAAGACAAAGCTGCTGCCGACAAAAAAGCTTGTACAAAAGACGGAGAGAAAAAAGCTTGTTGCAAAGACAAAGCTGCTACAGATAAGAAAAAGTAATTAAAACTTAAGGTAAAAATAAGAGCTATCATTGAATGATAGCTCTTTCTTTTTATATGTGACTTTCACAAAAATAGCTAAGATTTATATTTCGTTTCAAATATTGCTTTTAGTTCATCATCAGTCAAACTATCACCAACTTCATCAAAGGTCAAACGGAAGGTACAGCCCTGTTTCCACTCAGAACATCCGTAAGCCGTTTTCCCTTTCAATATTTTACCGACTTTGCATAACGGACAAGATAGAGGCTCGCTATTTTTAGATTCGGTTTTCTTTTCTTTGTTAGGCTTTGGTGTCGTTTTTTTATCTCTAGCCTTCTTTTCCTTAGTCGGTTTCTTTGTTGATTTTGCCTCTTCTTTTACGGCTTCTTGTATTGTAATAGTCGTTCCCCAATCATTTTTCACATTGGCTACAATCTCTATTAGCATTTGCTTGAGCTCGTCAATGAACTGACGAGGATCGTACTCGTTTCGTTCTATTTGGCGCAACTTTTTTTCCCAGATTCCCGTTAGTTCGGCTGATTTTAGCAGCTCTTCTTTGATTGTACCAATAAGCTCAACCCCTGTTTGAGTAGCATAAAGATTCTTTCGCTCCTTACGGATATAATTCCGTTTAAACAGAGTTTCTATTATTGCGGCCCGTGTAGAAGGACGACCTATACCATTCTCTTTTAAGGCATCACGCAACTCGTCATCATCTACAAGCTTCCCTGCGGTTTCCATGGCACGTAACAAAGTTGCTTCGGTATAATATTTAGGTGGCTGAGTCCATTTTTCGTTCAAGGCAGGAATATGAGGCCCCGATTCTCCTTTTTCAAAAGCAGGTAGTATGTTATCATCAGCATCCTCTTCTTTTTCATCCTGACTTTCCGCTTGCTTTTCAAATACTACTCGCCAGCCGGGTTCCAGAATTAGTTTGCCCGTTACCTTAAATTCTATTTTATTTACTTCACCCAGAACAGTCGTTGTTGCTATTTTACAATTTGGATAAAAAGCTGAAATAAAACGCCTTGTTATAAGATCATAAACCTTTTGTTCGTTACCTGCTATCGCATTCGCCCTTACACCTGTAGGTATAATAGCGTGGTGGTCGGTAACTTTACTATTATCAAAAACCTTTTTTGACTTTGGAATCTTTGCTGCTGCCAATAAAGGTTTCACAAGCTCTTCATAGCCACTTATTCCACGAAGGATGGCAGGAATTTTAGGATAAATATCATCACTAAGGAATGTAGTATCAACACGAGGATATGTCACCAGTTTCTTTTCATACAACGACTGTATCGTCTTTAATGTATCTTCTGCCGAGAATGCATACTTTTTATTGCATTCCACCTGTAGAGCAGTAAGGTCAAACAAGCGTGGAGGTGCCTCCTCGCCTTTCTTTACTGATACATCCGTTACTTCAAAATCAACTTGCTTTATTTCTTCAAGAAACTTCTCACCTTCTTCTTTTTCCAGAAACCGTCCTTTAGTTGCAGAAAATGTCGTTTCTCTATAAACTGTTTTTAGCTCCCAGTAAGGCTCAGGTTTAAAGTTCTCAATCTCGAGCTGACGGTTGACAATTAGTGCCAATGTAGGTGTTTGCACTCGTCCGATAGACAATACAGATCTATTTTGCCCATACTTTACAGTATATAATCGGGTGGCATTCATACCTAACAGCCAATCGCCTATTGCCCTGGACAATCCGGCTTCATAAAGTTTATCGAAGACCTGCTCTTCTTTAAGATTATTAAACCCTTCGCGTATAGAATCTTCGGTTAATGATGATATCCACAGACGTTTTACAGGAACTTTACATTGAGCTTTTTGCAATACCCAACGTTGAATTAGTTCTCCTTCCTGTCCGGCATCTCCACAGTTTATAACCTCAGCTGCTTGAGAAATCAAGGTTTCAATAACTGAAAACTGCTTCTTAACACCATCATTATCAATAACCTTTATACCAAAACGAGGTGGAATCATCGGCAATACGAATAGAGACCATTTTTTCCATTCCTGGGTATATTCGTGAGGTTCTTTGAGCGTACAGAAATGCCCGAAGGTCCATGTTACCTGATAGCCATTGCCCTCAAAATAGCCGTCTTTACGAGCATTCGCGCCTAAAATACTTGCTATTTCTCTTGCAACACTTGGTTTTTCTGCAATACAAACCTTCATTTATTCTCAACTCCTTTTATAAATATTATAATATTTAATAGATCAGCTATACTTTGCAACAGAGATCAAGCTCTAATAACTTTCGTTCTCATTCGGAAAATCAGAAGTCTTTACATCCTTGATATAATTCTGAACAGCTTCTGTCATTACAGAATGTAAATCTGCATAACGACGTAAGAATTTAGGCGAGAAATTTTTATTTATTCCAAGCATATCATGCACTACCAAAACTTGTCCGTCGGCATGAGGCCCCGCCCCTATACCTATAGTAGGAATTGATAGTTTTGATGTAACTTCTTTTGTCAGTTCAGCAGGAATTTTCTCTAATACGACACCAAAACAACCTACTTCCTGAAGTTTAAGAGCATCCTTTAGTAGTTTATCTGCTTCCGACTGGTCTTTTGCTCTCACATTATAAGTTCCATATTTATTTATAGATTGTGGCATAAGCCCTAAGTGCCCCATTACTGGAATACCGGCATCGATTATCTTCTTGATATCCGAGATAACTTCTTCGCCACCTTCTACCTTAATAGCATCGGCTCCGGTTTCTTTCATCATGCGGATAGCATATTCCAGAGACTTTAATGGGTTACCTGACACTGTACCGAATGGCATATCAACGACAACCAATGATCGTTTAACTGCATTCATGACAGAACGCCCATGATAAATCATTTGCTCCAATGTCATCGGAAGAGTAGTAACATTACCAACCATTACATTAGAGGCGGAGTCACCAACCAAGATAACATCCATTCCTGCCTGATCGATAATAGATGCCATTGAAAAATCGTACGCTGTAAGCATTGAAATTTTTTCGCCACGCTGTTTCATTTCTATCAGGCGACGAGTAGTGACCTTGCGGTTATCTTCTGTGTATGTGGACATAATCTCCTTTTTATGGTTAAAAATTATGGATTTAAAGACACAAAGATATGATTAAAGTATCAATTTAAGGGTTAATCTTACCGTGATATAATTTCTCTTTGTTAAAACAATGCAATTCCAGAATCATGCTAAGAGAGGAGAATATACGCTGCATTCTCTTCTATTTTATGCACTTATATGCTTATTGATATCCCCCAATATTAAGCATAAAAAAGCCGAATGTTTTTCACATCCGGCCTTTTCTCATTTTGAAAATTTCTGTTATTATTAGTAAGTAGTGTTTTGAGGATCAAAGTTTGTCCATCCTTGCAACCAATTATCATTGCTAGAGTCACTGGCAAAAGCACCTGAATAGGTTACTTTTGTGAAGAATGAATCTGACAACGAAGCATTTGAGAAAGAAGCCAATCCAAGTACAGGGCTACCTGAAACAGGACCGTAGTTCGGATTACTTGCTTTACTGTTTGGTTGTTTGAATTTCAGGTCTGAAATACTAGTCAGAACCTTATTATTGTTTGCTGTTAGTTTAAAGAATGTACTTGAGAATGATGCTTTTGTTTCGTCTGTTATAGATGTTCCATTGGTTGACAATTGGTCTGTCCATGTAGGCGATTGCTTGTTAATATCAGCACCAAGAACGTTCATTCCTGCAAAAACATTGTTCTGTAGTTTAAGTGTGCCGTCTTCAGCCCATTTTTGAGTTGTTCCTTTCTGATTGTCTAATATTAAACCTACCGGATAGCCTGTAGCAACAGAGTTGAAAAGATTCAAACGAGAGTTGCGACGAATTTGTATTGCAGCTTGGAATACACCTAGTCTTGATCCATTATTAGGATTTAGTCCATTACCTGTAATGTATTGAGTTGTATTAGCAAAATCTGTAGCTTGTCCGATTGGCCCTATTAGAGTCACATTACTAAATACAGCTTTTGTATATGGTTCGTCGGTTGTACCATTCGCGTTGTTGTCTGATTCGAAACCATTAGATAAAGATTGGTCTGCTATTTGAGGGTTTCTAACACCTAAAAGGAATTGAAGGTTACCGGAATACCCATTATCTGTATCAAAATCATCGTCCCATCCGTGATATGCTACAAGGTATTTAGCATTTACAGTCCCGCCAAACCATTCAAAAGAGTCATCATTAGAATAAGATACTTGTACGTGATCTATTTGTGTGCCACGACCTACAGATCCCATTGTCAAACCATTAATTTCCTGGTCTGTTGCAAAAGGAAATCCGGCATATTCAATTCTCACATAGCTGACTACACCAGAGTTGTCATTATCGTCATTACCACCATGTTTAGCATTTACTCCACCTTCTATTTGCATTCCATCTACGATATCGATATTATTTTTTGCTCTACCGCAAAGTATAATACCTCCCCAGTCTCCCGGCTTACGGCTTCCTGCCGCCTGATTAGAAGTAAATACGATAGGTGCAGAAGCTGTTCCTTTGGCGATTAGCTTTCCGCCTCTTTTTGCTATAATTGCTGCTTTTGTATTTTTATCACCTTTGATAATAGTACCCGGCTCGATAGTCAGTGTAGCACCATCTTCGATATATACCCAACCTTTCAATACATAAGTACCTTTTGCAAGTGTATGGCTCTCTTTTATGCTAAATTCCTGCTCACCATTACCTATTTCAGTACCATTGTTAAATAGGATCTGTTCTTTAGACGGATCTACAATTGGATCATCATTGCCATTATCAGAACATGCTGATAGAATAGCGATAGATGCAACTAAAAATAATTTTCCAAATAAATTTAATGTCTTCATATTCATATTATTAAAATGTATTACTTTCTGATTTATAATTTGTTTTCTAAAAAGAGTATCTAGCTGTTAATGATATATTTTGTCCGGTCTTAAATTCTTTTGTGATTTGTTCTCTTTCTTGTGTATTACCATCAGCATCTATGAACTTAGGAAATTGAGCGTACTTTACTTTTGCAGCAAGTATATCTTTTACTGCTGCATTCAGTTCAAAATGCTTCCCGAATTTTTTAGTTATAATAAAGTCTACTACGCTTCTTGGCATCTCGTACATATCAGGAATATCATTGTTTACAGAGCCACCAGAAGTAGTAGATACACGGCCAATACCAACTATCCGTTTCCCAATTATATTATAGAGCGCCGTCGCATTAATTCCCAATTTTTCGTTCTGATAGAATATACCTGTATTTACCAGATAAGGAGATTGACCTTGCATAGGACGGTCGTAGTTGGCACTACTTCTTTCTTTAAACTTTACCTCGCTTTTTATCAGAGACCCGTTGAAGGTCAAAGAGAAGTTATTAAGCCCTATAAAGTCTAAACTTTTCTTTATATCTACTTCAATACCATAGTTGTTAGCCTTATCCGCATTTTTGAAAGTATAGATATATGTTCCACCTCCGTCGAGATAAGTCCATTCTATCGGATTCGTAAAGTTTTTGTAAAATAGAGCTACCGAGAAAATTTCTGAATTGGAAGGATAAAACTCATATCTTAAATCAAAATTATTGACATATGCAGGCTTTAAGTCAGGATTACCCGAAACAAAACTGAACAAATCAAAATCATAATATGACGAAGATGATATTTCTCTAAATTCCTGTCTGTTTGTAGATCGCCCATAAGCTAATCTTACTAAATGATCGTTAGATAAATTGTAAGAAGCATTCAAAGAAGGAAATATATCTGTATAGTTATAATCTGATGTTTTTGACTTATCTCCCGATATTGTTGTATAGCTCTTCAATGACATTTTATTGTGTTCTAAACGAACTCCGGTATAAATATTCAATTTATTCAGTGGAATATTGAAGCCGATATAGCTTGCAGCCTGCGTATTTGTTCCCGAATAATCATTTAATCGATCGGTATCATCATAAACATACAGCTTGGTTGCTCCATAGTTTTGGGGAATCAGCATTTGAGTATAAACATCTTTATATCCAAAGTCTTCATCCAGATTCTCAGGTATCCAGCGATATTTAAAATAGCGTGTATTATAATTCCGATCTCTATATTCTCCATATACACCTGCTTTTATAGACGGTTTAAATCCATTCTCAAAAGAAAAATCATGTGTATAATTGGCAGAAAAGGAATAATTATATTCGTTTAGTTTGTTATAGTCGCGTGTTATATCATTTTGATCGATTTGATATTCCATATAGTGTGCATCACCCGGATAACCATTTTGCTCCCAGTTGATAATACGTCTGTCAGGCTGATTTCTATTACTGTAAGAAAAACCTAATACCCAATCTAATTTGTCTTTCTCCGTCAAGGTGTGCTTCCCTGCAAATTGGGCAGAATAAGCAAGACGACTGCTATAGATATATTCTGCTTTTCGTTGCCCGTAGAAGCCACTTGTATTCTGATATCCTTCGCGCTCAGTATATCTGTTTTTACCTATTTGGTTCAAAATATTTCTAAACTCGAAATGGTGTTTATCGTTAGGCATGTATATCAGATTAGCCAAAGCCCCTACCCTTGCATCATTGTTGTACTGATTGTCTTTATATTTAAATGTAAAGTATGGTTTATCATTGTCCGAATCGTAGACTCCATATCGAGAGTTTTCCATATCGGTAAAAGTCTTACTTGTATTGCTATAATTCAGAGCAGCTATAAGTCCCCACATACTGTTGTTCGCTCCGGCGTATTTTCGGTTGATAACAAAACCTAAACGTTGATCAGGTAATGGTTTCTTGTTTTTAACAAGCCAATCGTTATTGAATCCGGTTTGAGTGAGATCTGTTACCTGCTGAGAATTATCATTATCTATACGTCCAGATGAAAATGCGTTAGAAAGACTTCTCATACCATTATCAAATCCGAGAAAGTCTGTTGCACTACCGTTACTGTATTTAAAGTCTTTGAATTGAGTTTGCGTATTTATGCCGGCTCCGTAACTGACCTGGATAGAATTTTCATTCGGAATCCCCTTTGTCTCTACTTTAATAAAACCTCCCGAAAAGTCAGCCGGCAACTCTGGTTGCGGAGATTTTACAATCATAATATTTTCTATCTGTGAGCTTGGCAATATATCGAATGAGAAAGATCGGCTATCTGCTTCCGAGCTAGGTATAGCACTATTATTTACCCATACATTGTTATATCGTTGAGAAAGCCCTCTGGCAACAACAAACTTATCATCTATAATCGATATGCCAGGAATACGTCTTATCACCTCCGATGCATCGCGATCCTGACTTTTTGCAATTTGCTGTGAGGATACTCCACTGACTACTGCGTTCGATTTTCGTATAGAGCTGAGTAAAGACACTTCAGAATTTATACGTCCCAAGGCTACAACATATACTTCGCCTAATGTATGCGATGCTTCTATCATGGGAATATCTACTACAGTGGGCTCTCCTTTCTTGATTTCTACATCTGTAATTTCTAATGGTTGATATGAGATGTAAGAAGTTACGAGGGTATATTTCCCCGGACTAAGCTTCAATTCATATTTTCCATCTTCATCAGAAATAGCACCTATTGTTGTGTTCTTAACAGAAATGGTAACTCCCGGTAGAGATTCTTTTGTTTTTGCATCTACAATACTTCCGGTCAGAATGGTCTGAGCAGAAAGTGTAGTTATTGATAATAAAGCAAATACAAGCAACATTGATTTTAGTAAGTTGCGGTTCTTCTTTTTCACTGAATAGTCAATTTTAAACATATATTTATTTGATATTTTACATTGCAAATCACTTACATTTTTGTTACAAGAGAACTACACCCTCAATAAGTTTAATTCAAGAAAACGTTTCGTTTTAGTTACGGTACACCAATGTCTCGACTAGCCAACAGATCAAACCTAAATATGATCTATTTGTCGATAAAACAGACTTATTCATCGATTACCATTGTGTAGCGAAATACACAAATATACTTTTGAGTAAAAAGAAAGATAAAATGAAGAAAATTTTACTACTAATATCTCTTGCTATAGTATGCGATAGCCTTGCTGCACAAGGCTCTATGGGAGGTATGGGAGGAGGAAGACCTCCCGAAGGAGGCAAAGGACGAGGGGAAGGCCATGCCCCTATGCATCAAGGTAATTCTCGCGACGAGAGTTTTTTTATTATGGGTATACCTGACATTCCGAACCTAACCCTTGAACAACGAGAGAAATTGAGTAAAACGATTTCGGATGAACGGAAGGATATCTTCAAATTGATGCAAGAGAAACAAGAGCTAAAAATGAGATCAGAGAATCCCGGAATAGCAAATAAAGAAAGATTAAAACTTACAGAAAAAATAAGTAAAACAGACGAGAAGATTAAGACTAAACAAGAGAAATACGACAAAAAGTACAAGTCTATACTTACATCGGAACAATACCACATATTTGCTGAAAAGAAACAAAGCGTGGAGTTCCGCGAACCACCCAGAAGGAGACTCGAAGAGAAAGGAGATCAACGCCCTTCAGCAATGCCAAACGAAGGTACAGCTCCCGATGAATCACCAGATGGAATGTTTTGAAAACATTAAGATACAATTTAAAGATGAGCATTTATTTTACTAAAAATTTGTTAGGTTTAGTAATGGCAGTAACCGGACTCTTCATTCCGGTTGCTGCTTTCTCTCAAAAAAAATGGACATTAAGAGAGTGCATAGACTATGCCAGACAAGAAAACATCCAAGTAAAGAAGTCCATTATCACTACAGAAAGTTACAATGTAGATATTTCGCAATCGAAGGCTGCATTGTTTCCGAGTTTAAGCGGAAGTGTTTCGCAGCGATACACAAACTCTCAGTCACCGGATGGTGCCGGGAATTATCATTATGAAGGATTGTTCAATGGGCAATATACATTAAATGCAAACTGGACAGTATACAATGGTGGAAAAAATAAGAATAATATTAAACAAGCTCAACTAAAAAAAGAAGCTCAAAACCTAAATACAGAAAATATCCGTAATCAGACTGAGATATCTATTACACAGGCTTATTTACAAATTTTATATAGTAGAGAGTCGATAAAAAACAACGAGAATATTGTAGCATCGGATGAAGAGCAATTGAAACAGAGCAAAGAGTTTCTTGATGCAGGAAGTATTACACACAGTGAATATGCTCAGGTGGAAGCTCAATATAGTTCCGACAAATACAATCTTGTACAAGCACAAAGTTCTTACGAAAGTTATAAGTTACAACTGAAACAATTGCTCGAATTAGATTATGATGAAGAGATAGACATTGTATTTCCTGAGATAAATGACGAAGATATACTATTATTTATTCCTTCAAAATACGAAGTTTACAGAAGAGCTCTAAATATAATGCCCGAAGTAGCAAATAGCAAATTAAATATACAGCTGGCTAATCTCAGTAAATCATCTGCAAAGGCAGGCTATCTACCTACTGTTTCTGTTACAGGAAGTATGGGCACCGGTAATATATTTAATAATTCACCCTCCTTTGCAACACAAATAGGACGAAATTTCAATCAGTCTATAGGGCTTACGCTTAGTGTGCCTATTTTCGATAATAAACAAAACAAGTCAAACGTAAAAAAGGCAGAGCTCGACATACAGACAGCTCAACTAGACTTGATAGATACAGAAAAAACATTATTAAAGACGATAGAAACCTTATACCAAGATGCAGTATCGGGGCAAAGCAAGTATAGAGCAGCTAAGGATCAAGTAAAATCTTCGGAATTGAGTTATCAGCTCGTACTAGAGCAATATTCATTAGGAATGCGCAATACAGTAGAACTCACTACCGAGAAAAACAATTATGCCAATGCTTTACAGTCTTTACTGCAAGCCAAATATACAGCATTGCTAAGTTTGAAATTACTAAATTTCTATCAAGGACAAGAATTAACGCTTTAATAAGATAATGATGAAAAGAAAATCCAAGAAATATCTGATAATAGGAGCTATAGTACTCACTTTATGCTGTATAGCTTTTCTTATATTCCCACAAGGGAAAAAGACAATAACTACATTAACAACAGCTAAGGTAGACAAAGGGAACCTTTCTATAGCCATCACAGCGACAGGAACAATAGAACCCATTACCCTAGTAGAAGTAGGTACACAGGTTTCGGGTGTAATATCTAAAATATATGTGGATTACAATTCGGAGGTCAAGGCCGGACAAGTACTTGCCGAACTGGATAAACGCCTACTCGCATCTGAACTGGAAAATGCTAATGCAGCACTTCAATCGAGACAAGTAGATCTGGATCTTCAAAAGAAAAATTATGAGAGGCAAAAAAGCCTTTGGGAAAAACAAGCGATCAGCAAGGTTGATTGGGAAAATGCCGAATCGACATACAAAACCGCTCAACTGGCTGTAACATCTTCCAAAGCAGCCGTATTAAAGGCTCAAACCAATCTTGGCTATGCAACTATTACTTCGACAATAGACGGAGTAGTTGTTTCCCGTGCTGTAGAACAAGGACAAACGGTAGCTGCATCATTCAGCACTCCGACTCTTTTCACCATCGCAAACGACCTGACCAAGATGCGCGTAATAGCCAATGTAGATGAAGCAGATATAGGCGGAGTAAAAGAGGGACAACGAGTATCTTTTACTGTGGATGCTTTTCCCGAAGACGAATTTCAAGGGAAAGTAGTGCAGGTAAGACTGGAAGCAACAACTACATCCAACGTAGTTACATATCAAGTTGTAATAGATGCACCCAACCCTGACCTCAAATTAAAACCAGGGCTGACAGCAAACGTAAACATCTATACAATGGAAGAAAAAGACTTACTATTGATTCCTTCAAAAGCTTTACGTTTCAACCCTGCACCCGAAGTAATGAAAGATATAGAAGGGTTAAAGGTATCAGAACAAAGAGGTCCTGTTGATCCTAATAATGATAAAACTCAGAAAATAGTATGGGTAAAGGAAGGTGATAAGCTATTACCTAAACATATTGTTATTGGTAAAACCGACGGCATACATACAGCTATAATAGAAGGTCTACATGTAGGAGAGGAAGTTGTAACCGGAGTATCACAAAAGACAAATGGTGATAAACCCGAAGGGCAAACGAATGGAAATGGAGAATCTAGCCCTTTTATGCCAAAACGCCCCGAAGACAATAAGAAAAAATAACGTAATGACTAAAGAAATTATAAGAGTTGAAAACCTGAAGCGAAACTATATTGTTGGTGATGAAACGGTTCATGCTTTGAGGGGAATAGACTTTAGTATATCCGAAGGCGAATTTGTCACAATCATGGGTACAAGCGGCTCGGGTAAATCTACTTTATTGAATATACTGGGCTGTTTAGATACACCGTCCGATGGTGAATATTATTTGGATGGGATTTCTGTACGCAAAATGGGTAAAAATGAAAGAGCAACTCTCCGCAATCGTAAGATTGGATTTATATTTCAGTCTTACAATTTACTGGCAAAAACAACAGCTGTTGAAAACGTAGAGTTACCATTAATGTACAATCCGGATATATCGGCAAAAGATCGTCACCAGAGAGCCATAAAGGCTTTGCAAGATGTAGGACTGGGAGACCGACTGAATCATAAATCGAATCAAATGTCGGGAGGGCAAATGCAACGGGTAGCCATTGCCAGAGCATTAGTGAACGAGCCTGTTATCATATTAGCAGACGAAGCAACAGGGAATTTGGACACTCGTACTTCGTTCGAAATATTATCACTGATGCAGCGGTTACACTCCGAAGGACGTACTATTATATTCGTTACACACAACCCCGAAATATCGGCATTTAGCAGTCGTAATATTGTTATACGAGACGGACGTATTAAGGAAGATACAAGGAACATAAATATTCAATCGGCAAAAGAATTTCTCGCTAAATTACCAGTAGAAAACTGATATATTAAAATGAATTTCATCAATCTCTTTAAAATAGCATTACGAGCCCTTAGCGGTAATAAGTTTAGGGGATTCCTTACTATGCTTGGTATAATTATCGGTGTAGCTGCCGTTATTACGATGCTTGCAATAGGTCAAGGATCTAAAAAAAGTATACAGGATCAGATTTCCACAATGGGCTCTAATATGATAAATATACGTCCCGGAACCGGACAATTTGGTGGTGTGCGTCAAAGCTCTTCCAGTATGCAAACATTAAAGATGGAAGATTATCAGGCAATAGTAGATCAGGCAGAATTCATTTCTGCAGCATCGCCGGAAGTTCAATCTTCGGGGCAAGTGATTTTTGGAGCAAATAATGCTCCAACATCTATCTATGGAGTAAATCCTTCTTTTCTTGATATCCGCAAATATACAATAGCACAAGGAGAGATGTTTACCGATGCCGATGTGAAGACGTCTGCAAAAGTATGCGTGATCGGACAAACTGTAGTTGATAACCTATTCACGAATGGAGAAGATCCTGTAGGGCAAACAATACGTTTCAATAAAATTCCATTCAAAGTCATCGGCGTATTAACATCAAAAGGGGATAATACAATGGGAATGGATCAGGATGACCTGATGATATCACCTTATACTACTGTACAAAAGCGTATATTGGCAATAACTTATATACAATCCATATCGGTTTCGGCGGTTAGCGAAGATGCTACAGATCAAGCCATTTCGAGTATAGAAAATATAATGCGGCAACAACATAAAATAACAGGAAATCAGGAAGATGACTTCAATGTACGATCGCAAAAGGAACTAATAACTATGATGAGTTCTACAACAGACATGATGACTATCTTGCTGGCATGTATTGCCGGAATATCTCTTTTTGTTGGTGGCATCGGTATTATGAACATCATGTATGTATCGGTAACAGAGCGCACAAGGGAAATAGGTTTGCGAATGTCTATCGGAGCCAAGGGATTTGATATATTGATGCAATTCCTTATAGAATCTATACTATTGAGCGTTACAGGAGGCGTTATAGGCGTGATCATTGGTATTGGCAGTGCATATATTGTGAAAAATATTTTAGCATGGCCTATCGATATTCAAGTTTATACTATAGCTTTGTCTTTTATAGTATGTACCGCTACCGGAATATTTTTTGGGTGGTATCCGGCAAAAAAAGCATCGACCCTCGACCCTATAGACGCACTCAGATACGAATAACGATGAAAAACTTTATAAGAATATTTCCACATGTACTTATCTGGACAATTGTTTTAATTGTTCCGACCTATCTGATGTCAAGAGAAGGGGTATTTGATATCAAGCCTTTCTACAATTATTGCATACGTGTTGCGCTACTAGCGATACTGTTCTACCTCAATTATTTATACTTAATAGAGAAATTTTTATTCAACCGTAAGATTATTACCTATATAAGTATAAATATTGTGTTTGTTATCATTATTGTTGCATTACAAACAGTAATATCAGACCTGCTCGCTTTTTCCATACCTGTCAATATGCAGGAACATCCAAGAGAATTTCCACGAATGGAAGAACATCGAAGAGGTGGTCCCGGAGGTCCTCCTTTGATGAAATTTATTATAGACTATATGTCTATTTTCTTTCTTATTGGTCTTAGTGTTGCCATAAAAATGACAGCCCGTTGGTATAAAGATTCTATCACCTTCGAGAAAGTAAAAAGCGTACAATTAGAAGCGGATTTGCGAAATCTTAGAAGTCAGCTGAATCCTCATTTTCTATTCAACACATTAAATAACATATACTCGCTTATTGCCATAGATCAAAACAGAGCTCAGAATGCAGTACATCGCTTGAGCAACTTGCTGAGATATGTTATGTATGATAATGATCAGAAATTTGTACCATTGGATAAAGAACTGGAATTCACAAAAAACTATATCGATTTGATGCGACTTCGTCTTAGTTCTACGGTAAAGCTCAATGTTGAAATAAATAGCGCAGGAAGCAAAGATCTGATTGCATCCCTGATGTTTATTACACTTATTGAGAATGCTTTTAAACACGGAATAAACAATGGAGATAATAGCTTCATTAATATAAGTATCTTGGTTGATCCGGGAAAAGGTGTTTTATGCACTGTAGAAAACAGCTTGATTGAAAAAGCTGAAAATATGGAAACTCATAATTCAGGAATCGGACTTGTAAATCTAACAAAGAGGTTGGAGTTGTTATATCCCGACAGATATGAATTCATCGCAGAAAAACGCTCTGATCGCTTCTTTACATTATTGAGGATAGATTTCAAAAAAACAGAAATAACAGCATGACTCTCAAATGTATAATAATAGACGATGAACCTTTGGCTATCGATTTACTAAAATCATACGTCTTAAAAACATCTTATCTGGAACTAGTTGGAACATTTAATAGTGCACTATCTGCTATTAGCACAATAAATGAGAGACAGATAGATCTACTATTTCTTGATATCAATATGCCTCAGATCAATGGGCTTGAGTTTTCAAAAACAATACATGCATCCACGCGTATAATTTTCACTACAGCATATGATCAATATGCAGTTGAAGGCTTCCGTGTAAACGCTTTGGACTACTTACTCAAACCAATCAACTACACAGATTTCTTACAGGCAACAAACAAAGCACTAGAATGGTTCAAAATGGCAAATATATCCCATTCAACAACAAGTATATTTATAAAATCGGGTTACAGAATGGAAAAAATAGATTTTGATAATATTCTGTATATAGAGAACCAGAAAGATTATGTGAAGTTCCATCTCGAAAATCAAAAAGAACCAATTAGCTCTTTAATGAGTATGCAATCGCTTGAAGAAAAACTGCCAAGTAATTTATTTATGAGAGTACATCGTTCTTTTATTGTCAATCTGAAAAAAATAAAAACAATAGAACGAAATTGTATCGTTTTCGGGAAAGAATATATTCCTGTCTCCGAATCATATAAAAGTAAATTCATGGATTTTCTTAACAAACATTTTTTTTAAATCCCCTCTCCATCCACGATTTTTATCGTGACAAATAATCACCCTCCATTATACTCTAGCAATCAATAAGATTATCGCTAATCTTATTGATTGCATATCCAAACCTAAGCATTTGCAAAATATTTTTTAACAAAAAAGATATTGCATTTTTAAATTTTATCATGATCTTTGCAACGTGAACGATCGTTCACGTCTTTTATTTTTAACTAAAATAATGAAATATAGTAGAGAATATATATTAAGGAGAGCCTTTGATGTTTTCATGAATAAAGGCTATGATAGTGCTTCAATATCTGTCTTACAAGAAGAATTACAGATGTCTAGGGGTGCGTTGTATCGCTATTTTAAAAATAAAGAAGAGCTTTTTAACGCTGTTATTGACGAATATTTCTTTAAGATATTCGATAAGTTGCAGCACAATATGGATAAGCATACATACTCTTTAGAAAAATTTATAGAAGTAATGCATAGGCGACAAAAAATATTTGTCAATGCTTTTACCAGAGCAGGAGTTACTCATACTATTTTCTTAAATTATACAGCTCTTGTAATACAGGCCGGTAAGCATTATCCCAATTTCTTGGAACGCTTCAAAATAATAAACAATCGATCTTTGGAGTCATGGAAAGATGCTATGCGAAACAGTATAAAAGCAGGTGAAATTAAGGATGATATAGACATCGATATCTTAGCTATCTTGTTTAATAATACAAGTGTGAAAGAAACCTCTGACAGAGATTGTAACGATTCATCATTCGCTATTAATGTAATGCAGGATATGAATCGGAGGATGGAAGTAATGCGTTATTTATATAGCCTAATAAAAGTATAGCGTTGATGAACAATGAAATGTGAATGAATGTTCATTATAAAAACAGCAACATAGAAAAAAATATCAAGACAACGCTCAGAAAAGAGAATTCATTTATATACTCATCATCATTAGACAATTTATAATACTAATTACCTCATGTTAAGAAGCTATATATTTATAATATTTATTATTTCATCAGTTACACTACTTGCTCAAAATGATACAGATTTAATGTATTTAGGCAACGATAGCATACGTCAGCAGTACGACAGTGCAATGAAAGACCCTCACATTTTTCGTCCAAGGCATTTAGAAATATCTGAGAGGGATGCTATAAAAATGGCAGACCGGATGCCTGCATTCGCCGTATATAGAGACACCTATTTTGTTACGGGGGTACCACTGGATGAGAAAATTTCAGAAAACTCTGCTGATGTAACTTTCCAGCTAAGTATAAGACAACGACTGACCAGGAGTATCCTACCTTTCAAATCATTTTTGTATTTAACTTATACACAAAAATCATTTTGGAACATATATGCTCAATCAAGTCCATTCAGGGATACAAACTACAATCCGGGTGTAGGGCTTGGAAAGTATATATTGTATAAAGACAGAGTAGTTGGTGCCGCCTTCGTACAGTTGAAACATGAATCCAACGGGCGTGATGAAGAAGAATCCAGAAGTTGGAACTATTTAAGTTTATCTATGAAATATTATTTCAACGCCCGATTCAATATTTCTGGGGAAGTTTGGATTCCATATGTAGACGGGGGGAATAATAAAGATTTGCTAGATTATAGAGGACTCGGCTTTGTATCGGTCAACTACACAAGTGATAAACATCGCTGGTGGCTTTCAGCAGATATCAATCCGCGGAAAGGATGGGGTAATGTAAATACAACTCTCACCGCTGCATTTAAAATGTCAGACAGGTCAAACCAGTATTTATTTGCTCGTTTCTACCAAGGGTACGGAGAGAGTCTCCTCGGCTACAATCAATACACGATGAATATAAGAGTAGGTATTTGTATAAAACCTAATTTCTATAATTTCTTTTAAGAATGTTTGAATTAAAAAAATTTCGTTTCAAAACATGGCATTTTGTTCTACTATTCATCCTTTTTTTTATTCTGGTAAACATTATCGGACTAATATCTATAAACGGGAACTCATACTCTATTGAAAATGAGATTGCGCAAATAGAAGAAATATATGATTTGTCTGAAATAGAAAATTCGACTGAGATTGTGTCTATTATTTTTTACAAAGAAGACTCGAATATTTGTGGTAAAATGATGCATAATATAAATCAGCTAACAAACAAAAACAGTAAGTTTTACAGATCGGAAGTAAACAAGAACTCCGAATTATATAAAAAATATAATATATCCGGGGTTCCTTGTACTTTGATACTTAAAAATGGAGAAGAAATAAGTCGCATTATGGGTTTAGTTCCAACCTCCAATCTGGAAATTATCTATAGTAGGATTGCTAAATAGTTGTAGGTAGTATAAAACAACACACTAATATGTTTATTAACTCAATAGGATATTACGTCCCGAAAACAAGGATTCCAAACGATTATTTCACCGAAATAAACGGATTAACAAGCGATTGGATAAGTCAACGTACAGGAATCTTAACTCGTTCAAGAGCTTCGCAGGAAGAAACGATAGACTATATGTCTAGCAAAGCCATAGAGTCGGCATTACCCGATCTTCCCTACAAAATAGAAGATATAGATCTGATAATTTTTGCATCATATACACCTAGCGATACAATTGTTACAACAGGGCATTATGTACAGCGCAAATACAATATATCAAATGCAAAAGTATTCTTTGTATCATCAGCATGTTCATCGGGACTCAATGCGATAGAAATCATATATTCTTTCTTCGCATCGCAGATAGCCGAAAAAGCATTGCTTATCTGTGCCGATCGGAACTCAACATATTCGGATGATACAGATTGCGTATCAGGACATTTGTGGGGAGACGGAGCTACGGCTTACTTTTTTTCAACCGAGTCCTATTCAGAAAAAGATCCTCAGATTATAGATATCACAACACAAGGATTAGGTCATATAGGATTAGCTTCGAGAGCAGTGTATCTTGATCCGAAAGGAGATGGTTTGAAAATGCCACATGGCAAGGATGTTTTTATGCAGGCTTGCACATATATGGCGCAAAACACGAAGGATATAGTCGAAATCAACGGATATTCGTTAGATGATCTAACCTTTTTTATAGGACATCAGGCTAATATGAGAATATTAAAGAATGTTGCGAAACAACTAGCAATACCCGAAGAAAAGGTATTAACGAATATTCAAGAGTTAGGCAACACCGGCTCAACAGGTGCCCTATTGGTATTGGCACAAAATATAAAAAAAATCGCACGGGGAGATCTGATATGCATTTCGGTCTTCGGCGGGGGATATTCTGCAGGCTCATGCCTGATCAAGATTCCCTAAATATAAAATTAAAGAAATATTATTATGGTTTATCAACGTACTTTAAAAAACAGTTTTTCCTTACAAGGGAAAGGATTGCATACAGGACTAAATATACATATCACATTCAACCCCGCACCTGAAAATTTTGGATATAAGATCAGACGTGTAGATATACCGGGAAAACCGATAATAAATGCTTTGGCAGAGAACGTTACGGCAACACAAAGAGGAACTGTAGTATCAGCCAATGGTGTTAATGTGAGCACCGTAGAACATGCTATGGCTGCATTATACGCATGCGAAATAGACAATTGCCTGATAGATGTAGATGGACCTGAATTCCCGATATTAGATGGAAGCTCTATTTTGTATGTAAGCAAAATAAAAGAAGTCGGTACAGAAATACAGAATACAGCAAGAGAATATATTTCAATAAAACGCAAAAAAATTAAGGTTGTAGATAAAGCCACCGGATCGTCAATGATACTAATTCCGGATGAGTCTTTTAGTATAGAATCACATATATCCTTCAACTCTACATTCCTAAAAAGGCAAGATGCAACAATGCATGACCTATCTGAGTTTCCAAAAGATTTTGCTTCTGCACGAACATTTGTGTTTGTAAAAGAAATTGAATCTCTACTCAATAATAACTTAGTGAAAGGTGGAGATTTGGATAATGCTATTGTTATATACGATAAGCCAATAGAGCAAGAAAAGTTCGATCTATTAGCTGACATGCTGGGAGCAAAAAGAAAAGATTCTACAAAGCTAGGATATATCATGAACAAGCCTTTGCTTTATCCAAATGAACCGGCTAGACATAAATTGTTAGACATTGTAGGTGATTTAGCCTTAGTCGGTCGTTTTATAAAGGGAAAAGTTATAGCTAATTGTCCGGGACATAAAATAAACAATATGTTTGCCAGAGCTATTAGGGAAGCGGTATTTCCAAGTGTACAAGAAGAATCCGTTATACTGCCTGAAACAAGTCATGCGGGTCTATATTCTTTAGCTTAATCAATAATGAAAGATATATTACAATTTATATTGCATAACAAAATTGTACTGATAGGTATGTTGATCGGTTTCATAGCCTCATATATCTATTGGTACTATTTTGCATGTTATTGGGGAACATATCCCCTTTCAGCTGAATCTTGGGTAAATTGTGGTTTTGGTACAATATTAGGAGGCTTAGTTGTCACGTTAATCAATTAAAATTAGTATATTTACATATAAGATATGCTTTATTTAACCAAACTAAAACTATTCGCCATGCTAAAAAAAGATATTCGTATAAACGCCACAGCTATCTGGCAGTATCTGTCAGAAAGAGGCAAAATGTCGGTTCAGGAAATTGAAGAATTAACACATTACAAAAATTCGTTGATACTTCTTGCATTAGGTTGGCTCTCGAAGGAAAACAAAGTACGTTTTTCAGTCAAAAATGAAAACCTATACGTTGAACTAAGTAGTACTCCTACTGAAATATACTACTAGGAAGTGACTCTATTCGGGAACTATATCATATTCTCAGAAGGAAATATGATAAATTATCTCAGAAGATTTTAGCGTTAAAAAGCATTAATTTACAAAACTAAAAACTTCTGCCACAAAATCATTGTGTAACTTTATCATCGTTTCTTTTAGAATAATTTATGAATATTAAGAATCTATCACTATTTATCTTGTGTATGCTAAGTATTACTTCATGCATAAAAGATGAGCCGCTAAATATGGAGGCGGACATTATAGATATGAAAGTTGAAGATGGAGTATTTATCACTCGCGCTATAACAGAGCATACTGTTCAGCTTTTCGTTTCTGACAATGCTGATTACTCACACCTTACACCAATAATTGAAGTTACTGCGGGTGCTACGATCGAACCAAAATCGGGAACTTCTCAAGATTTTTCGAATGGAAAAAATGTTATGTATACAGTAACTTCCGAAGATGGGAAGTATACAAAAACATATACTGTAACAGTAACCTCCAAGATTAGTCTCAAAAATACGTTCGAAGAATGGACAACAGCGGGTACAGAAAAAGCACCGTATCCGATTTTAAGTGATCTATTATGGAGTAATGCAAACTCGGGACTATCTATTTTGGTAGGCACCGGATCATTAAAGTTGGATCATTATCCTACCGATAAAACGACCGACTGTGTTAAGGGAAAATATGCTGCGATACTACGCACAATAAAAGGCACAAAGGTTTTTGGAATAGACTACCCTATTTTTTCGGGATCACTTTTTAGAGGAGCTTTTTCCGCGAATATGTCTAACCCTCTAAAATCACTAATATTGGGACAGGCTCATCCGAAAGAAAATGGTAAACCAATCATGTTCAATGGCTACTACAAATATACACCGGGCGATATTTTTACAGGCAAAGATGGAAAAGTTATATCAAACAGAACAGATTCGCTGTCGATGTATGCTATAATATTTAAAGTGAGTAAAGGTGCTCCTGCAAACGAAGAATTTCTTGATGGGGAATCAATTCTTACATCGCCTAGAGTTGTAGGAACAGCCAAATGGTCTCATACTGACGAAAGTATAGTGGAAACGCCAGCTAACAATGGGTTTATACATTTTTCTATACCATTCAGATATAAAGAAGAACTCGATTTTACGAAGAATGATTATCGTCTTACCATTGTTTTAGCATCAAGCAAAGATGGAAACGAATATCAGGGAGCTGTAGGCAGTACTCTTATTGCTGATGATCTTGAACTAGTATGTGATCCTATAAAATAAGAATATATCTGATGAGATTAAAATATAACATCATCCTAGTACTTGCAACAGTATTAATGATAAGTAATAATATTTCAGCGCAGAATTCTGATAACAAAATATTTGATCTGAGCTTTATCCTAGGGTTTAATATGGGAGCAACTGCTCCTGTGCCTATTCCGGCTGAAGTAAGAGAGATTAATAGTTACAACCCAAAATTCAACCCTCAATTAGGATTCAATCTAGTCTATAAACTCAACGAACGATGGGGTGTAGGTACAGGACTAAGTCTCGATTGGAAAGGGATGCGAGTTTCCGATCACGTGAAGTACATGTACACAAGTGTTACTCTGACCGAAGGGAGCGAAAAGCTTACAGGTTACTTTGTAGGAAAGAATGTAACAAATGTAGATATGACTTATCTTACCATACCAATATATGGCACATACCGATTCAATGACAAATGGCAAGTGAAACTGGGCGTATATGCAGCAAAAACCCTTTCATCCACATTTGACGGATATGTAAATGATGGATACATCAGAATAGACTCTCCGGTAGGTCAGAAACAAGAAATAAGCGGAGAGGGTGCAACATTCGACTTTGGGGACGACTCTCGTGACTATGATTTTGGACTATTAGCAGGAGGAGAATATCGCTTAAATAATCGTATCGGGTTTTATGGCAGTTTTACCTGGGGGCTTCTTCCTTATTTTTATTCGGGATCAAATCCTATTAAATTCACGTTCTACAATATATACGGTACACTAGGTATCACCTATCGATTCAGCAAATAACTATAATAGCTTTTTTTGAACTATGAGTAAACATAAAATCAGGATCAACAAGACTTGTCAAAATTGTGGAGCTTTTGTTGAACAGCACTACTGTCCTAAATGTGGACAAGAAAACAGCGAAAGCAGGCAATCTTTCCATCATGTATTTACTCATTTTGTTTTCGATTTTTTGCATTACGACAGTTCATTTTGGAGAACAGCAAAATATCTGTTTCTTTCTCCCGGTAAACTCTCATTGGAGTATATGAATGGAAAACGAAAATCGTATGTGAACCCTTTTACTCTTTATATATTCATCAGTTTCATTGCCTTTTTTATCCCCCCTCTCCTTCCTGAAGTATCAGCACCTAACAAAGAAAAAATACAAAAAGAGATCAGCGAAAATGTAAATAGTGACTCTTTAGATACGATTATAGCAAAGCTGGACGTAAATAAAAAAAATCTCATTAATGAGGCTAAAATACCGGAGAAAGTCAGCAAGATAGAAGATAAAATTAATAATTCGGGTGTAGATGAAAAGACAGAGAATGAGACAAAACAATTTATAGCAGGTATATTAAAAAATGTAAAAGATAAAGAAAAAGGAGAAAAAGCTATCGAGTTTTTCATTCACAACATCCCCAAAGTTCTCTTTATATATATGCCTCTCTTTGCCTTTTGGCTATGGTTGTTCCATAATAAAAAGAAAAAATATTATTTCGACAGTGCTGTCTTTACATTACATTTCTTTTCTACGACCTTGCTAACGATAACTATAGCAACGACTCTAAGCTGTCTGTTCGATTGGTTAAACTTAAATACCACATTCTATTTTCTTTTATATTCTTTTGCTACGCTATACGTAACATTCTATTTTTTCAGAGGAAACAGGGTGTTTTTTGAAGAAAACAGATTCGTATCGAATTTAAAATCTTTTGTTCTGATAGGAATAAATAGCTTCTTTATCTTCCTTACTTTTACATTTTATGTTGTATTTGTAGTGTATATGATATATACTTAAAGTAGGTATTTTTTATATCCTTCGATAGCTTTAGTAACCAAATTGTGCGTTTTCTTACTTGATGCGTAAAAGAATTCGGTATCAAGAGTTTCATTCTTTTTTGATGATTTTTTCCAAGTACCGATAACTTTGCCGTCAAGGCTGATAGCAGGTCTGAATATTCCCGGACTTGTTATTATTTTATGGTGATGGTCTATATGCAGACTTTCTTTTCTATCCTTATAGCTAACTGTAAATTCATCAAAAGCAGGTAAAAGATTGATCAAATTATCACTGCTGACGAGTTTAGAGTCTCTGTGAAAAATATATGTCTGATCATTTATTATTTCATGAATAAAATCATTACCTATCAGAGCTATTCCTTGTCTGGCTTCTGCTGTAGTCAATCCCGACCACCAAATAAAATCGTGTAAAGTAGCAGGGCCATGACTCCTGAAATATTTGAACGCTAATTTATACAGACATTCATCTCTATCGAACTGATTGGTCATTTTGGGAACTTTTTCTTGCAATAAAGCATACGTCTGTTTTTTGCCTTTCATCTCTCCATTGCATACAACGCCATCCAACTCGGCATGCATCATTATATGATTAACGGTTCTATTATCAGCATCTATACCTGCTCTATTTATTACATCTTTCAGCTCTTGGCGTGTTAATGAATTTCCCTGAAGTGCATTTTCTATAATTGAATTTGTACGGGCTATAAATGCTTCGGTAAGTCCCAGATCCTTATCATAAGATCGCATTGCAGTTTTCACTCTGGGAACACTCAAATATAGCATCCAGTATATATCGTCCTTCGATACGAAATGCCACGTAGGACGTAAGATATGGAGGCGCAAAATATCACCTTTGTCCAAAGCCGCTTCAATCTTCTGATCGGTAATCTCGGGTATACGCATGCCGATGCCCCATTTCGCCATATTATAGTCTTGTGCCTGAATAGCTCCCATCCACGAAACCAACTCGTATGCTTCGCCCACGAATGAACCATCCAGCTGATGGTTTGATAGACGTAAGGATAGAATATCTTCTGCTTTCATGGCAATTCAGATAAAAATTAAAATGCTTTAAGGCTTAAATCAATATTTGGAGCAGAATATATAATTGCTCCCGAAGAAATATAATCAACTCCGGTCTTAGCTATATCATGCACCATATCTTCTGTAATACCCCCCGAGGCTTCAACCTTTACTTTGCCATTTATCAGTTTTACAGCAGCACTCATTTCATATAAAGACATATTATCGAGCATAATAACGTCCACAGCACCTGTAGCCAAGGCCTCTTCTACTTCTTTCAGGTTGCGTGTTTCTACCTCTATTCGGAGATTTTTATTGTTCTCTTTCAAGTATTTCACTGTGGCCTCTACAGCATTGGTTATTCCTCCGGCATAATCGTTATGATTGTCTTTTAGCATAATCATATCAAAAAGGCCGAAACGATGATTTTGACCACCGCCGATATACACAGCCCACTTCTCACACATACGGAACATTGGAGCCGTTTTTCGGGTATCCAGAATACGTGTATTTGTATCTGCCAGCAACTCTACCATCCGATGCGTATATGTAGCTATTCCGCTCATACGCTGCATACAATTTAGGACTAAGCGTTCCATTGTGAGAATCGACCGAGCCGCACCTGATACGATAAATGCGATCTCGCCTTCTTTTACTTGATCCCCATCATTTTTGAGGATTTCTATTTTCAGATTTTTATCATAATAATGAAATATCTCGCGAGCCAGATCAACTCCGGCTAAGATACAGTCATGTTTTATGATCAAATGTGCTCTTTGTTGAAGATCAGCAGGCACACTGGCCAATGTAGAGTGATCTCCGTCGCCAATATCTTCTTTGATGGCCTCATCAATAAAATGATATAATCTACTATCAGTTACGTATGAAGGTCTATTCATGAATATCTAAATCTTTATTATAAAATGTACCTCTATTCTCGGTTTGTTCTATACTTTGGGTTATAATCAGATAAGCCACACTAGCCAGATTTCTTAATTCTGAAAGTTGCGGCGATAATATCGAAAATTTATATATTTCTTTTACAGACTTGTATATTTCTTCTTCTTTCTGCTTTGCCATTTTGAGACGGGCATTGCTGCGCACAATGCCAACAAGATCACTCATCAATGTCTGCAATTCTTTTCGAAGATAATTTAGCAAAACCATTTCTTCGTTCACTCGCATCCCCTCCTGATTCCATTCCGGAATTTTTAGAAGATGATCATAATTAAAATTATCTTCATGCAAGCGTTCTATTGTTTTGATAGCTGCACGATGTGCAAAAACGAGAGCTTCAAGTAAAGAATTGGAAGCCAAACGATTTGCACCGTGAAGTCCGGTATTCGAACATTCACCGACAGCAAACATATTCTTTATAGTACTTTGTCCAAATGAATCGACATCGATTCCTCCGCATAGATAATGGCTCGCCGGTACTACAGGAATCAAATCCATGAACATGTCCAGCCCTTCATCTTTAGATTGCTTATAGATATTTGGAAAATGTTCGAGAAACTTTCGTTGGTCTAAGTGTCGGCAATCCAGACAAACATAATCGTCTCCACGCAGCTTCATTTCATTATCAATGGCTCGTGCTACAATATCCCGTGATGCCAGCTCTTCCCGATCATCGTATTTATGCATAAATGGCTCTCCTGAAGCAGTACGCAATTTAGCTCCAAAGCCTCTTACAGCCTCCGATATTAAAGGTAGTTGACCGGTCGTATTACTATAGAATGCAGTCGGGTGAAACTGTATAAATTGCATATTGCTGATTCTGGCTTTTGCACGATGAGCCAAGCCAATACCGTCACCTGTAGCTATAGTCGGGTTTGTAGTGTTTTTGTATACATGCCCACATCCTCCGGTAGCCATTAGTGTAATTTTTGCTGTCATTTTAATGATCCTGCTGGCTTTCATATCCAATACGTATGCTCCATAGCAGTGGAGGTTATACTTATCAAATTCGGATTGAGGTACTTGATGCTCGGTAAGCAAATCGATAACATAATGATGGTTGAGCAAAGTAACATTCTCGAGTCGCTCTACAGCTTGCAACAATGCTCTTTCTATTTCTGCTCCGGTTATATCCTTATGGTGCACTACCCTGTTTTCGGTATGTCCGCCTTCACGTCCCAGATCATAACTTTGAAACTCGTCTTTATCGAAATTAGCACCCCACTCCACCATTTCGCGGATACGCTCAGGGCCTTCTTTCACTACGATCTCTACAACTTCACGTTTACACAAGCCGTCTCCCGCTCGTAATGTATCCTCAATATGCTTATCAAAGCTATCTTTTTCGAAATTGGTTACAACAGCAACCCCTCCTTGTGCATACTTGGTACTCGACTCTTCATCGTCTGATTTTGTGATAATTGTTATCCTAGTATCGGGTCTCTGTTGTGCTATTTTTAAAGCATACGACAGGCCGGATATTCCTGAACCTATCACCAAAACATCAGTATATATCATTCTTTGTTATGAATTATAAATTACGGATTACAAACACACAACATTATGTGCTCACAATTCATAAATCATCACTTTTTGTTATTTGTTTATTTAATAGCCTTAGACAATTCCAACATTCTATTTATAGGCTTCAATGCTTTTAGTCGGATTTCTTCATCCATCAATATCTCCGGCTGCTCATACTTCATACACAAATACAATTTCTCCATTGTATTTAATTTCATAAAATGACATTCGCTACAATTACATTTATCATCAATCGTCAGTGCAGGAATTAGAGTTTTGTGTGGTGCGCGTTTTCTCATTTCGTGTAAGATACCTTCTTCTGTAGCCACAATAAATTCTTGACTGCTATCATTCACCACATAGTTGAGCAAGTTGGCTGTAGAGCCAATATAGTGAGCTACCTGCAAAACCGGTTTTTGAGCTTCGGGGTGAGCTATAAGTTTAGCCTTCGGATGTTCTAACATCTGCTGCGCAATCCGTTCCAGAGAGAATGCTTCATGCACAATACAAGCGCCGTCCCAAAGTATCATATTTCGTCCAGTCACTTGATTGATATATCTACCCAGATTTTTATCTGGGGCAAATATAATTTCTTGATCTTCCGGCAAAGAGTTTATGATGTGCTCGGCATTGGATGACGTAACAATTATATCGCTCTCAGCCTTAACGGTAGAGTCACAATTGATATAACTCACAACGATGGCATTCGGATATTTCTTCTTCATTTCACGAATCCCCTCCCCTGACGCTGAGTCGGCCAAAGAACAACCGGCTAATAAATCAGGAAGAACTACCTTTTTGGTCGGATTCAAAATTTTAGCCGTTTCGGCCATAAAATGCACTCCGCAGAATACAATCAGATCTGCATTTGTTTTTTCGGCGGCACGTGCCAGTTGCAAACTGTCTCCCAAAAAATCGGCTATATCCTGAATATCGCCTGTCTGATAATAATGCGCAAGAATAATAGCATTCTTTTCTTTTCGCATTTTATTAATCTCTTCTACCAGATTTATACCTTTCGGTATTTCCATATTCAGATATCCTTTTATAGGGAGTGCGGCAACTGCTTTTTCTAACATAGTCATACAATAGTCCAGATAAAATAAAACGACAAATAGTTATTTGCAGGGCAAAAATACTTATAAAAAGTGACTTAACCGATATTGATTATAAGAAAAAAGGGATTTGGAAACATCCAAACCCCTACTTGCTATTATATCTTTAGTTTACGACAAAGCAGCTATAGCAGAACCTATAAGATTTGCATTGTCCATTTGAGCCACATGTACATGAACATCTCCATGATTAAACTCTGTAAGAAGTTTTTGTAACTCAGACATTACCATATCTTTATAATTTTTGCCTTTTCTGTATTCACTCCAGAATAAGCTACCTTCGGCTACCAATCTTATTTTCTTGATAGATGGGTCATGTGAAACAAGAACCAAAACCAATCCGGCGATAGATGCAGCAACTAATTTCGCTGATCTTTCGTATATTGAACGAGCAATCTCTACATATCTTTTCTTATGAATATCAGGATAATTCATAATATTAGTCAGCTTCTGAGCATCAAATCTTTGTTCGAATTCATCGCACGGAAAAACCGATTTTAGGATTTCTCCCAAATACATACCCGATACAGCTTTTTCGAAACGTTGAGCACCCTTTGCATCAGAGCAAGCATCTACCTTATCATCGATAGCTGTGAGATGAGGAGGGTTAAAGTTACCAGACTCTAAGTTTACAGGAATCAGTCCGCTTAGCTTGTAATCAGGATTTAGTTTCTTTATTTTATCAGCGTTGATAAAAGTAGCCATATTTGTACCTGTTCCAACAATCAGCCCGATATAAGCATCATAACTAGAATCAGTAAGTCCGGCAAATAAGCTTGCGACTGTATCGTTGATTACTTTTACACCATTGAATTTAACATCATTACGTTGATTCAGATAATCTACCAATGGTTGTCCTACGGGTTTTCCTACCATTTCTTTGATGTCAACACCTTTTGTCCATCTAAGAAGCTTGGCATCTCCGTTTTGCAGAGATTCAGCCGGATAAGAAAAACAATATCCTATTGGAGTTTCTTGATCACGTTTGATTTCTCCTATCGGATCGGCTTGTTCTTTAAACAAATCTTCTTCTGTAAAACCCGGAGTTTTCATAACAGACAAATCCTTCTTCCATCCATTTTCAGGATGAATTGTTGGTTTACCATCAACGAAGTCAACTACAGCAACCCGATAGTTAGTTCCTCCTAAATCTAAAACAGTAGCCTTACCGTTCACACTGGTTGTTTTAGGTATAATATAAGTAGGAATACACTGTATTTCGGCATTCTCTTTACTCAGACCAACCTCTACCTTGTGTTGGAGCGACTGGGCTATTTCTTTTAGTTGTTTCGACTTAAGATGAAAAATATCTTTCTTCATAAGGTATCTTTATGTTTAGGTTATTTTTTAAACTCTACAAATATAACTATCTCATTTGAATATTGAGCCATTACAGAGGCAATGAATCTGAATAAATAACTATTTTTAGGACATTCTCAGACATCACTTTTTAAGGACATTTTATAATCATGTAACACTTCTATTTTAAATATTATATTTGTAAAATAGATCGACACAAAACTTAAAAAACATTCTCAATAAACGATGAGCCAAAAGAAAATGGAGAGAAGAATAAGTTGTTTAATTTTTGTTTAGCAATGTAAACAAAAATTAAAATACATCCGATAGATTAAACCTTTCCTTCTATTTTAAATCGTATTCTTGGAAACCTGTATTATAAGCCCAAAATAGAATATTTACTATGAACAAAAAAACAAAAATAGGACTTCTGATTATTATTCTTTTATTTATTGCCGGAATGGCTTTTTACCCAAAGATCAAAGGTCTTTTAACAACGAATACCGATCCGTCACCAACTCCACCAGGAAATAAAGGGACAAGCAATCGTACGATACTGAATGTTAATGCCCAGATCTTAAAATACGGTAATCTGGATAATACCATCAGAGTGAAAGGTATATTGATCCCTGATGAGGAAGTCGATCTATCATTCGAAACATCAGGTATGATAACAGAAATACACTTCAAAGAGGGTTCGAATGTAAAAAAAGGACAGCTTTTAGCCAAAGTGAATGATAAACCGCTACAAGCAGAGTTGAAGAAATTACAAACACAAATACCTCTTGCCGAAGACAGAGTTTACCGTCAAAAGGCATTGTTGGCAAAAGACGCTGTAAGTCAGGAAGCTTACGAGTCTGTCAATACAGAGTTGGAAAAATTGAAGGCTGATATTGAACTGGTAAAAACAAGAATAGCCCAGACGGAACTACGTGCTCCATTTGATGGTATCATAGGTTTGAGACAAGTGAGTGAAGGAACATATGCTTCACCTTCTATAATAATATCTCGGCTAACCAAAATAACTCCATTAAAAATAGAGTTTTCGGTAAATGAATCAGAAGTAAATAATGTAAAGCCCGGAACACCTCTCACCTTTACATTCGATAATGATTTAAACAAATACCAAGCTACAGTTTATGCCGTAGAGTCTAACCTCGATAGACAAACGCTCACTCTAAAAGCCAGAGCTTTGTATGCCAATCCCGGAGGAAGATTAAAACCGGGTCTCTCTACTAATGTTGAGATAAAATTACAGGAGATAAAGAATACTTTAGTCATCCCTAGTTTATCTACGATAGCAGAAATGGGACGTGATATTGCATACGTATATAAGAACGGCGTAGCCCACCAGATAGTACTAAAGAAAGGTATGCGTACAGCTTCATCCGTTCAGGTATTAAACGGATTAAATGTTGACGATACTCTTTTAGTAACCGGTGTCATGCAATTGCGTGACGGTTTGCCTGTTATTATCGATAATTTTATAGAAAACAATCAGTAAAACAATTTATATAATAGCTTCGGATATTTAAGATCGTAGATTTCTAAACATCCAAAACCTCTAAAAGATGACTATATCTGAATTAAGTATAAAGCGCCCGGTATTAGCCACTGTATTTGTATTGATTATATTCCTTTTAGGATTGATCGGATATACATATTTAGGGGTGCGCGAATATCCCAATATAGATAACCCCATTATTTCTGTAGACGTGAGTTATCCCGGGGCTAATGCCGAAATTATAGAGAATCAGATCACAGAACCACTAGAACAAAATATAAATGGAATACCGGGCATCAGGTCTTTGACAAGTAGTAGTAGTCAGGGGTCATGCCGTATAACAGTGGAATTTGAATTATCTGTAGACCTCGAAACAGCAGCAAATGATGTGCGGGATAAAGTCTCGCGGGCACAACGTTATCTGCCTCGCGACTGCGATCCTCCTACTGTATCGAAGGCTGATGCCGATGCCAACCCGATTATACAAATAAGTATACAAAGCGAAAAGCGTTCTTTGCTCGAACTAAGTGAAATAGCTGAGTTGACAGTAAAAGAGCGTTTACAAACCATACCCAATGTAAGCGCTGTAGAGATCTGGGGACAAAACCGCTATTCGATGCGACTATGGCTCGATCCGGTAAAAATGGCATCGTATGGCATTACCCCGATGGATGTAAAAAGTGCCGTAGATAAAGAAAATGTGGAATTGCCTTCCGGCAGCATAGAAGGCGATAACCTTGAGCTTTCTATACGAACATTAGGGTTGATGCAAACTCCTGAAGAATTCAACAATATGATTATCAAAGAAGACAATTATAATGTTGTAAGGTTTAGAGACGTAGGTACAGCGGAGCTGGGTACAGAAAACTATAAGAGCATTATGCGTCGCAATGGTGTTCCTGCTGTAAGTACTGTTATTATTCCACAACCGGGAGCCAATCAGATTGAAATTTCTGATGAAGCGATGGTTCGTCTCGAACAACTAAAGAAAGACTTACCTGAGGATGTCAAAATTGATGTTGCTTTCGACAATACTAAATTTATAAGGGCTTCGATAGCAGAAGTGGAAGAAACCGTGTATATAGCATTTGCATTGGTCGTTATCATAATATTCCTTTTCCTTCGCGACTGGCGTGTGACGTTGGTTCCTTGCGTTGTTATTCCCGTATCACTCGTAGGAGCTTTCTTTGTGATGTATGTTGCAGGATTCTCTATCAATGTCTTATCCATGTTGGCCGTAGTTCTGGCTGTGGGATTGGTAGTCGATGATGCTATTGTGGTCACAGAGAACATCTATCTGAAAATTGAGGGAGGTATGACTCCCAAGCAAGCAGGGATAGAGGGTTCTAAAGAAATATTCTTCGCCGTTATCTCAACAACAGTCTCTGTGGTTGCAGTATTTTTCCCTATTGTGTTTCTTGAAGGGATGACAGGACGTTTGTTCCGTGAATTTAGTATTGTTATTGCCGGAGCTGTCCTTATTTCAGCATTTGTAGCTCTTACGTTTACACCGATGCTTGCAACCAAGTTATTGAAGAAGAAAGATCAGGCGGGATGGTTTTACCGTAAAACAGATCCTTTCTTTCAATGGTTGACCAAAGCTTACGACAATGGTTTGCAACATTTCCTTAAACATAAGATAATAATATGGCCTATCATAATCCTTACACTCGCAGGAATAGGTTATTTAGTCAGTGCGATCCCTTCCGAAATGGCTCCATTGGAAGACCGCTCACAGATAACAATAAGAACCAGCGGACCCGAAGGCTCTACTTATGAATTTAATCGAAATTATACAGAAAAGATTGGAGTGATAGCTGATTCCGTTGCACCCGAACGTCTCATTAATACAATGCGAGCCTGGACGGGAGGCGGGATGATAAACCTCATGTTGCCCAATATTAAAGATAGAGAAAGAAGCCAAATGGAGATTGCCAACGAACTGACAAAGGCTGTAAGAAAAGAAACAGAGGCACGGGCATTTGTGCAACAACAGTCTACCTTCGGTGGAAGACGATCGAGTATGCCTATACAATATGTATTGCAAGCTACCAACCTTGAAAAGTTAGAGGAATTCATCCCTCAATTTATGAGAAAAGTACAAGAGAGCCCAATGTTTCAAATGGCCGATGTAAACCTCAAATTCACGAAACCTGAAACCCGTATTATCATAGACAGAGATAAAGCCGCCATACTAAGAGTAAGTACCAGAGATATAGGACAAACGTTGCAGTATGCACTAAGTGGGCAACGTATGGGCTATTTTTATATGAATGGGAAACAATATCAGATATTAGGGGAAATTAATCGCCAACAAAGGAATACACCTCTCGACCTGAAATCTATTTATCTTAAAAACTTAGGAGGGAATATGATTCAGATGGATAACCTTGTGCGCTTAGAAGAAAGTGTTGCCCCTCCCCAGCTATACAGGTATAACAGATTTAAGTCTGCAACAGTATCCGCGGGTCTATCTCCGGGAGTAACAATCGGCGCCGGGTTGGAAGAAATGGATCGCATAGCGAAAGAAACCCTTGATGATACATTTCGAACAGCATTGGCGGGAGATTCGAAGGATTTTAGCGAAAGCTCTTCCAGTTTGATGTTTGCATTTATACTTGCTATATTACTGATCTTTTTGATCCTTGCCGCACAGTTCGAAAGTTTCAAAGACCCGTTTGTTATTATGCTTACAGTACCCCTTGCAATTGCCGGAGCTCTTTTGTTTATGTATATCAAAGATATAACGATGAATATATTCAGCCAGATAGGAATTATTATGCTTATCGGGCTGGTCGCTAAAAATGGTATTCTTATTGTGGAGTTTGCAAATCAGCGTCAAGAAGCAGGAATGAGTAAACTTGAAGCCATACAGGGAGCTGCAGTACAACGTTTGCGACCAATCCTTATGACGAGCTTCTCTACCGTGTTGGGATTGTTACCCTTAATATTTGCCAGTGCCGAAGGAGCCAATGGGCGTATGGCTATGGGAGTGGCTGTAATTGGAGGAATGATGATTTCTACTCTATTAACGATATTCATTGTACCGGCTATGTATTTATATATATCTACCGACAGAAGTAAGAAGAAAGATAGGATTTAGTAAATATAAATTTATCTATAATATAACAACTATATACTAGGACAAAAAGTAACAAATAAAAAAGAGATAAAAGCTGTTACTTTTGTCACCTTTTGACTAAGAAGAATTTTGATGATGAAAAAATATATATTAATTATCATTCTAGCAATAGCTGCACCAAGCATATGTAATTCTCAGGTTGTATTCGATCTGAAAAGATGTATAGAAACGGGATTGCAAAAGAACTATGATATTCGTATTATGCGTAATAATCAGGAAATATCGGACAACAATCTCACAGTGGGAAATGCAGGATACCTTCCGTCTGTAGATCTCACAACGGGTTACTCGGGTTCGGTAAACAATACAACACAGAATTTGGCAAATGGAGAGAAAAATAAGAATAACGGCATTCACAATCAATTATTGAATGCAGGTGTAAACTTGAATTGGACTGTTTTTGATGGCTTCAATATCCAAACGAATCACCAACGCTTAAAAGAGCTGCAAAAGATGGGGGAACTGAATACCCGCTTAACGATAGAGAACTTCGTATCGGGTTTAACTTCAGAATATTACAATTACATCCAGCAGAATATCCGATTAAAAAATTTGAAATCAGCCGTTAAGTTATCTAAAGAAAGATTGCGTATTGTTGAAGCTAGATACGAAATTGGAGCAGGCTCTCGGCTCGATCTTCAACAAGCGAAGGTAGACTTCAACAGTGACAGCTCTCGCTTGATTAAACAATATGAAGTATTATATACATCTCGCATATCACTTAACCAAATGATGGCTGCAGACAATATCGAGCAACTCATTGTAACCACGGACTCTATAATTGAATTCAATCAGTTTATAAATAAAGAAGATGTTTGGCAAAAAACGCTATCTTCGAATACTTTCCTTTTGTTATCAAATAAAAACAAGAATCTTAGTTTGCTTGATTTAAAAACAGCTCAGAGTGAGAACTATCCGTATTTGAAACTTAATGCAGGCTATGGTTATACAAAAAACATTTACAATACGGGGACTATAGATAATCAAAACAATTTGGGCTTAACCTATGGATTAACTCTAGGTTTCAACCTGTTTGATGGCTTCAATAGAAAAAGAAAACAAAAGAATGCCCGTATAGAAGTTGAAAACAAAGAACTCCAATACGAGCAAACTATACTCTCTATAAAAGCCGATTTTTCGAATATGTGGATGGCTTATAGAAATAATATAGATCTGACAAATCTTGAAAAAGAAAATGTACAAACAGCAAAAGAAAACCATGAAATAGCTATCGAACGCTACAAACTTGGAGACCTGTCAGGTATAGAATTACGAGAGGCACAAAACAGTCTATTAGAAGCCGAAGAAAGACTTGTTCAAGCTGAATATAATACAAAATTATGTGAAATATCGCTTATGCAAATTAGTGGGCAAGTGATTTCATATTCGGAGTAAATACAATGAGCATCTGTCGGATTCTGTTGTCTGTTTTGTAAAAATAAATACAGGTATTTCTTTTATACCCAAATTTGAGAATTGCTAGTGGTATCTATATTGTTTTGATCAAGTTGTTCAAATTCTGAATTATTGCTAACAAATTCAGGTACGAGTACTTTCATCTGTCGTACGAGTTTGTATTTATCATTTGTCTGGGCGACTAAAATTAACTGCTCTATTTGAGGTAAAATATCCTGAAAATGGTATTCCCTTACTTTAGCCATCATAATCTTTTTGTGCGAAGTCTGTTCTGTTATTTCAGAGTCATTCAATAACTCTTCATACAGCTTCTCTCCGGGCCTTAATCCTGAAAATTGAATTTCGATATCTCTTTCCGGAACTAAACCGGCCAACTCTATCATTTTTTTTGCTAAATCATAGATCCTTACAGGCTGTCCCATATCAAAGACGTAAATATAACCGGACTTACCGATGACAGAAGCTTCCAAAACCAAGCGGCATGCCTCCGGAATGGTCATAAAATAACGAGTGATCTCAGGATCTGTTACAGTTATTGGACCACCCTTTTCTATCTGCCTTCTGAATAATGGAATAACAGAGCCATTACTTCCTAATACATTACCAAAGCGTGTTGTCACAAATTTAGTATGAGACTTATTTTTCTTCTGATCAGCAGCACAAGACTGAACGTATATTTCTGCGATACGTTTAGTTGCCCCCATGATATTTGTAGGGTTTACAGCCTTGTCTGTTGAGACCATAATAAACATCTCAACATCATACTCAATTGCTAAATCGACTAAAACCTTTGTGCCTAATACGTTGGTAATTATAGCTTCGCATGGATATCTTTCCATCATTGGGACATGCTTATAAGCAGCGGCATGATAAACTATATTAGGTTTATATTTATCAAACACAAAATTGATAATTGTATGATTGCGAACATCTCCGATAATAGTAGTATAGTTTAAGCAAGGGTAAAGCTTCTTTAATTCAATATCCAAATCATTCAATGGCGTTTCAGCCTGATCGAGGCAAATAATAGAAGCAGGAGAAAATTGAGCTAGCTGTTTGACTATTTCACTTCCTATTGAACCTGCAGCACCTGTCACCAAAATATTTTTACCTTGAACATTTTCAGCTATAACATTCAAGCTGATATTTATTTCGGGACGCCCAAGCAAATCTTCAATCTGAACAGGACGAATACTTCGACTAATATCTGAAAGTTGAGATAAACTATCTATATTCATTTGTTTACTTATATAGATGCGAATATTTAAGCTTAATAGTTTTTCAACATAATTAGCTTCATTCTTTAGTTCATCTTCTTTGGTAAACAATATATCTTTTATTTTGTATTTTACGAAATCTTCGGGCTTCTGAATAGTAAGAACGGGTACGTTTGTGAGTTTCTTTAACTTTGAATCAGGCTCTGTTGTAAGAAAGCCTATAATCCTGAATCTATTGTTTCCTGTACTTAACAGCTGCGCAAGAACAATATTGTCTTCATTTAACCCCCACACAAATACAGGTATAGAAGGATTATTCCCAAACCGTCGTGTTAATGTCTGATAAGTATAAACGACAACTAAGCGAAACCCGTACAAACAAACCAATGAAACTAAAAAGAGTGTACTACAATATGCGACAGCAACGCTTCCTGATGGACCTATAACTTTATATAATGTAAGAAATATAAGTAAATCAGCAAACAACAAGGATGTAAGTATCTTTTGAAATTCATGAATTGTAGAATAACGGACAATTCCTTTATATGTTTTAAATATACTAAAACAGACGGCATTAAATAATACGGTTATAGCCAGATATTCGAAGAATACCGGATGATATACTATATGAATATTTTTGTATATCTGAAGTGTTAGAATATATGATATGATAGTCGCAAAAGTGACTATTGCCAAATCGATCAACAAGACGAACCATCTGCTCAGCAGACGATTCTCTAAGAATCTCTTATATATTTTTCGTGTAGTGTTGTTTATCATTTTTATTCTTCTGAGTTTAGAACATACTCTCTATAGCTTTTATTACTCTATCTATATCATCAAAACTTAAACTAGTCCCAGACGGAAGACATAACCCATCTCTAAATAATCGTTCAGATGTTCCGTCTCCATAATATGGGCAACCGCTAAATATTGGTTGCATATGCATTGGCTTCCATAAAGGTCTGGATTCTATATTATTTTCGTTTAATACATCATATATATCTTCTCTCGTTTTCCCTCCTGTTTTTAAAGGATTAACAAGTATAGATGTCAGCCAATAATTAGAAAAATAATCAGATGAAGGCTCTGTTTGGAAACTTATTCCTTCAACTTTTTCTAAACCTTTACGATAAAACTCATTATTTGTTCGTCTTTGTTTGATTCTATCTTCTAAAACAAGCATTTGCCCTCTACCAATTCCGGCTACGACATTGCTCATTCGGTAATTATATCCGATATGTGAATGTTGATAATGTGGCGCAGCATCTCTAGCCTGAGTTGCCAGGAATCGTGCCGTTTTTATATATTCCTCATTATGGGCGACAAGTGCACCACCTCCGGATGTCGTAATTATTTTATTCCCATTAAAGGAGAGTACAGCCATTTCACCAAAAGTTCCACAATGCTGGTTTTTATATCTCGATCCTAATGCTTCTGCGGCATCTTCAATGATCGGTATTTCATATTTTGAGGAAATACTTTGTATCTCTTCTATCTTTGCGGGCATACCATAGAGATGCACGGGTATAATTGCTTTCGGTTTTTTGCCTTTAGATATCCGATCCTTTATAGCTCTTTCTAAATGTTCCGGAGACATATTCCACGTATCTTTCTCACTGTCAATAAAGACAGGAGTTGCACCTTGATAGACTATAGGATTGGCCGATGCCGAAAAAGTAAAGCTTTGACAAAGGACTTCATCTCCTTGTTTTACACCTAAAATAATCAAAGCTAAATGTAAAGAAGCTGTTCCTGCACTTAACGCAGCGACATATACATTGCTCTGAAGGAATGCGGCTAATTCCGTTTCAAAAGCATCCACATTTGGGCCCATGGGCACTACCCAATTGGTATCAAAAGCTTCTTGAACAAACCGCTGTTCGTGCCCTCCCATATGTGCTAGAGAGAGCCAGATACGTTCATTAGTATTCATCATTTTATAAAAGTTTTGTTACTTTGCAAGGAGCTCCTATAGCGACTACATTATCCGGAATATTTCGAGTAACTACTGATCCCGCTCCAATTTTGCACCATTTTCCTATTTTAACTCCTTGTATAATTGTAGATCCTGCACCAATCAAAGTTCCTTCCCCTACTTCAACTTCTCCACATAGATTTGAGCCAGGTGCAATGTGTACGAAGTCGTGAATAATACAGTCATGATCTATAGTTGATGCAGTATTTATTATTACATGCTTGCCGATACGAGCACAAGATTGTATAATTGAGCCTTGCATTACCACCGTACCTTCTTCTACCAAAGCAGATTCAGATATTATTGCTTTTTGTGATATTGCTCTTTCATATCTAATATTAGAGAAGGTAGAAACAATTTTTTTTCGAATCATGTTATCTCCTATACTTACAATCAGAGGTGATCCGCTCTCTCTTGATACAGGAATTCCCATAAAGTCTTTTATGGTTATATCATCATCAAATATTTTTTCAACAACGATATTGTTTAACTGAAGAATATCTAATATTACTTTAGCATGCCCTCCTGCACCATATAAATACACCTTCTTCATACTATTTGTTCCCTTCAAATTTTTCCATGGTAAGACTTGTGTCAGAACTTATACCTTCCGATTTAAACACTTTTAATATAGTCTGGAGTAGTATCCTTATATCTAAAGATATAGATATATTATCTACATACCATACATCTAATTCAAATTTATCTTTCCACAAAATAGCATTTCGACCATTAATTTGTGCCCATCCTGTTATTCCTGGACGAACCTCATGTCTGCGAATCTGCTGTTCATTATATAAAGGAAGATATTCGAGAAGTAAAGGACGAGGACCAACTAAACTCATATCTCCTTTTATTACATTTATTAATTGAGGAATTTCATCCAATGAAGTTTTTCTAATAAATCTGCCAAGAGACGTTAATCTGTCTTTATCTGACAGTAGATTTCCTTGCGCATCTTTTTTATCATTCATTGTTCTAAACTTAACAACTTCAAATATCTTATTGTTCTTACCGGGGCGTTGTTGAAAGAAAAAAGGTTTCCCATTATTTGCTATTGCCAGAAATATTGTCAGAAATAGAAATATTGGCAATAGAATTATGAAGCCTATTAGTGAACATACAAAATCTAAAATGCGTTTAAACAAGTTGCGATACATTACTCTAAGGATTTATATTCTGATAATAAAGTTCTCCAAATAATTTCCTGTTCATATCGAGATACAATCATTTTACGTGAATTAGACCTATGTTTTGCAAGTAATGCATTATTATTTAAATACAATTCCATTCTACGCTGCAATTCAAATGAGCTTTTAGGGGGAATAATAACTCCATTTGTATCATTGATTATAATCTCATTACAGCCATTTATATCAGTAACGATAGACGCTAATCCCATCGCTCCGGCTTGCATAACTACGTTCGGAAACCCTTCTCTATAACTAGGAAATACTAGTACATCAGAAATAGCAAAATATGGTCTTACATCAGGCTGATAACCAACCTCTATAATATTCGAGTTTTTAGAAATTAACTCCAGTGTTTCTTTTTTCAATGGATCGAGTTCAGGCTCTCTATTACCAACAAGTAAGAGCTTCACTTTTCTATTACGATGTGATATATCATCAAAAGCACTGATCAACTCATTTATTCCTTTATCCGTAACTAAGCGTCCAACAAAAATAAATACAAAGTTATCACTATCAATATTTAAAGACTCTTTTAAATCGGCTCTTTCCAGAGTAGAAATATTAATGGGATCAAAGTAAGATGTATTTATTCCGTTGGAACTACCATTTCCTATTATTCTTATTTTTTTCTCAGGACACAACTTCTCGTTTATTATAATGTCTCTTAGACCTTTGGAATTAGGATATATTATTGTAGAACATTTATAAGTTATTTTTTCTACAAGGCTCAGTACTTTTCGCTTCAGTCCTTTTGTTTCCATCAGAGGTAAACCCGCTACAGTATGCAGTCTATTAGGCACTTTTGCCAACAATGCCGCCACCATGCCAACCATACCAGCTTTCGGCGTATGGGTATGCACAAATAAAGGTTTCTCTTTCTTGAGAAAACAATAAAGTTTCCATATCGCTTTTACATCTTGAAAAGGTGTAATCTTTCTTGTCATTTCAACACAGTAGGTATCAACACCGTCTTTTTCTCCAATTTTCTTCAGGAAAGATTCATTTGAAGAAACAGCAATGACTTTATAATAATCTTTCATAAAAGCCATCTGCTTATCTAAAAGCTTATCTAATGATATTGGAACTGTGGTTATGCGAATGAGCTTACTTTTCATTATTTGTTAAGAAGATGTTTAATATTGTTCTTTACAATCCTATATTTACCGCTTTTTTCATTTGGTATGTGTTCAACTTGCGTGATTTTTATTATCATATTATGTCCTACTCGATCCTTCCAATTAGCAAGAAAAGCATTTTTTATTTTTTCATTATATATTTTACTGTCAATTACAATTAGTATCTCAATAGAGTTAACTTCATTCTGAATTACCTGAAATTTGATAATTCCTTTTGTCCCTTTTAATGTATTTGAAACATTCCCTAGGTTGATTTTCCCATTGTCGGGAGAATATATATAATCATCTATTCTACCTAGAATTTCTTTTACTACAGGATTGTTATTTCCACAGGTACAAACTTCGTCTGATAGTTCGACCATATCGCCAATGTCATATCTGAGAAGAGGAGTACCATGTGTTGTAAAACTTGTAATTACGAGTTTACCTTTATTTGTTGGTACATTAAAGTCATCCAGAACTTCGAAAAGACCACTTTGTAATTCTAGATGTAGCTTATGGTTCTCACATTCAAATATAAAAGGAGCACCTTCTGATGAAGCATATTGATTATATATATTCGTTTTAAAGAAAAACTCGATAGTCTTTCTCATTTCATCAGTTATGGTTTCTGCTGTGGGAAATATAGCTTTAACGATATTAGTAGGAAAGTTATAATTATGCTTTATCCCATATTTTGCAACTTCTAGAATCGAGGATGGAAATCCTACCAAATATTGGGGTTTGTATTTAATGAGATTTTGTATATAAAATTTCAGATAATCTTCTTTAATATGAAATGTTGAATAATATCGAACATTATAAAACACATCTGTCTTCCAAAAACGATTTTGCTCAATATCCCTATTAGTTAATAAAGCCTTTCCTGAAAACCAAGCTGTTTTCTTTCCTAGTTCATATCCATATTTTGATCTGAAGTTATCCAGCATAGCAAACCGCTCTTGCATATCGTTATGAGTAAATACAACCTCCAATGATTTACCTGTAGTTCCTCCAGTTTTTGATATTATACCATTATTTTTATTAATTGTATATATATTATTTATATTTCTTCGTATCTGCTCTTTTGTTACTATCGGAAATTCATTTTTGTTTTCTGTATATATTTTTTTATAAAAGGGTGAGTTCTCTAAAACATATAAAATAAATTGATCATATTTTTCTTTTTGTATCTCAAGAAGTTCTTTTAGTTCTAGGCTTTCTCTACGAAGTAATAAATCTCTATAATATTTATAATTTCCACCATAACGTTTTCGGTAGGCTAAGTAATTAAATATACTTATCATTAAGTTTTGAATAAATAGAGGCATTACCTTATAAATTCTGTCGGTCATAATATATGTAATTAGAAATGATTGCTATTGATAATATCCAAATCCAAAACTGGATTTGTGCAAATGTATGAGTACCCATAAATAACAATGCAATGTATGCTAAAATATACCATCTGACATGGTTTTTAATAAGGAATACTAGCAGTATAAGTAAAAAAAATCCCCCTAAAATATACCCATGTTCAATAAATAATGAAGAAAAGGTTGATCCTTTATCTACACTAGCATCTAAGTTTGCATATCCTATTCCAAAAAGTTGTTTAAAAAAAGGTAAATTATCAACATCTTTTGATATATTCCCTATACGATACTGAAATGAACCACTTTTCTCAAAATTATATATTTTAGTATATAGATAATCTGATTCTATAAAAGTTAGATTGAAAAAAAGTAATATACTAGCAAAACTAATAGATATAACAGTCTTTTTCAGCCAACTCAAGTTAGAGTATAATATAAAATAAATAACAATAAATACAGATAAATATATAATACCAGAAGCAGATACTGACAAAATTATTGACATTAATATTATGCAATCTATAAAATTCATCCTCCTTTTATATAATATAAAAGCACTCATTAAAGACAAGATGAATAAAGAATATGTTGCAGGCTCGGAATATAACCCAGAAGCTCTAATTGAAGTATCCAAGTTAAAAATACCACCTATATTTCGAGAATCATTACCTGTAATCGTTTTTACAAAATCTATATATATTCCTGCAAGATGGAAGCTTATATATTGAATATAAAAAAAGATAGCATGGATATAAATCGTATATTTTAAGGCTATTGCTAATCTATCTATTCTATTAACAAAATAAGAATAGAATAATATTGAATAAGCTACAGTAAAATAACTACCTAATATTCTAGGTATATATATAATTTCAGCTTGATTTATTATAGAAATTATAATAGAGAATGTAATAAAAAGAGTAAAAAAAAGGAAAAAAGGCAATATATCTTTATTTATACTTTCCTTATCCTTAGTCAAAACGTATAATATTAACACAAAGCTAACAAAATCAAATATCCTGAGATTCCCTAAAGAGGGAAAATAGATACTTAATAAAGTAGCAAAAAAAACGATTAGAATCTCTTTATAATTACTTTTTATTTCAGAAACCATATGATTATAATTTATCAATTTCCCTTAAATAAAAATCAGTTAGCCATTTTGTATTACGATTAATACTATAGCCTGCATCTATGAACTCTTTACTTTGAGTTTGTCGACTAGAAGTTAAATACATTTTTAAAATATCCTTACTCCATTGTTTTGATGATAATTTCAGGCATATACTTGCTGCATTTTTTGTTATTAGAGCCTGTTTTGGAACCTTATCCGAAATAATAGTTAAGATACCTGAAACCTGAGCTTCAATTACAGATAAAGGCAGTCCTTCAAAAAGAGAAGGTAATATAAAAAGATCCGCAGCTTGAAGCAGGTCATAAACATCCGATCTTACACCTAAAAAAATTACGTTTTCTTCTATACCATATTTTGATATAATATTCTTGACCTTTGTTCTTAATGGCCCATTTCCAACAAGAAGTAGTTTAGATTTATTTTCTAATTGCACTATATTATAAAACACTTCGATTAGCTTAGGATAATTCTTTGGTTTACTAAAATTACCAACATGGATTACTATAAGAGAATCGTCTAGAAGTAGTTCTTTTCTTATTTTTTTTCTAGTTTCTAGATTAAATGCAAATTTATCAAGATCCACCCCATTGTTAAAATAATAAAAATTATCTAAAGTTTCACAATCTTCTCCAAACAAATAATTTCCCGCTGCTATAGAACAGGCAAACAGATGCGTCGCATATTGTTTAATAAATAATTTATTATATTCTTGAAAAAAACTTTTATAACTTAACTTGGGTGATGAAACATGACTATGTGATATTCTTATCGGTATTCCAGCTTTTTCTGAAGCCCGTAATATATATAAACTCCATGTATTGATATGTGAATGCACAATATTATAGAGAGATGCTTTGTCTTTAAAAAAAGAGTCTAATTTTTTTATATATTTCTTATGTTTCAATGGGTTTATTGGTGGAACGTAGTAAATATTACCTCCCAATTGAATAATTTCATCATCATAAAAACCTTTTTCAGTCCGATGAACTAAAAAATCAAACTGGATACGTTCTCTATCTATATTTCTGTATATATTCATTAATAGAGTTTCAATACCACCAGTATTCATAATTGTAACAACTTGTAAAACTCGTACTATCATAAAACATACTATTTTGTGTTAACTCTAATATATATGTTTAATATTAGTCCTAAGGGGAATGCTAATAATAATAATATTTTATTCTTTATTTTGCTTAGATGGGAATAATCATTAGCAAAGATACAGGATGATACCAAATGAATTAAATTCTTAAATTTATCTTTCAATCCGTGACTTAACTGAATTCTATGCAATCTAGAAAAAGCAAATCCTCTTGGATTTTTCCTATATTGATATAAGATATTTTTAGTTGACCCATCGCTCAGATATTCGACGATACATAATATTTCATTTACAGGTTTTAAATAAAAATGCTGATCTATAAGCTGATATAAATAACCTAAAGGAACAAATTTTTCACCATCAAAAATTGGATACTGCGGATATTTTCTTACAATATCTGTTTTATAAACTAATTTCTTATCGCCTTTTACTTTATATTTTAAATAAAGATCCGACAATCGAACCCGTAACAAATGATCTGGTATTTTAGTTCCTATAATATTCTGAGATAAATCTGCATCCAACCCAACAATTCCAGCATATTCTTTATTATCTCTTATACTCTCAATAGAATCTAATATAATCTCAATAGCATTTATCGGCATAAAGTCATCAGAATCGATACAGACATTAAATTCTGTTGTAATATTAGCGTATGCTGTATTATGAGCCGCATGCATACCTTGATTCTTCTGATATATATATACGATTTGAATTAAACCATCTTCCTTCCATTTATCGACAAGTTCCGGTGTATTATCGGCAGACCCATCATCAATAATGAGCCAAATAAAGTTTTTGACGGTCTGATTTATCAAACTCTCATAAAGTCTAACAAGACAATATGCTCTATTATATGTTGGTGTAAAAACAGTAATCTCATCCATATTAATTCTAATAATTTAACTAATTTGTAAAAGCTACACTCTTGAAAACAGAAAAAATAATTGTATTACTGGAATTATTGAAGACACACCTATAATTATCTTTTAAAATTATCTTTTAAGATTATCATTAAATAAGCGAAATCTTTTTTGAAAACAATATACCCTAGAAAAAAGACCAAGAATACAATTCCAGTTCCAAGCAACATATTTATATAAACATTTAGTTCATAAACCGTTTGAACTAAATTAACGATAATAGCTGTCGATATAAATATGATAAGAAGTCGACAAAACATCATTAGCTGAGATAACATTCTATAATTTGAAGCTCGTTGTACCTGATAGGATATAAATAGATAACTAAAAACAGAATGAAGTACAATAAGCCATAAAAGAACCTTTATTCCATATATTATTCCCAAAATAGTAATTGGAATAATTGCTATTTTAGTAATTAGTTCTGATGTCAAGTAATATTTTGTTTTTCTTATGACTGCTAAAAAGTTCAGATTCATAAAATAAGCAGGTAGAAACAAGCCTGATAAAGAAATAATTTTCAGATATTCTATAGTAGGAAACCACTTATCGCCCAACAATATAATAATAATTGAATCTGCACAACAAAATAGAATTGCCATTAAAAATGTCGTAATAAATATGGTACCTAAAAGAAACTCTTTAAAGCTTATAAGTTGTTTTTCTTTTTCCATGGCAGATAAAGAAGCGAAGCTTACTCTCGTTATTGTATTCGATATATTTATAGATGTGATATTCTTAAAACTATCGGCCCTAGTATAATATCCTAATACAATGGGAGAAAACCATTTTCCTATTATGAAATAGTAAAAATTATTATATAATGTATTTAATAATTTTGAGAAAAATAAATTTATTCCATAGCCAAACATTTCTTGGAATGACTTTGTATTAAATACAAACAATGGTCTCCATGGAGAGATTATATAGAATAACAATACAGTCAAAATCTGCCCAATCACAATTCTATAAACTAAACTTAATATACCAAATCCACTAAAAGCCATATATATAGAAATAGCACCACTTATTAATACGGAAATTAAAGATACAAGTGTGATCGTTTTAAAATCTATTTTCTTCACATGCATTGTACGTTGGATAGAGGATAATGAAAAAAAGATAAGACTTAGGGCTGTAATACGTATTAATTCAACAAGCTTTTCTTGATGAAAGAAAACAGCTATGAATGGTGCCAATAAAGATAATAGACCAAAGCAAAATACACCTATTGCCATATTTATCCAGAAAATAGTACTATAATCTTCTTGGGTCGCATCTTTTTTATTAATAAGAGCATCACTAAAACCTCCATCAACGAATACATTAGAAAGAGAAATGAAAATAGTAATGATACCTAATAATCCAAACTCTTCCGGTAATAATAATCGAGCAAGAATAATTCCAACAATAAAATTTATCAGCTGTTGTAATAAATTATCCGAAAAGCTCCAAAATAAACCATTTATAGTTTTACTTTTCATTTATTGTTTAAATCATATATAGTATCTCCTAATTCCATATTTTTAAATTCTCTATGCGCAACAGCTTTAACAATAGCATCAAACTTTCTCTTCGGAAATTCTTTTTCAATACTAAGTCCATATTCATGCTCCACTTCTTCTGGATTAGCCCAAGGATCATAAATTGTTATATGTGTACCGTATTCTTTGAGTTCGCGAATAACATCTACAACCTTTGTATTACGAACATCGGGACAATTTTCCTTAAATGTAATTCCTAAAACTAGTATATTAGAACCCTTTATTTGTATACCTTGTTTAATCATCTTCTTGACAACCTCACTAGCAACGTACTCGCCCATACTGTCATTCAGGCGACGACCAGCAAGTATTATTTCGGGGTGATAGCCATATTCCTGCGCTTTTTGAGCCAGATAGTATGGATCTACACCGATACAGTGTCCTCCAACCAGCCCGGGCTTAAATGGAAGGAAATTCCATTTCGTTCCGGCAGCTTGTAATACTGCATTAGTATCAATATTCATTCTATCGAATATTTTCTTTAATTCATTTACAAATGCAATATTTATATCCCGTTGCGAGTTTTCAATAACTTTTGCCGCTTCTGCCACTTTTATAGTTGGAGCCAAATGCGTTCCTGCTTTAATAACTGAGGAATAAAGGGCATTCACTTTTTCTCCGACGTCAGGTGTAGAACCCGATGTTACTTTCTTAATTTTTTCGACAGTATGTTCTTTATCTCCCGGATTTATTCTTTCAGGAGAGTAACCCGCAAAAAAATCAACATTATATTTCAGACCTGAAATTTTTTCTACTACAGGAATACAGTCTTCCTCTGTAGCTCCGGGGTAAACTGTTGACTCATATATAACGATATCTCCTTCATTGATAACCTTCCCAACTGTTTCACTTGCTTTATATAAAGGGGTCAAATCGGGCCTATTGTTTTTATCTACAGGAGTTGGAACAGTTACTATATAATAATTACAGTCACTAATATCCTCTAAGTTACAAGAACAAAACAACCCAATATTGCCACTGTTTTCGTTTTTCAAAACAGACTGTAAAATATCAGCATCTACCTCTAAGGTATGATCAACACCAGACATTAATTCCTTAATACGTGCCTTATTAATATCAAAACCGACTACCGGATATTTGGTGGCAAAAAGCCTAGCTAGAGGTAAGCCTACATACCCTAGGCCAATAATTGCGATCTTAATTTTGTTCATTTGTGTTATTTTAAATTACTCCAATACCATTCTACAGCCTCTTTCAATCCTTCTTTCATACTATATTTCGGATTGTAATCTAACAAAGCTTTTGCTTTATCTATGCTTGCTAATGAGTGAGGGATATCTCCAACTCTATTTGGGCCATGTATAATATCCACATTTGCAATCAGAGGATCATACTCAGTCAGATATTCTTTTAGATATTCTACCAATTGATTTAGAGTTGTTCGTTCTCCAAAAGCTGTATTATATATTGTATTTAATGCTGCGAGATTAGATGTAGTCAGAGCCAGCAAGTTCATCTGTATCACATTCTTTACATAAGTGAAATCCCTTGAATACTCACCATCTCCGTTGATTACGGGTGATTCGTGATTAATTAACCTCTTAACGAATAACGGTATAACAGCAGCATATGCTCCATTGGGATCTTGACGCTTTCCAAACACATTAAAATATCTTAGCCCAATACATTCAATTCCGTATGTACGTGAAAACACATCAGCATAAAGCTCATTAACATACTTAGTTATTGCGTATGGAGATAAGGGTTTGCCAATAACGTCTTCTACTTTGGGCAACGAGACAGAATCTCCGTAAGTAGAAGAACTTGCAGCATAAATAAACCGCTTAACACCAACTTCTTTTGCGGCGAATAGCATATTTAAGAATCCCGAAACATTCACTTCGTTACTTGTTATCGGATCTTTTATAGAACGGGGAACAGAGCCTAAAGCCGCTTCATGAAGAACGTAATCAACGCCTTTTATAGCATTTAAACAATCATCATAATTGCGAACATCCCCGACTATTAACCGAAAGTTTTTTTTATCAAAGAATGGAAGTATGTTTTCCATTTTACCTGTAGAAAAATTATCAAAACAGATAACCTCACAGTTGTACTTTAATAACTCTTCGCAAAGGTTAGAACCTATAAAGCCGGCTCCTCCAGTAATAAGAATTCTTGAATTATCGAGTTTTTGATTTTGAATCATATCCATATTCTTTTCCATATCCATATCTGTAACTACTATCTAAATATGAATCATTGAGCACCAGATACATATTTATTAATTTACCTTCACTTTTTTGCATATTCATGAAGTCTACAGCAGCTCTAGGTGTTACATTTTCTCTAACAATATACAATGTAACATCAACATACTCATCAATTAGATATGTATCCGAGACTAATCCTACCGGAGCAGTATCAAATATTACAAAATCAAATTCTTCTCTTGCTTGGAGCATAAATTCTTTTAAGCGTGGTTCCATTAATAACTCATTCGGATTAGGTGGAATAGTTCCGGCCACCATCACTTTCAAGTTATCATTTAGCCCCGAATCATTAACATAGTTTCGCCAAGAATCATCACTCACTAGGTAATCACTCAAACCTTTGTTTCTTGATACTTGAACATAATTTCTGAGTTTTGGATTTCTTATGTCCCCACCTACTATTAAAACTTTTTTACCCGATAGAGCAAAGCTCATCGACAAGTTGACACTTATAAAAGTTTTTCCTTCACCGGAAGCAGTAGAGGTCACTAATATTGTTTGATTTACTTTATGCTTAAGGATAAAATTTAAGTTATTTCTTAATGACCGGAACATCTCTGCGATACCGGAACTTTGATTTGATCTGATTACGACCTGATCCTTAACCTCATTTTTCCCTACCTGTCCGATAATAGGTACTTCCGATAATCTTTCAAGTTCACTTCTACTTCTGATCTGAACTTTGAATAGGTTGATTAAATATATAATTACAATCGGACATAAAAAACCGAGTATTAATACCGAAAGAACAATGATATTGGACTTAGGGGCTATCGGATGAATATCTTCGAGTGGTGAAACGATTATACGTGCCTTATTCGCGGTTGAAGCAATAGACAAATTAGTCTCTTCTCGTTTTTGCATTAGGAATAAAAATAAGTTCTCTTTAATCCGCTGCTCCCTTACTTTTTCGATGAGTCCTCTTTCTTGTTGAGGGACCGACAATACTCTAGATTTGGTAGATGATGATTGCTTCAATAAATCTTGTTTCGATATATTATATGTCTGCTTGACATTTTTTAGAGAGTTGGATATGCTACTACGCATATTATTTATATCATCAGTTAGTCTTATACGTGTAGGGTTTTCTTCACCCAGCCCTTTTAACTGAACTTCTGAAACAAGTAGCTTATTGTTGTAATCATTTATTATTTGAGCCAAACCGAGATCAGCAATTCCAATGTTAGGTATCACTGAAAATTTATTTGCAGGATTTTGCACAAAACGCTCTATTAAAGATATCACATTGAGTTGGGTTTCTACCTCCAATAACTTTTGTTCATTTTCACCTGTTTGTTGTACAAACAGCTGTGCTTCTGTGCTCAGATCTGTTATTTGATTCTTTTGTTTAAAATCAACAACATTCTCTTCTGCATCTCCTAGTTCTACCGATATTTCTTTCAATCTATCATTAATAAAGATTGCAGTATTGTATGCTATCTCATTCTTTATGTTTACGTTCATTTCATTATACTGCTTCACAAGTTCTCTAAGAATAGCAGCACCCTTGGCAGTATTATTACCAATCAATCCTATATTAAGAACAGAAGACGTTTTACTTGTTGGCGAAACTGATAATGCGCCATTTAGAGCAGAAACAGTAGAGTATATATCATTTATCTGAACATAGTATTTTTCATGTTCAATTACGTTTTTACCTGTCAATTCAATTTTGATAGCGGCATCGTCTAACTTTATTTCGTTCGGAAGAGACTCATATTTTTCATTTATTTTTTTCTCCTCTGAAGCAAATAGATCTTCATATGTCCCGCTAATTTCATATCCCGTTCCATTTTTCTGTATATAGAATTGAATATTTCCTATTCCTTTTTTATCTACAGGTTCTAAAGTGACATGAAAAGGCGTTTGATTGTATAATTCAACCTTTCTAAGTCTCTGCGTAATATAATATACAGTTTGCAAATTCAGTGTATCTACAACAGAACGCATCAAATCGGGAGAAGATAAAATTGCAACTTCGTTTTCTATATTGTTTGTTGTAGAAAGCAAACCGAGAGCCTCTAAATCAAACTCTGCAGCTGCATTTCCTTTACTTGTTCCTTTATCCTCGTTCAGCAATATAGAAAGTGAAGATTTATACTGCTTTTGAGTAACAAGAATGATTGTGACCCCAATAATCAAAAACACAGCTACTGATAGAATAAACCATTTCCAGTAGCGTAAATAATCAAATATGATATCAGTTACAGAAGTTGAAGCACTTGTATCTTTCCAGTTTTTATTGGTTTCCATTTAATTTAGCGGGTTATGATAGCAATTACTGAGATTACGATTGATAATGCGGATAAACTAATCGATTCAAAGGTTCCAAATCGAGAATTATTTCCTTTTGCTTTATTAGTTTCAACATATAACTTGTCATTTTGTTGTAAATAAAAGAGATCTTTATTAAGCACTAAGTTCTTATCTTGCATATCAATTCGATGCATCGCAATCTCTCCATTTTCTTGTATCCTGAGCAACAATACATTATCTCTACGTCCGTATATTGTCATATCTCCGGCTGCAGCCAAAGCATCTAAAATTGTCATTTGACCATTGGGTGTAGTATATACTCCGGGGCGGGCAACTTCGCCAAGAACAGATACTCCAAAATTTATGAACCGAACATTTACGATCGGTTTTTCAGCTATATATCGTGGATAAATTAACGAAACAATGTAATCTTGGGCCTCTTTAGACGTCATTCCACCAATACTTAATTGCCCTAATATTGGAAAATTTATTTGCCCGTCTTTATCTACCAAATAATTTTGCAGACTCCCTGCTGTACTAGAATATGTTGCCGTTGTTTGTATTACAGAACTCAGATTAGTAGGTACCATCGGTAGGTTGAAATCTGTTGCAGCACCTGGTATATTAGAATTGACAGTAATGGTAATTATATCATTAGGCATAATTTTCGCTTCATGGATAGCAGCCACGCTTGATAAAATTTCAGGGGAAACTGTTTCTGCGTTCTTTAAATAAGGTAACTGTTTATAACCCGAACATGAAGCTAAAAAAACGACTAAGAAAAAAACTATTAATGAGTGAAGAATTCTGAGCAAACTCCTATTTGGTTTCATTGTGTTAAAATAAATAATGTTTTATAAAAGAGATTTCCTGCCAAAGATAATTTATTTTTTATCTTTTTTGACTAAAGAAAAAATAATAACTTTTTAAGAAATGCAATCAACACTAAATAAATAAAAAGGAAAAAGCCTGAAAAAAAGAAGATATCAAACTATAAAAAATCTTGAAAGTGTTATGGTATATAGGATTTAAGAATTCGGATATTAATAAAAAAACTGCTGTAAAATTTTACAAAAAAGAAAACAAATCATTTAAAAGCCTCATCAAATTAACCTTTATTTACAAAACTTTAACAATATCAATATCCACGATCATAATAAAGGATTTAAGACTCAAACCATGAGAAAAACAACATTTATTCACGTTAATCACTCTCTATTAAAATTTTAGTTCAACATACCTCGAATAATGGTTTCCATTTTTCCTATAGCATTATCCCAACTAAAACGAAGCACATATTCATGTCCTCTTTTAGCCAAGTCTATGCGATATTCGTTATCCTTAATTAAATAGCAAATTTTATCAGCCATATTTTTCGCATCACCCGGTTCTACCAACAATGCCGTTTCTCCTTCAACCGCATATTCTTTATGCCCTTCTATATTAGTGCATATAAGAGCACATCCACAAAACATAGATTCTACAGATACCAGGCCAAACCCCTCAGTAAAGCTATTGGATATAAATATAGAGTTACGATTATAGATTGCACACAAATCATCCGGATCTCTATGATAATGAATCCAGTCGGGCAAATCTTCAGGTGAGGGATAAATGCCGAATAAATCAACTTTAAGCTCGGGAATCTGCTCTTTTACAAGATGTAGTGCTTCCAACCCATATTTAGAACCTTTTATTTCTTGAACAGAATACATCATAGCAACGGTTGCAATCTCTCTATTCTCTATTCTTTCCTTAATGTAATATACATTGTTGTCAACTCCATTTTCAATCAATTCTACTCTATTATTGGTATGCTTAGCTACTATTTTTTTTAAATAAGAAGCAACAACGATATTAACCGTATCTTTCAAGTTATACGAAGAAAAGAGTAAATCTTCATGTCCTTCCCAATTTTCATAGCCTTGTATAAGGTTGATTTTTTTACCTTTTTCTGGAGATAGTGCTCCCATATCCAATACAGTAGACCACCAAGTAGCAATAACAATATCAGCATCAACCACATATTTGTCCTTTACTTCTTTTACATAAGACATCGTAATATCCGGATCAAACTCGAACCATTTATTTCTATCAAATCGTTCAATTTTAGATAAAATACAGCGTACGAAGTATGGAAAACGGTACTTCATATACTTTGTTTTGATAGGAAATGTTAGATGAACTTGATACCCCATGTAAGCCAATCGATTTGCATATTCGTACATAACCCGAAATCCACCTGCCGGACGACGAGGCTTGAATGGTAGTATAAAATTGATTTTTATATTGTTCTTCATTTCTTCATCTTTTCTTCACAAATATAATGAGTTTAGCAATTCTTTTATCATTATTAAAACTCTTATTTAGAAATTCTAAAAACAATACAGTGAACATAAAATTAAAATAAAAATAAATTTTATTAAATACATATTTAATATTATTAAATAAAATATTATGTTTGTAAAAAAAATGAAGTAAATATGTTACCATGTAATTGTCCAAGTTGTAAAACACAATTAAAAGTAAAAAGCCTTGTTTGTGAAAACTGTGCAACAGAGGTGCACGGTCTCTATGCACTCCCCATACTAGCCCGTCTGTCTGTAGAAGATCAAGACTTTATTCTAAAATTTGTGAAAAATAGTGGAAGTTTAAAAGAGATGGCTAAAGATTTAAAATTGAGTTACCCTACCGTGAGAAATTTATTAGACGATATAATTGATAAACTAAAAGAATATGAAAAGTAAACCTTCTGTGGCAAGCTGGTTATTCAAACCATTTCAATACATTGCCGGTACAAAAGCTCTTATACTAGGGCTAATTGTAATGTTATTACTATCGGTTTTGGGGTATCTGGGAAATACTCATTTCAATGGAGTGATCGGGATGCAATATGCACCACCCAATCAACCTCAACACTATGCAGTCCACATAGTTTATCAGATCATCACCCTCATTTCTATGACAGTGATTTTCTATATTGCGGTCCGTATTGTATCCAAATCTTCTGTCCGTATTATTGATATTGCAGGCACAATGTCTTTATCACAAGCACCCCATATCTTGTTTGGACTAGTAGGCTTAATACCCGCTGTTCATTTAGATTTTGGAAACATAAATGCAGTAAATACAAATGAAATATTTTCTATACTGAAAGATAATATTGGAATATTAGTAATAGCCTCTCTACTGTCTGTTGTAATATTAGCTTGGTCCATTGTTCTTAAATACAATGCCTATTCCGTTTCGGGTAATATAAAAGGAGTTATTGGAGGAATCTCTTTTACAGCAGCTCTTATCATATCCGAAATATTAATTAAAGTACTTATTTTTATCATCATACCTTATTTACACTAAAAACAGACCAATATGAATCGCAAAAAACTATCATTTATTTTATTATTACTCTTATCCCTAAATATATCAGCACAATTAATCGTAAGTGAAGAGCCTATTGTATTAAAAACGGAAACAGGGGATATATTTGGCTCATTAAAAGTTCCGAATAGTAAAACTCCTGTACCAATAGCAATTATTATAGCAGGTTCGGGACCAACAGACCGCAATGGAAATAGTCAACTTACTCAAAACGATGCATATAAAATGTTGTCTGATGAATTATTCTACAGTGGAATAGCTACACTCTGCTTCGACAAAAGAGGTATATCAGCGAGCAAATCAGCAATGAAAGAGGAATCGGATATCCGATTTGAGAATTATATTGAAGATGTAAAAGGCTGGATAGATTTATTATCGAAAGACAAGCGGTTTTCTAACATAATAATTATAGGGCATAGCGAAGGTTCGTTGATTGGGATGATTGCCGCAGAAAACAATCCAAAAGTTACAAAATACATTTCTATAGCAGGAATGGGTGTACCTTTTGATGTGATACTCAAAGAACAATTAGAAAAGCAGTTGGCGGGACAGCCCCAAGCTACAAAAGATCTGATATTCTCTTATTTAGATAAATTGAAAGAAGGTGAAACCATTTCAAATGTACCTCCAACGCTCAATGCACTATTTCGCCCAAGCGTACAACCATATATGATATCAGTAATGAAATATAATCCTCAGAAAGAGATAGCAAAACTTACCATTCCAACTTTAATTATACAAGGAAAAACAGACATACAAGTACCCACAGAACAGGCAAACCTACTATCTGTAGCAAATCCTAAAGCAAAAAAGGTTGTTATAGAGAATATGAACCATGTATTGAAAGACTGCAAAAGTAGCGACATGGCAGAACAAACGCCAACATACAGCAACAAAAGTATTCCGCTAAACAAAGAAATAGGAAAAGTTATAATAAACTTTATAAAAAATTAGAAAGCGAAAGAGAGGAATTATTTTCCTCTCTTTAGTTTTTGTATAATAATATCTGCAGCTCTTTGCGACGCACCAGACTCACCCAATATTCTTATAACTTCATCATAGTCGGCTAACATCGTTTCACTATAGGTTTTGTCATTCAAAAGCTTATTAACTTCCTCCCTAATTGTATCTACAGAGAAAAATTTGGCAAAAAGCTCTTGTACCACTACCCTATCGGCTATCAGATTTACTAACGAAATATATTTTGTATGAAGTATATTCTTGAATGCCCAATAAACCACATGAGGAATAGGCGTTTTGTAACAGACAACTTGCGGAACTTTGAATAAAGCAGTTTCTAATGTAGCCGTGCCGGATGTCACCAATGCCACATCAGCATACTGCAAAAGTCTGTAAGTTTGACCAAATACAATTTTACAAGAATTACGACCTATATATTCTTTGTAATAATCAGGATCTATACCGGGTGCTCCGGCTATCACAGCTTGATAATCTTTAAAGCCTTCAATTGCCTCGAGCATAGCGGGCAGATTATCTTTTATCTCTTGTTGGCGGCTACCGGCAAGTAAAGCTATAATAGGTTTATTATCTAAGTTGTTTTCCGCTATAAACTTATCTTTAACATCATTCTTATTCTCTTCTCTAAAATTGGCTACAGCATCTACCACAGGATTCCCCACATAATCGATACGATAGTTATGCTTCTTATAGAAATCGACTTCAAAAGGAAGAATAGAAAGCATTTCGTCAACATATTTCTTAAAGGATTTCACCCTATATTCTTTCCAAGCCCATACTTTTGGGGAGATATAATAATATACAGGAATGTTGGTATGCGTTTTAATATATTTGGCAACTTTCAGATTAAATCCGGGATAATCGATCAATATCAACACATCGGGATTAAACGCCATAATCTCCTTTTGACACATCTTCATATTACGAAGAATAGTCTTAAGATTGAGAAGTACAGGAATAAATCCCATAAAAGCCATTTCGCGATAATGTTTTACGAGTCGTCCTCCCTGAGCCAACATGAGATCGCCCCCCAGAAAACAAAATTCAGCTTCTGCATCCTGCGCTTTGAGTGCTGCCATCAAGTTAGACCCATGCAAATCTCCCGAAGCTTCTCCTGCCACCAAAAAATATTTCATTGTGTTGTAATTTTATCGATAGAGAATTAAAGAATGGCTTCCCAAAACTTTATTGAGGCAATAAGATCATGATTTGTCATATCCACCTTCACCGGCACAACTGAAACATACCTGTTAGCCAAAGCCCATTCATCCGTCATTTCATCACTAGGTTCATCATTCTCAAAGTTTCCTGTCAACCAATATATATCTTTATCTGCACCATCTTTCGACTGCATAAATTCATTCACCCACTGTCCGGATGTCTGACGACAAACACGGATTCCTTTTATATCGTCTCCTTTCGGAATATTTACATTCAAACATGTTCCACTAGGCAGCCCATCTTCCAATACTTGCTTGGTAATAGAGTGAATATTTTTTTTTGAGTAAGTAAAATCAGCATTGTGACTATGATCAAGCAACGAAAAACCAATAGATGGTATTTTAAATACCGCTCCTTCTATTGCTGCTCCCATTGTTCCCGAATAAAGGACAGCTACCGCTGCATTCGAACCATGATTTACACCCGAAAGAACAATATCAGGTCTGCGTTCAGCTAATTCACTTATGCCTAACTTTACACAGTCCACAGGAGTTCCTGTTGTCGCATAGACTTTGATATTCTGGCTTTCACTTATCAAATATACCCGTAATGGCTGTAATGATGTTATTGCACTCGACATTCCCGAACGAGGTCCATCGGGTGCTACAACTATAATATCTCCTAAATCTTTTACGCTATCTATCAATGCTTCTATACCTTTAGCCTGATAACCATCGTCATTCGTAATCAGTATCAGAGGCTTCTTATTCTCCATCTATCTTTATTTATCATTAAAAAACAAAACTAAGAACTAAAAATTAAATTTCAGTTAAGAAACAAAGATACATCAATATTTTTAGAGCGTATTTATTTCCTTTGTAAAAAGAAATCGACGAAAGGAACGACTCCGAGCAGTCATATTTATCAACAAATAACTGTTTTTAATCTTATATTGCAGATTTATCTTATATAAGACATTATAGTGATCTGAAAGAAGTAAAAGTGACATTAAAAAAGAGCATAGAGACTGTTACTTTTGTTACTTTTTAACAACACTAAACATCTAAATAAATGATGTACAACAATATACAAAACCATAAAAAAGTAACACCCACGTACAATAAAAAGTGCGACTTAAATGAATTATAACCATTAAAAACAAACTCTTTTTTTGTGTTATTTACAAAAGGTTTGAAATGGCTTTAAATTATTATCCAGCGTCTTTGCGATGCAAACATATTTTGTAACTTTGGTATACTTTTTCAATTTATTAATCATTCAAAATATTCCCAACATGAGAAAAACAAGTACGGTCTTATTGCTTCTGCTGATTTTTTCGACCGCGATATATGCCCAACAGCAGTACCGCAAGCATGTCAGACCTACCAAAAATGTGATTGTGATGATACCTGACGGAACATCTATCGGTGTAGTTTCTGCCGCACGTTGGTATCAGATTTACAACAAGCTTGGAAGCAACAATTTAGCTATCGACCCTTATCTATGCGGTACTGTAAAAACATTTTCATCAAATGCTCCCATTGGAGACTCGGCTCCTACAACTTCTTGTTATATGACCGGTATGCCCCAACAGACAGGTAATGTATCGATCTATCCTGTTGCCGATCCTCAAAATGACTTAGTACCTGTAGATCCGGCAAAAGCTTACCAACCATTAGCTACAATACTGGAAGCTGCTAAACATCAACAAAACAAAGCTACGGGATTGGTTGTTACGGTGGAATTCCCGCATGCAACACCCGCAGACTGCTCTGCACACTATTATGCCAGAGGCAAATATGAATATATCGCATCACAAATGGCATATCAAAACTTAGATGTCATGTTTGGTGGTGGTAATTCTATACTTACTGACGACATTAAACAACATTTCAAAAACACGGGAACCAGACTTATTCAGGATGATTTAAAAGCTTTCCGTAACTTTAATGGAAAAGATAAAGTTTGGGCATTGTTCGGAGAAAGAGAGCTACCTTACGACATCGACAGAGACTCTACTTTAGTTCCGTCACTGAATGAAATGACTAAAAAAGCACTCGACAGGCTTTCTCAGAACGAAAACGGCTTTTTCCTGATGGTAGAAGGCAGTAAAGTAGACTGGTCTGCTCACGGAAACGATGCAGTAGGCTGTATTACAGAATATTTAGCATTCGACAAAGCAGTTGCCACAGTTATGGATTTTGCCCGCAAAAATGGAGAAACAACAGTAATAGTTCTTCCCGATCATGGAAATAGCGGATTCACAATTGGTCGTAGAGACCTGAAAAGCTATGATAAAGCAACCATCGATCAACTATTCAAAAATGTATCGCAATACAAAAAAACAGGAGAAGGTTTGGAGCGTATCTTATTAAAATCGAAACCGGAAGATTTCAAAAGCATATTTAAAGAATATACGAATATAGACCTGAACGACGATGAATTAAACTTACTTCTCAGTTCTAAGAACTATCAAGAAGCTGACTATATGAAAGTAAGCAACAGCGTGAATATGGGTTCGAGTATTATCAATATAATGAATCAACATACATATTTCGGTTTCACAACGGGAGGACATACCGGCGAAGAAGTATTTCTCGCAGCTTATCATCCTGATGGTGATCTGCCTATAGGTATGAATACGAATGTAGAAATAAACCAATATCTATCTGACGCTATAGGGCTCAAAACATCTTTGAAAGATATGACAGAAGAAGTCTTTGCTAAACACACAGAAGTCTTCAAAGGATTAGAGTATAGCATCGATAAGTCTACTGATTTCCCTCTATTAAAAGTGAAGAAAGGAAATATGACGTTAACTATACCTGCGTTCAAGTCGGTAGTTTATCTCAACAATCAGCCAATCTCGTTAAGTACAGTGACTGTATACATAGACAAGAACGACACATTCTATGTTCCTAAAAGCCTAATTAATAAGCTATAAGAAGATAGTTATCCTCATATACAAAACAGCGACAAACTCAAAAGGGCTTGTCGCTGTTTTATTTATATAATCTAATTGCTATCAATCATTTATATCCATGATAATTGATGGAATAATAATAATCTAATGTACCTTGTTCCAACTGAGTAACGATGGCTTCTATTTCGGCATCTCTACCTTCAGGATCATACTCTGTTTTCAGGCTATTGCCAAACAATCCGGCAAAAGCATTATATACACCGGCTTTGAAGCTACCAACCAAGGCTTTTACAATATTATATGACGAGGTATTACATTGACGATCGATAAGCTTCACTAACACCTTACCCTGATTCTTGGTCATTTTCTTCATCTTGGGTTTGTATTCCTCCATCATATATTTCTGCACATCGTTCATATACTTATCTCTCGCTTTATCATTGGGCAAGGATTGCATATATTCATAAGTTTCAACAATAGCAGCTGTAATCATCTTTGCATAAGGGTATGCTATGCGGACATCCCTTACTAGTTTTGAGTATTCCTGTCTTTGCTTGTTATTTTTAAATTTTATTGGAGCATATATATAAACCGGCTTGAGGTTCATAATAGCAATCGTATCCCCATGATAGATAACTGCCATATCTATATACGTATCTTGCTTTTCCTGTGCCTTGAGAGCCACAGAAACCAACAATAACAAGACAAAAGAAAATACAATCTTTCTCATTGGGTTACGCAGTATAAATACAGTCCAAATATACAAGAAAAAAGAAAATTCAGATAAGAAATATCAAACTTAATTGCAGTTGAAGAGCTTAACGTCCAAACTTCAAATTTGAGAATAACTTTATTCCTCTCAGATAATAAGCAGCAAGAATACTTCTCGGGTAGATAGTTGCAGGGTATTCAACAATCATTTTTTCAAGGTTTTCATTTCTTGCAGACCGATACATCTTCCTATTATTATAAAAGTCTTTATGGGCTCTAACAACCTCTTTTGCGTTAGCATACTTTCCTGTTACAGCAAATTGGAACGCTGCTATATAATCTAAGATCAGCCGTATAGTCATCACTTTCTTTAAGTTATCCTGAGGCAGATTTTTATAAAGCATTATAAGGTTATTCCTGAAATTGAGAAATGTTTTTCTGGGATTTTCCTTTTTCAATGTAGCGGCTCCAACATGATATACAACCGAAGAAGGTAAGCAAACAATACGCCTGCCTCTTGAGTTCAACCTCCAACAGAGGTCAATCTCTTCCATGTGTGCAAAAAAGGATGAGTCGAACCCTCCTGCTTCAAAGAAGTCTGCAGAACGTATAATGAGACAAGCTCCCGTAGCCCATAAAATATCTATTGGCGTATCATACTGATGATGATCTTCTTCTATTTTCTGAAAAATACGACCTCTGCAAAATGGATAACCATACTTGTCTAAGAATCCACCCGCAGCTCCTGCATATTCAAAACTAGCTTTGTTTCGTTGAGCCAATATCTTAGGCTGAACGGCAGCAACATCTGTATTTTCATCCAGATAGGATATAGTCGTCTTTAACCAGTTTTCGGTTACTTCAACATCAGAATTGAGAATAACAAAATATTCGGCAACTACTTCTTTCAATGCAATATTATATCCTCCTGCAAAACCATAGTTTTCAGATAATCTTATCAATGATATTTGAGGATATGATGTCTCTAAGAAAGAAAAAGAATCATCTGTGGAACCATTATCAGCCACAACAATTTCGACATCAGGAAAAGATGAATACCGTACAACTGTAAGAAGAAACTCTTCTAGTAATTTTTTCCCGTTCCAGTTAAGAATAACAATTGCTATTTTTTTCATTTATGTTGTGCTAATTCAACTTCCTTCCGAGTCATTTTCCATCGCTTGTGAGTCCATAGCCAATAAGCAGGATTACGCAGAATGGTTCTTTCCATCTCTCGTATATAAGTTTCTGTTATATAAAATTCGGGGGCATCCTGGGGCTTATCCGAAATCAATTTTACTGTTCCTTTATAATGTCCTCTTTTCACCTTTTCCATATCAAGGTAAACGACAGCAAATCCGGTTTGTTTTGCAATACGCTCAACGCCTGTAAAAATAGCAGATTCTTGATTCATAAAAGTTGACCAATAATGTATATTGTGAAAAGACGGTGTCTGATCGGCCATGAAGCCTATTAATATTTGCTGTTTTGCCTTTCTTAGCTTTACAATAACACGCAAGGTTTCATTCTTAGCTATTCCGAACGAACCAAACCGGCTACGTATCTTGAGAAACAAATCATCGGTAGCTTTATTTTTCAAAGGTCTATAGATCTGTCCTAAAAGCTTATTTTGATCCTCTTTATTGCGAAACGACATGGTGATTGACGGAACCCATTCCCAATTACCATAATGCCCTAAGAACATTAAGGCAGAATTTCCATCCTTCATCAAATCTTTCACTATATCCATATTCTCAAAAACCATTCGCTTCTGCATCTCTTCATCAGAGATATGTAATAGTTTTAGTGTTTCTACAAAGTAATCGCAAAAATGATGGTAAAATTCTTTCTCGATAACGTGCAACTCTTTATCGGTTTTCTCGGGAAAGCTATTTTTAAGATTGATACGTACGACTTTCAATCTATAACGAATAACCTTATATACTAGAAAATAGAGAAAATCAGATAAAATATATAATGCTCTGAATGGTAACAGCGCATGCAAATACATCCAGATATACAATATATAATATAATATCTTATTCATCTTCAGATCTCAGTAAGAGCTGTTTTTATGGAATTAAAATCGCCCAAAGTTATCATTTTTATTTCATTCGCTTTATGTGCATGATACTGAGTTTCTACTTTTATATAATTCTCAGTAAAGCCATACATAACGCTATCATGTTGAGTATGCTCAAATAACACTTTTCGCTTTGTACCTTGCTGCGACCGATAGAATGCCTGTAATTTTTCGTCTGATAAATCTAGTAGAGCCTTACAACGTGCATGCTTAGTTTTAGGATCTACTTCGTGATCTATTTTCAAAGCCTGTGTATTCGGACGTTCAGAATATGTAAAAACATGCAATTGTGAAAAATCAAGACTTTCTAAGAAAGCTTTTGCTTCTTCAAAATATTCATCAGTCTCGCCTCTTGTACCAACAATAACATCAACTCCGATAAATGCATCAGGCATTACAGATTTAATCTTTTCTACTTTATGCCTGAATAATGCAGTATCGTAGCGGCGACGCATCAATTTAAGCACAGCATCCGAACCCGACTGTAAAGGGATATGAAAATGAAGCGCAAAACGTTTTGATTGAGCTACAAATTGTATAATCTCATCGGTAAGCAAGTTCGGCTCTATTGATGAAATCCGATAACGTTCAATACCTTCCACTTCATCTAAAGCCTTAACCAAGTCAAAAAAAGTTTCGCCGGTAGTTCTACCAAAGTCTCCTATATTTACACCTGTAAGAACAATCTCCTTGCCGCCTTTTTCAGCAACCTCTTTTGCCTGCTGTACCATACTTTCTATCGAACCATTACGACTGCGTCCTCTGGCAAAAGGAATGGTACAAAAAGAACAAAAGTAATCACACCCATCCTGTACTTTCAGAAAATAGCGGGTACGATCGTCCTGCGAACACGATGGAACAAATGACTTTATCTTATTCGTTTTAGAAGTATGTACTACCCCTTTATCTTTTTTCTTTAGTTCGTCAAGATAAGCTACTACATCAAGCTTCTGCTCCGATCCCAGTACAATATCCACGCCTTTTATACCCGCAATATCTTCGGGTTTAAGCTGAGCGTAGCATCCTGTTACTATAACATAAGCACCGGGGTTTTCTTTAATCATTTTACGTACAGCCTGACGACACTTCTTATCTGCAAATTCGGTTACCGAGCAAGTATTTATAACACATATATCTGCAACTTCCCCATCTCTGGATCTACGAACACCAACTTGGGACAATTGTCGCCCGATAGCTGATGTCTCTGCAAAGTTTAATTTACAGCCTAATGTGAGATAGGCTGCTTTTTTATTCTCAAAAATTGAATTATCTATCATTGTATATTACAGAACCTAATTTAATAATATTGAAATAAATAACTTTGTTCTACAAGCAATTTATTAATTATTGTCATATAAAAAGAGTACAAAACTACACAATTACGTGAAACTTTACATATAAAATAGTTGTAGATTATGATGATAGTCTCTATTTTTGCACAAAATTTATAAAAATGAGCAACAAATCATGATTGACAAGAATCTAATAACCTTATATGAAGACAGTTTTAGAAACAATTGGGACTTGAAGGGCTTGTCTGACTATTCCGAAAAAAAAACATTGTATTATAAAGATCTGGCTCGTGAAATAGCTAGAATACACATATTACTGGATGATGCTCAAATAGCAAAAGGAGATAAAGTTGCTCTTATTGGCAAAAATAATATTCCTTGGTGTGTTACCTATCTTGCCGTTATCACTTATGGTGCTACCATTGTACCTATCCTACAGGATTTCCATGCAGACAATATACAGCATATAATCAATCACTCTGAATCAAAATTACTATTCACAGCCAATAATATATGGGACTCTCTGGATGAAGATCATATACCGGGAGTAAGAGGAGTATTCTCTATTAATGATTTCAAGCTTACTTGCTTGCACGAGGGAAAAGGAGAAAAGCTTTCCCTGGCAGTAGAAGAGTTAGACAAGAAAATGAAGGAGAAGTACCTCAATGGTTACTCTCCTAATGATATCAATTATACTAAAGTAGATAACTCGGAAGTAGTACTCATTAATTATACTTCGGGAACAACAGGCTTTAGCAAAGGGGTTATGCTTACAGCCAATAACCTTGCCGGAAATATAACTCATGCTCAATATCTGAAATTACTATTCAGAGGACAAGATATCGTTTCTTTTCTTCCACTGGCGCATGCTTACGGCTGTGCGTTTGAATTTTTGTACTCCTTGACCGAAGGCTCGCATACGACACTACTAGGAAGAGCTCCTTCGCCCAAAATATTGACAGAGGCCTTTGCCGAAATAAAACCACACCTTATCATAACAGTACCTCTTGTTATTGAAAAAATATACAAAAAAGCAATTTTACCTAAAATAGAGAAGCCTGCAATAAAAATGGCCTTGAAAATTCCGATTGTAAAGGATCAGATTTATGCAAAAATAAGAAAAGGCTTAATAGATGCTTTAGGTGGTAATTTTCATGAAGTAATCATTGGTGGTGCAGCTCTAAATGGAGAAGTGGAAGCCTTTCTTCACAAAATAAAATTTCCATTTACGGTTGGTTATGGTATGACAGAATGTGCTCCTTTAATTTCATACGAACATCATTACGATTTTATACCCACATCTTGCGGTAGGATATTAGATAATATTATGGAAGTCCGCATAGACTCGCAAGACCCATATAATATTGTAGGAGAAATACAGGTAAGGGGAGAAAATGTAATGAAAGGTTATTACAAAAATGAAGAAGCTACAAAAGCAGCCTTTACTGAAGATGGCTGGTTGAAAACAGGAGATTTGGGAACTATAGATAGAAATAACACAATTTTCATAAGAGGACGCAGCAAAACGATGTTGCTAGGCCCTAATGGACAGAATATATTCCCGGAAGAAATAGAATCTAAGCTTAACAATATGCCATTCGTATTGGAAAGCCTCGTCGTAGAGCGAAATGGTAAATTGGTTGCATTAGCTCATCCTGATTATGAAACTATGGATGCCGCCCATGTAGATCACGAAATGTTGCCGGCAATAATGGAACAAAACAGGCAAAACCTGAATAAGATGCTTGCAGCATACGAAAATATATCGGCAGTACAAATTTACCCGAGTGAATTTGAAAAAACTCCTAAAAAAAGCATAAAAAGATATCTATATGATAATTAGACAATTACAATCAATGCAACAGTAAAAAAGTCCCCCCCTCAGAAAAAAATAAAAAAAACACTAAAAAAAATATAATTGTGCTGTACAACATGTAAAGAAATATGTATATATTTGCATCGTGTTATCAGAAATTATAACTCAAATACATTTACCGTTTAAGTTTTAATAGAAAAGAAAATGAAAAAATTAGTTTTATTTGCTGTTGCTGCTATCGCAATCTCTTTCGCATCATGTAATAACAAAGCTGCTGAAGAAGCTGCTGCTAAGGCTAAAGCTGACTCTTTAGCTGCTGTTGAAGCTCAAGTAGCTGCTGAAGCTGCTGCTAAAGCTCAAGCTGACTCAATCGCTGCTGCTGCTCAAGCTGCTGCTGACTCTGTAGCTACTGCTGTAAAAAAATAATCCAGCGACAGTTAAGATTTATGAAACCTGTATGAGGTAATACACTCATACGGGTTTTTTTATTATAGTTATTTTTTATTTAAAGATCTTTAACATTAAAAATAACTATCTTTGCACACTCAAAATCACACAAACAAATATAGAAACAATATAATATCTAAATGGAAACTGAAAAAGAACATTGGGATATAGAGATCAAACCGCGCGGAAGCAATTTTTCCCTTAATATAAAAGAAGTCTGGCAATATCGTGACTTATTACAAATGTACGTTCGCCGCGATGTTGTAACTATATACAAACAAACTGTACTCGGCCCTCTATGGTTCATCATTCAACCACTATTTACTACAATAATGTATATGTTTGTATTTGGAAATATAGCCCAAATACCAACGGATGGACTACCTCAGCCATTGTTCTACCTATCTGGAATATTATGTTGGGGATACTTTTCTGACTGTATGGGAAAAGCCTCAGGAACCTTCCTCGGTAACGCCGGAGTATTCAGCAAAGTATACTTTCCTCGATTAGTAGTTCCTATATCAAGTGTTATTTCCAATTTAGTACGATTAATAATCCAACTAGGACTATTCCTTGCCGTATATTTTTATTTTGTATATAACGGCACAGACATCAAGCCTAATATATATATTCTCTCTTTTCCGTTATTGGTTCTAATGCTAGCCGGATTGGGACTGGGGTTTGGCATCATAATATCGTCTGTTACAACAAAGTATAGAGACATGGCTATCCTATTTGGTTTTGTAACCGGATTATGGATGTATGCAACACCAATAATATATCCACTCTCAGTAATGAAAGAAAAATATGAAGAATATATGTGGCTTATACAGCTGAATCCATTAACATCTATCGTAGAAACATTAAGATATGGATTTATGGGAGCAGGTACAGTTGATTGGTTTTGGCTCAGCTATAGTTTTGTTGTTACAATAATAGTCATCATTCTCGGTTCATGGGTATTTAACAAAGTAGAACGCAGCTTTATTGATGTAGTGTGATGGAAGCTACAGAAATGAGAGAAAAATATTATGCTCTAAATAAATCCTTCAAGAGAAAATTCGTTTTTCATCTGGGATATGATGCAGGATTCTTCTCAGAGTATAACAATATGATATTAGCAATGTTATACTGCCTAACACACAAGATCCAATTTATACTATATTCTGAAGATGCTAATTTCGGGTATCAATACGGGTGGACTGACTATTTTTTCCCTTTTTGTGACGAAACTAACGATGATTTTCACAAAAAATATAACTTTAGAAACTACGATTTCATCCAAGAAAGATTAGGGATAAAAGACAAACTGAAAATTAAGGCATATAAGGTATTTAATGGAATAAATTTTCTATCTCAGGACTTATGGCTGCTGCTTAGGGACAGAAAAAACGAAAAAAACATATATAATATTCCAGAGATTGGAATTATAAACTGTTCATTAAAGGATGCATGCCGAGAGCTAATCTCACTAACATGGCAATACAATGAAATAACTGCTCCGGAGATAAAAAATAAAATAAGATTACTAAATTTACCAGAAGATTATATCGGTTTTCATATACGGCGCGGAGATAAGCATATTGAACAAGATTTAGTCGAAACATCAAGTTATCTGAATAGAGCAGAAAATATAAGTAATATAAAGAATACTTTTATATTAACTGATGATTTTAGAGTAATATCTGAAATAAGGAATAAATATAAAGAGTGGACGATATTCACATTCTGTAAAGAGTCTGAGCAAGGGTACGACCATACTAAATTCAAAAAAGAAAATAAATCTATAATAAAAGAAGCACATTTAAATCTATTTGCATCATTAGATGTGCTAAACAACAGTACATTTTTCGTAGGGACTTTTGGTTCAAATCCGGGGATGTATCTAGGCATGAGGATGGATTCTGCTAAATGTATAAGTATAGACATAGATTGGCAAATATGGTAGACAATGTTAATACATACAAAAAGCTTCCTTTCAGCGCCATTGTTACAGGATACAATGAAGGATACATTTTGGAAGATTGCCTTAAATCAATTTCTTTTTGCGAGAATATAAAATATGTAGATCAAGGCTCTAATGATAATTCGATAGAAATAGCGAAGCAATATAGTAATGAAATCATAGAGCATAAAAGGGTACCGCTAGGCGAAGCTATTGTTGCAGAGTATTACAAATCGGAAAAAAATGATTGGATACTTATAATAGATCCCGATGAACGAATTAGCTTTGAGCTATATAAAGATATAACAGCACTTTTTGAAAAAGGAATCCCTGATAATATTGGAGCAATACTCGTTCCTTGTATATATTATTACAAAAAGCATCCATTGAAAGGAACACGCTGGGGCGGTATTCACTCCCGTATGCTATTGTTTCACAAAGACAGATGTAAAATGACAGGCGTAGTACATGCGGGCAGAACCGTACTTCCTCCTTATGAACCGTTTTGGATTGCATACAATGGAAAAAATATAGATCATCATTATTGGATGATCAGTTTTTCTCAATTGCGGGAAAAACATTTAAGATACTTGAAAATGGAAGCTGAATCAAGAAATTTCATGGGATTTATTGCTTCAAAAAAAGGTATCATAAAACGTCCATTCAAAGCTTTTCACTCCTGTTTTCTCAAGATGAAAGGGTATAAAGACGGATTGTATGGACTCTTATTATCTTTTTTCTGGGCATGGTACGATACATGTGCCGAGATAAGATTATATAAATATCAAAAACAACAGAAATAAACAAATCTGAATATGTCAGACATCGCAATAAAATTTGAAAATATATCTAAGCAATATCGTTTAGGATTAGTGGGCACAGGAACTATAGCACACGACCTAAACCGCTGGTGGCATGTTGTAAGAGGCAAGGATGATCCCTATTTGAAAATAGGAGAAGTCAATGACCGTTCATCAAAGGCTAGCAGCAAATATATCTGGGCACTTAAAGATATAACTTTTGATGTAAAACAAGGAGAAGTGTTAGGCATAATCGGTAAAAACGGTGCAGGAAAATCAACCTTGCTTAAGATATTATCGAGAGTAACATCTCCTTCTACCGGAACAATTAGAGCTAAAGGTAGGATAGCATCACTATTGGAGGTAGGAACAGGATTTCACCCCGAAATGACCGGTCGTGAAAATATCTTCATGAATGGCTCAATCATGGGAATGACTAAAGCTGAAATAAAGAGAAAACTAGATGAGATTGTAGATTTTGCAGGTGTAGAGAAATATATAGATACTCCTGTTAAACGTTACTCTTCGGGTATGACAGTTCGTCTTGGCTTTGCGATTGCAGCACATTTGGAACCCGAAATACTCGTTGTGGATGAAGTATTGGCTGTAGGAGATGCCGAATTTCAGAAAAAAGCGATTGGCAAGATGCAAGATGTGTCGAAAGGAGATGGTCGTACAGTATTGTTTGTAAGTCATAATATGCAATCTGTTTCCACATTAACACAGAACAGTGTTTTATTAGAAAATGGACAGGTTTGTGCTTATGACAGAACGGATATTGTTATTCAGAAATATTTATCTATGAGTGGAACTCAAGAGAATATATATCAACGCAAGATAAATAATAACAAACCGAATGTGATTAAAGTTGAATGTAAAACATCTCACAATAATAATATTCAACAATTTGGGAAACCGATGGATATTATTATCGATGTTCATACTCCCTACAGAATACCGTCAGCAGCTGTCTCCTACCAGGTACTTAATAGTGAAGGGGTACCGATAACCCATATATTGAACTTATATGAAGAAAACCCTTTTTGTGATGAAGAAGGAATATATAGGTTAAAATCTTCTATTCCATTCGTACATCTATACCCGGGGACATATAGTTTGGTCGTTCATTTTTCAGATAGGATATCTCGAGAAAAATATGAAACCATAGAAAATATTACTCCTTTTGAGGTTAAAGTTTTTGGAGAAATTCGTGATTATTATTGGGGCCCAAGAAATGCGACTTATGTAGAGGACTCTATATGGGATGTAAAAAAAATAGATAATGGCAAATAAGAAACCATACGATAATTTTATTAATATTCCTTTTACCTCAGATAATTTGGATAGATATTTAATGCGTAGCTTTATTTTTAATGTAGTTAAAAATACTTTACCATCATTAAAGGGGACCTTATTGGATGTAGGATGTGGTAAAATGCCATATAAGAAGTATATATTAGAAAATAGTGAAGTGAATACATATATAGGTCTTGATATAGAGACTGCTATGAAATACGACACTATAATAAAACCTGACTATACATGGGATGGCAAAGAAATGCCATTTAAGGACGAGAGTTATGATACACTTTTAGCTACAGAAGTGTTAGAACACTGCCCTACGCCCGAGCTAGTATTGAAAGAAATGTACAGGGTATTGAAAAAAGATGGATATATTCTGCTGACTGTTCCCTTCTTATGGCCACTACATGAAACACCACATGATGAATATAGATACACTCCGTTTGCTTTACGACGGCTCTTAGAAGATGTCGGATTCAGAAATATTGAAGTTAAATCTAGTGGAGGATGGCATGCAAGTATGGCACAAATGTTAGGATTATGGGTCAAAAGAAGTGGTATTTCTTGTCAAAAACAAAAAATCCTGTCCAAGATTCTAAAACCAATCATAAAATTTTTAATTAAAAAAGATACTGTACCTACGAATTTCTACGAAGGACTGATGATCCCTAATTTATTTGCCACAGCTACAAAATAGACTTTTATGAAAAATATAGCTCTAATTTCACCTAACTTGAATGCATATTCAGAAACATTCATTCAAAACCATAAAAAAAATTTCGAAGGAAATGTGAAGTTTTATTATGGTGGGCACTTCCCGACATATCTAGAAGGAAGTGGTCATTTGTGGATATCATCCAAAGAAAGATTAGCTGATTATATTAAAGCAAATGTATTTCAGATAAAGAATATTCCATCACCAGAATATAAAGCATTAGAAAAAAGCTTCAAAAGGGAAAAAATTAATATTGTTTATGCAGAATATGGTCCTACAGGATATGCAATGATGGACATCTGCAAAAAAATGGGATTACCACTTATTGTTCATTTCCATGGATATGATGCTTCGATGACAAGAGTTTTAGAGGAATACAGGGATGCTTATAAAGAAATGTTTAAATATGCCTCAGTCATCATAGCTGTCTCTAAAATAATGGAACAGGATTTAATTAAAATAGGATGCCCTCCTGAGAAGCTAAAGTATATCACCTATGGTCCTGAAGATAATTTCTTCTCCGTTACCCCCTCATATAAGACAGAAGCATTTCTATCTATCGGCCGCTTTGTTGACAAAAAAGCACCATATCTTACAATACTGGCCTTTAAAAAGGTGTTAGAGAAGTTTCCGAAGGCTAAACTATATATGGCTGGAGATGGAGTACTACTAAATACATGTATCAATCTTTCAAAATATCTAAAGATCGAAGAAAACATTATATTTATAGGGCAAGCCAAACATCAAGAATTGATGAGCTATTATGAGAAAGTTCGAGCTTTTGTGCAACACTCCGTAACAGCAATCGATGGCGATATGGAAGGAACCCCAGTTGCTATTATTGAAGCCTCTGCTGCGGCTCTTCCGGTAATATCAACAAAACATGCAGGAATCCCTGACGTGATAATAAATGGGGAAACAGGCTTACTTGTAGAAGAACATGATGTTGACGGCATGGCTCAAAACATGATATATATATTAGAAAATGAACTTAAAGCAAAAGAGATGGGAGAAAAGGGAAGAGTGAATATTTATGAAAATTTCAGTATGAAAATTCATATAGATAATTTAAACTCTATTATCTCTGAATATGCAAAATAAAAAGACTATCAATTTAATATTGATGATATTTTTACAGAAAATAATATAGATATAGAATTGAATATATTTTGATAAAATGAATAATCCATTATTCTCTGTTCTTATAGCCAATTATAATAACGGAATATATATCGAGGATGCTATCCAGAGTATATTCGATCAGACATATAATAATTGGGAAATAATTATTGTAGACGATTTTTCGACAGATTCGTCATCCGATGCTTATGAGAGCTATCAAAAGAATGAGAAAATAAAAATTTTTCGTAATACAGAAAACAAAGGATGTGGATATACCAAAAGAAGATGTGTTGATGAAGCTTCTGGAGTAATCTGTGGTTTTTTAGATCCGGATGACATTCTATCTAAAGACGCTTTGGCTGAAATGATTGCAGTTCATGAGCAAAATCCGGATTGTTCTCTAGTACATTCCAAACTTTATTTTTGTGATGAAAAACTAAAAATACTAGGAGAATATTCGGCAGCAAAAAATGTACCTTTTGGAGAAAAAATGTTTTTCAATATGCATGGGGAATTTACCGCATTTGCTTCTTTCAAAAAGAGCTTTTATGACAAAACAGATGGAATAGATTCATATTTAATTAGAGCTGTAGATCAAGATTTATATTATAAATTGTACGAAACAGGGAAAACATTTTTCCTCGACAAGTTTCTTTATTATTATAGAGTTCATAACTCTGGAATATCAACTTTATCTAATTCAGATAAAGCATACTACTGGAAATGGTTTACAATACTTAGTGCAGCAAAAAGAAGAGGTATAAATATTGAAGATTTCTTCTTAGAAAATTTTGTTACTAGATATGAATATGAAATGCTCAAAAATAAATATGAAAAAGTAAAGAAATACAGTAAACTAAATGATTTTTTACGAAATATCAAACAGAAGTTCGGATTGATAAAATAATAGAATTAATTTATTTTTATTTATGAAAAGGGTTGCTTTTTTGAGTTTGTTTTCATATTCTTTTTGGAAAGAGTATATCTACAATCGTCGAAAGAATTCTTTGATCTATCTTTTCAATAAGACAGTTCGTCAACAAAAAAATGATCCTCTGATTATTCCTATAATTATAATTAATTATAACCGTCTTGCCGATTTAAAAATCCTTGTAAAGTTTTTAAAGGGAAGAAGACATAAAAACATTGTTATAGTTGACAACAATTCAACATATCCACCTCTTTTAGAATACTATAAAGAGATCGAAAAGGATATTAAGATAGAATATATGCAGAAAAACTATGGTCACATGGTTTTTTGGGAAAATCAAGATTTATATAAGAAATATTCTAAAGGATATCATATTGTAACAGATTCGGATATTATCCCAAACGCAAATCTACCGGTAGAATATTTACATAAAATGATAAACACACTGGATAATAATAAACATATTACCAAAGTTGGTTTTGCTCTCAAGATTGATGATATTCCTGACTATTACCAACATAAGGCAAAAGTTTTAGAGTGGGAAAAAAAGCATTGGGAGAATCTTGTTGGAGAAAATTTGTATTTGAATGAACTGGATACAACGTTTGCTTTATATCCACCACAATATCAATATAATTTGTTGAATTTTTATTCGGCAATAAGAATAGCCGGAGATTATACAGCACAACATAAGGGGTGGTATATTGACGACCAGAATCTAACAGATGAAGAGATATATTATTTCAAAACGGCAAGCGATTCCAACTCCTGGAAAATAGATATTAAAAACAGCTAAAAATGGTATCAGTTATTCTTCCCAATTATAATCATGCTCCATATCTGAGACAACGTATTGAATCAATACTAAATCAGACATACCAGAATTTTGAGCTGATCATTCTGGATGATTGTTCACCGGACAATAGTAAAGATGTAATTGAAGAATATAGAAGTAATTCTCATATATCGCATATTGTATATAATGAGACTAATTCCGGTTCTACATTCAAACAGTGGAAGAAAGGGATTGAGTTAGCCCAAGGAGAATATATCTGGATTGCTGAAAGTGACGATTATGCAGAGCTTACGTTTCTTGAAAAAACGATGGGTTCTATTTCTAAATATAATTCAGTACTCTGCTTTGCTCTTACAACAATCGTTGACAAAGGCGGCAATAGAGTAATGGAGCAACCCACTATCCTACCCGATTACTCGATGGATATCAATCTGTTCACTGAGAACTACTTATTATATAGCAATCCTATTTGCAATGCCAGTATGGTGATTTTCAAGAAAGATGCTATCGCCGCAAATCTGTGGAACAATATTATAAATTTCAAATACTGTGGTGACTGGTTATTATGGGGCAGCTTTTGCGGTGAGGGAGAAGTTACGGTGTCTGAAGTAAAAGAGTATCTAAATTATTTTAGAACACATTCGGTAAATGTATCAAACAAATCCGAAGATAGAGGACTGGGAATATTAGAGGGTTATAAAGTTTCCGAAATTATAGCAAAAAGGCTACATTTGAAGTTAGATAAAGAATATAGCAAGAATTGGTATTACAAATGGCAATCATATAAATTAAAATTTTCATACCCGGATTTTGTAAACAAAGCTATTTTATCAATGTTTATAAAAAAACGCCCGATGGTTGCCTATTATGAACTCAAAAGATTAATATCGAGACTTATAATAAGATGAAAGTATCTATTGTAACAATTAACTATAACAATGCCGCAGGGTTAGAGAAAACGATTAACAGCGTTATCTCTAATGATCTGTATGACATTGAATATATTCTTATTGATGGGAACTCTACCGATGGAAGTGTTGATGTTATAAAAAAATACGAAAGCAAAATAAACTTTTGGATCAGCGAACCTGACTCTGGCATATATAATGCTATGAATAAAGGGATCAGGCAAGCAACAGGGCAATATATATTGTTCGTAAACAGTGGAGATGTAATAAAAGAGGATTGTGATTTACAATCGATTATATCCCAAATTACAGGGGAAGATATCGTATATTTTGATATGGAAATTGCCGATAGTTTATCAAATACAAGCTATATAAAACAATATCCTAGCAATCCTGATTTTAAATATTTTGCAGAAGACACGCTACCACACACAGCTTCTTTTATAAAAAAAGAACTTTTGGTAAAATATGGCTATTATTCGGAAGAAAAAAAGATAACTTCAGACTGGGCTTTCTTTATGGATGCTATATGCCTGCTAAGATGTACATACAGACATATTGATGGTTGTTTCTCTACTTTCTATATTGATGGAATCAGTTCGAATGCTTCAAACAAGCAATTGCTTATAGATGAGCGCAACGAACATATAGCTCGCTCTTATCCTATCTATAATACCTTATATAAAGACTGGATGGATAAAAGACAAGAGCTATATAAATTAAAAACATCAATAAGTGTAAGGTACTTAAAGAAGCTAGGTTTACTAAAATGGCTTAAACTATAAACTTTATATTATGAACCCTATCATATCCGTTATCATGCCGTGCTATAATCAGGCTAAATATATGCCTGAGGCACTACAATCACTTCTCGATCAGGATTATCCTCATTGGGAATGTATTATGGTTAATGATGGTTCACCTGACAATACAGAAGAAGTTGCAAAGCTATGGATAGAAAAAGACAAGCGGTTCAAATATTTTTGGAAAGAAAACAGCGGGGTTTGTGATACCAGAAACTATGGAGTTGTTCAAGCTATTGGAGAATATATAGTTCCTTTGGATGGAGACGATAAGTTAGGTCCTCATTATTTTAGCGAGGCAATAAAGGCATTTACAAAAGACCCTGAGATAAAACTAATATATAGTGATACAATATTATTTGGCGATGTAAATGAAAAAAGGATAAATCCTGATTTTGTATTTGAAAAAATGCTTACGGAAAATCAAATCTACAATTCAGCCATATTCCGAAAATCTGACTTTCTTGAAGCTGGAGGTTACAATCCGAATATGTTTGACGGTATAGAGGACTGGGATTTTTACCTTTCGTTGATCACACCGAATGATAGGGTTATAAAACTTAATGACTTTCACTATTATTATAGGATAAAAGAAGTTTCACGATCGATGCGTATATTCCGTGAAACAGATAAAAATGATGCAATGCTTTTACAAATGTTTAAGAATCATATACCTTTGTTTCTTGAGTATTTGAATCCTGTTAGAGATCGGATTAAAGCAGAAACATACAATAAAGAACTTTACTGGCATTATCATACCCCAGAATACAAATTGGGTAGAATGATATACAAACCATTCCGTTTTGTACAAAAAGTATTAAGAAAGCTCTTTTCATAACTGTATTTTTACAGAGAAAAGACCATTGGACAATATTCGAATGTAAGAACAGAGTTTTACAAAATATGAAAATAAATATCATACTCATCACATACAATCACAGCAATTATATACGTCCGGCATTGGAGAGTATTTTGATGCAGGAAACATCTCACAATGTTGAGATTATTGTTGCCGACGATTGCTCTACCGACAATACTGTAGAGATTATAAAGGAGTATGAATCGAAAACAAAATTTGTTTTTCATTATCTACATAAAGGCCAAAATGTAGGATATATACGCAATTACCAACAGGCTTTTGCAACATGTACAGGAGACTATGTTGCCATCATGGAAGGTGACGACTATTGGGTAAAGGCATCCCACCTGGAGAATCATATCAATCATCTGGAGAAGATACCAAACTCCTCTATGAGTTACAACAGACACATACGCTTGTTTGAAGATCAACATACAGAAGAAATATTTGACTGGACTCTTGATACAGACTATGAACTGATCACTACCGATCAGTTGGCATTGGGAAACCGCATAGGTAATCTGTCTTGTTGCGTATTCAGAGGAAAACATATACAGCAATTAGACCCAAAACTGTTTGATATGGAAATAGCCGATTGGATGCTAGGGATGTATATGGGACAATTTGCACCCTTGCTATATCTCAAAGACGTAACTTCGGCATATAGGATACATGATAACGGACAATGGTCGCGGATGGACGAAAAAGACCAGTGTGCAAAGATTATCGAGCTGATTAATGAATACGATAAGTATTTAAACTATAACTATACAGAAACCTTCACAAAACATAAACGGAGACTCGAAATTTTGCTTTACGGAGATAAATCTTTTAGAGGCAGAATAAAGAGCTTTACTCCTTTATGGATTAGAAACTTATACAATAAACTTATTAGGTAAAAGATTATGAACAAGAAAATAATGGTTACCCAACCGGCAATTCCACCTTTGGATGAATTTATTCCCTATCTGCAAAAAATATGGGATAATAAATGGTTGACAAACAATGGTCCGTTTCATGAACAGTTCGAAAAAGAACTGGCAGACTATCTTGGCGTTAAGCATATCTCTGTATTTGCCAATGGGACACTGGCATTAATAACAGCATTACAGGCTTTACGTATCACAGGTGAAGTTATAACCACTCCATTCAGCTTTGTTGCAACAACACACTCATTGTGGTGGAACAACATCAAGCCTGTTTTTGTAGACATAGATAGCAAGAACTATAATATAGATCCCGAAAAGATAGAAGCAGCCATTACGCCAAAGACAACCGCCATCATGCCGGTGCATGTCTATGGCAATCCGTGCAATGTAGAAGAAATACAACGCATAGCAGACACCTACGGGCTACGTGTAATATATGATGCTGCTCATGCTTTTGCTGTTAAAAAAGATGGACAGTCGGTAATGAATTGGGGTGATTTATCTATTCTCAGTTTCCATGCAACAAAGGTTTACAATACAATAGAAGGAGGTGCGATTGTTTGTCAGGATGAAAAGACGAAACAGCGTATCGATTTATTAAAGAACTTCGGATTCAGGAACGAAACAACTGTTATTGAGCCGGGTATAAATGCCAAGATGAATGAATTGCAAGCAGCTTATGGCTCACTGCAATTGAAACATGTAGATAATTATATCGCTAAACGTCTGGAGCTGGCTAAATTGTACGACAACCTGCTGAAAGATGTAAAAGGAATCACTTATATGGCTGTAGGCGAAGGAGTAGAGCATACTTACCCTTATTATCCAATACGAGTAAATACAGCTGGGTATGGCATGAATCGTGATGATCTGTACTTCAAGTTACAGGAGTATGATATATTCGGACGCCGTTATTTCTATCCTCTTATAAGTGATTTCCCGACATATAGAGGACTGCCTTCTGCCAGTGTTAGCAACCTGCCAGTTGCAGCACAAGTGTCTAAAGAAATTGTATGCTTACCGATGTACACAGATTTGGAGTTTGAAGAAGTAGAAAAAATATGCGAGCTAATTAAAAATAAACCTTGGGAAAAATGATTTTAGGAATAATGCAGCCTTATTTTATGCCATACATTGGCTATTTTCAGCTACTGAATGCCGTAGATAAGTATGTAATATACGATAATGCTAAATATACAAAAAAAGGATGGATCAACCGTAATCGCATCCTACAAAACAACAAGGATACGCTAATCTCAATATCGGTAGAAAAAGATTCCGATTATCTGGATATAAAAGATCGCTCTGTAGCCGATTCTTTCGATAAGAAAAAATTAATAAATCAGATAAGAGAATCATATCGCAAGGCTCCTTATTTTGAGCAGGTGATACCAATTGTGGAAGATATTATCAACTACGAAGAGAAAAATCTTTTCTTATATATTTATAATTCAATCAAAGAGGTTTGTAAATATCTGAATATTCATACTGAAATTATTATTTCATCAACAATTGATATAGATCAAACTCTTGCGGGACAAGATAGGGTAATAGCTATATGTAAGACTCTAGGAGCAAAAGATTATTATAATGCAATTGGCGGACAAGAACTGTACCATCCAAAGGACTTCGAGAAAAAGGGAGTAAGCCTCCGCTTCTTATCATCCAATCTTGTTGCTTATAAACAATTCAATAATGATTTCATCCCTTGGCTATCGATTATAGACGTTATGATGTTCAACAGTTTGGCAGAAATACAAGATATGCTAAATGAGTACAAATTGATTTAACGTTACAAAAAAGCTAAAATATTATTAATCATAGGTAATACTTCATAGAAAATATTAAAGACATGAAAGAGATAGGAGGATACTTCGAACTTCAACTTCGCAAAGGAGAACATTATCATAAAGGAGCATTACATCTAAATACTGCTCGCAACTGTCTTGAATATATACTAAGAGCAAAGAAATATAAAAAGATATATATTCCATATTTGAACTCTGAAGTTATCTGGGAACCTATAAAGAAACTAGGGATCGAATCTGAATTCTATTCTGTAGATTCCCGCCTCAATCCTATTTTCGATAAAGAATTAAAAGAAGATGAAGTGTTTTTTTATTCCGACACTTATGGCATAAAGTGTTGCACCGTTTTGCAGCTTGTCAAAGAATTTGGAAAACAATTGATAGTTGATAATACGCATGCTTTCTTTTCGAAACCTTACGAAGGTATCGACACAATATATTCTCCACGCAAATTTTTTGGACTCCCCGACGGAGCTTATCTATATACAGATACTTTTCTGAATGAAGAGCTTGAGCAAGACTTCTCTATTCCACATATGACACATTTGATGAAACGGATCGAATACGGTAATGCCAGTGCTGCCTATGAGGATTATCTTGACTACTGCGCAAGCCTCGTTGGCCAACCAATAAAGCGGATGTCGAATCTTGCTTCTGCATTGCTATCTAACATAGACTACGAAAATCTAAAAGAAAGACAGATAAAAAACTTTAACTATTTACATTCTGTCTTGGGGAAAGATAATAAGTTTGAATATGATAACTTTCCCTCAGATACGTGCCCACTGAGTTATATGTTCTATTCAGAAGATCGTGATTTAAGAAAGAATCTGATTGATAACAAAATATATGTATCTACATATTGGAAGGAAACACTAGGACTTGTAGAAAAAGGCTCTCCCGAATATAAGATAGTCAACTACCTGTTGCCTCTACCTTGCGATCATCGATATGATGAAGAGGATATGGAAAGAATAATAAATGTGATAAATAGCTGATTTTGTGATACAAATAAATATTAACAACATAAAACAGTATATCCTATAATTATGAATCGTTGTTTATCTTTGATTATTTTCAGTTCATTATTCTGGAATCTTAATGCTCAAAATATTAAGAAGATATGTGATGATACCTTGTATTTAAAAACGAATGAAAAAATTTATAAAAAACTTGATTTACCCGATCTCCTCAGCTCCAAACATGATTTTTATTTTAGATTCAAAAATTATGGTCAGATTATTGACATATGGATGGATCAAGGGCTTATGGGAGGGACATTGACTAATTATAGATTTAAAACGAAAAAGAATTCGAATAAAGACAGTGATACTATATATTTAAAGCAAGAAATAAACCAAACTAAAATAGCTAAGATATACAATATTATAAACGATTCAAAAATCTTAGAATTAAAAATAGATAGAGAGATTGAGGGATGGAAACAAGGTTTTGATGGCATAACTTATTGTATAGAATATACAAATAAGGATGAATATCACTTTAAGAAGTATTGGAATCCTGAAACTAATAGATCATTAAAAGAAGCTATTATAGTTAGTGATTTCATAAATAAGATATCTGGAATTTTAGAATTAGAAGAAAGTAAAAGAAAGTTTGAATCTAAATTTTCAGCGACAGGATGTTATAAGACAGAAGGAATGTTGGTTATGTGCTACTTATACGACTTATATTCTTTTGGATACTCAGGTTCTACCAGATTACCGTTAGGCTATGAAGCAAAAATCTATTTTGGAGGGATAAGCAACATAAAGACAAATCTAGGGTTATCTTTGACTCATCAGTTCGATAGCAAAGGATCATATGATATTAGCACAATTATAGGCTATCATAATCTATTTATAAAAAGTAAGAAAAGCTCAAATGATTATTTATCATACGGATACAGAATACGAAAACTAAAATATATAGATAACAAAATAAAATGGCAAAATCACTCTCTTCTTTATCGTTATAATATAAAAGATATAAGCTTGGGATTAGGTGCTAATTACCTAATAGGACGAAAAAAGAAAGTTGGAGGGACTATTTATGCCGACAAATCATTCTCTCAAGCTCAAATAACCATAGCTTCTGAATATTTTATATATAACAAACAGTTTGACTATAAGATATCATTATCAAAAAGATTTCGATTATACGCAGAAAATATCCATAACTTTTCAATAGGTTTGTATTATGAAAGTTTCTTAGACAAAGACAATATAGGTTGGAAGCTAAATATTTATCTATAATTAATTCTCTATTAATTAGATCATATATTCTTACACAAAAATTATCTTTATAAAATGTTTTTATTGGGGAAAGATAAAATAACAATCAAAAAGAATAATAAACCTGTTACTTTTGTCACCTTTTAAGAGTTTGAACACCATTATTCAATGATAAACAAAGAGCACAACATAATCGTATCTGCCTCCATGATTACTTATAATCATGAAAAGTTTATAGCGGAGGCTATAGAAGGAGTTGTAATGCAGAAAACCGACTTTCCATTCGAATTGGTAATCGGTGAGGATTGCAGTACAGACAATACCCGTGCTATTTGTATAGAATATCAGAAGAAGTATCCCGACATTATACGATTAAGATTACCTGAAACCAATCAGGGGATGATGCTCAACTGGATAAACAATATTAATAGCGGGCGTGGAAAATATATAGCGCTGTGTGATGGTGATGATTTTTGGACTGACCCTTACAAACTCCAAAAGCAAGTCGATTTTATGGAGGCTAATCCCGACTTTGCTATGTGCTCTCATAAGGTACATACTCTGATGTGCGGACATTTGGATGAAAATATAGAGATGGAACGGGATGTATTGACTACAACAGACATTATTCAAAAAGATTGGGGGTTACTTACTGCCTCTATCCTTTTTCGTAAAGATGCACATAAAACACCGGACTGGTACTATACTGTAAAAAATGGAGATTACGCTCTTCAACTGATTGTGTCACTATCGGGTAAGATAAAATTCCTACCTGATTATATGGCGGTCTATAGGCAACATCTCGGAGGAATATCTTCTACTCTAAAGCCTCTAAATCAAACAGCCTGGATGGTTTATTTATTGCATGAGTTTAATACATATACAAACGGTAGCTATAAGAGAACAATCATTGAGCGGATAAAAAGGATGTACAAAATACAGATATATTACGCTAAGGGCTATAGCCTGCGTAAAGCGGCCACAGTCTTATCACTTTATCAGAAGCTTGTATTCTTAAATCCTTTCTTAATAAAATCGAGGCGAAAGTAAATCATGAAACTATCAATTATAACTGTCAATTTGAATGATAAAGCGGGTCTTGAAAAAACCGTAAAGAGTGTTATTTCACAGTCTTTCTCCGACTTTGAATTTATCATTATTGACGGTCAGTCTACAGATGGCAGTATCGATGTAATAGATCAATATAAAAGCAAGATCAGCTACTGGGTAAGTGAAAAAGATAGTGGTATTTACAATGCTATGAATAAAGGTATCCAACAAGCTAAAGGCGAATATCTATATTTTCTCAATTCTGGCGATGTATTATACAATGAGAATGTCCTTCATGATATATTCAATGATGATCCCCACGAACCTTTTATCTGCGGAAATTTTTATATGGAAGTTGGAGGAAAGTTAGAGGCAGATAAATCGTACAAAGGTCGTGATTGGTGTTTTGCTATCTATGACTTGTTTGCCGGTTTCTTATGTCATCAGGCCTTCTTTATACACAAATCGAACTTCGAACAATACGGACTATACAGCGAAGACCTTAAAGTTATGTCCGACTGGAAGTTATTTTTCCAAGGAATTGCACTCGACCATTTACCTGTGAGATATGTAGACACTTTTATTTCCATTTATAATATGGAAGGCTTTAGCACACAAATTGGGGGAGCAATTATATACAAAGAGAAGCTGCAAGTATGCAATGAACTTCTTAGTCCCTCACTGACAGAAAAACTCAAAAGATTATATTATCTCGATCAGAATGGATTTGTGACCGACATAATGAAATCTAAAACATGGATATACAACGGATTCCGTGTATTTGCAAAGATTGGTCGTACCCTAGGTTTTATAAAAACTGATTAGATTAGATAACATTCACCTCAGCCTCAGGAATATTTGCTGAACGTATTCGCCATTCTTGTGGATAAAGGTTATTAGCACGATTACCTATATTCTTTACAAACCCCAATGGCTTGTTCCTATAGGTAATTAAGATATAGCCTTTTGGCTGATCTTGCAATAATAGCGTCTCTTTGCGTAGATAAGCTATAGCGGTTTTCCAGTCCACGTCATAAGTAGTGAAATTCACAGCATTGAGACATGTACTTAATGCTAGAGACTGATCCGGGATAAAATCCTTTCCTTTAACCTCTCCCAAGCAGATTCCTTCTGAGATAACATTCAACTGCGACTTTATCAGAGTAAGGTCATTATACAGAAGTGAAGGAAAAGCAAACCATCTATCCTTTTGAGAATAGAATGTAAATGATTCATTATCTTTCACATAGTCTTTACAATCAAATGGAATAATACTTTTTGATGTTTTCTCTTTATCCTTCCTCCTCTTTAAAGAACCTTCGTCAGAAGTCTTTCTAAGTAAAGCACAGAAGAATCCTTCTCCTTTAGTCTTATGGGGGAAGAATCGATAAGCAGGAAAACTATCTCGTAAAGAAGGGCTTACCTCCCACTCTTCTTTAACGTCTATTGGTAAAACCTCTGCTCCCAACTCTTCACAAATCCATTGTACATTGTCTTCGTTTTCATCCACATTGTATGTACATGTACTGTATAATAACAAGCCGTCAGTTTTGAGAGCCGGCCATATATCTGCCAAAATACGTTGCTGACGTTCTTTACAGAGCTTGACATTGTCTATCGACCATTCCGATCTTGCACCCTCATCTTTTCGGAACATACCCTCCCCTGAGCACGGAGCATCCACTAATATAAAATCAAAGAAGCCTTGTAGTTTTCCGATCTGGTGCGGATCGTTGTTAGTCACGACCGTATTAGGATTACCCCACTTTGTTATATTCTCAGCCAATATATTCGCTCTGGTGCGGATTACCTCATTAGAAACTAAAAGACTACCCTCTCCCATTATATCAGCTATCAGAGTCGATTTACCGCCGGGAGCAGCGCAAAGATCAAGGATACGCACATCATCCTCTGCAACATATTGTCTGAAAGCTTGTTCTATAAACATTGAAGAGGCCTCTTGTACATAATAACATCCGGCATGAAGCAACGGATCGAAAGTAAATGAAGGCCTTTGAGGTAGGTAATATCCTGATTGAGACCACAGAACTCTATTGAGTAACGGTTTCTCAGTCTTATGATTATTTATTCTAATGCTCGTAGGAGATTGACTGTTTAGAGCTTGTACAAAAGCATCCCATTCTTCCCCTAAAAGGACTTTTGTACGGGTAATAAAGTCAGAAGATAAATCCATTATCATATATTTATTACAAAGTTATATTAATTTGCAAAACTATTATAAATACAATTATTTATTCTTTTGAATAATATTCTTTACTTTTACTTTCGATTCAAAGTAATAATTTAAATTAATGATAAGAAAAGAAATAATTTCAGAGAAAAAAACACTAATTATACTTTTCGTTTATTCATTCCTTTTACTGTTTTTTTGTTCTAAAATGTCACCGTTATACCCTTTTAATGAATGGGATGATATAAATCTATATTTTACAATTGGAAAAGGAATTTTTAATGGAAAAATTATTTACTCTGAATTATTTGATCATAAGGGACCGCTAATATTTTTCATTTATGGCATAGCGTATCTTATTTCTAACACAACCTTCTTTGGAATGTATATCATTGAAGTGCTGATGTGGGCTTTTATGATATGTGCCGGATATTTTACAGCCAAGCTATATATAGATAAAATATATGCCTTCATCGTAGCTCTTATCTATCCTTTATTCACCTTGCCACATATATTGGAAGGAGGTTCGGCAGAAGAAATGATACTTGTATTTGCAACTATTAGTCTCTTCTTCTTTTTATCTCATTTTAAAGACAATAGCAAAACACATAAACCTCTAATCATGCTTATTCATGGTATTATGTGTGCTGCTACCATGCTGATAAAAATCAATTTAGTTGTTTTTTGGTTCTTTCCATTGGCAGCTGTATTTATTAATCTTATCATAGGAAAAAATTATAAAAACTTATTTCAGAATATTCTTGCCTATATTGCAGGACTACTAATATTATTCTTGCCCATAATCTTTTATTTTATTTACAATAATGCTCTTTCTGATGCTTGGAATACATATATCGTATTGAATAGCAAATATGCCAGATTTAATGCGAATGAGATGATAGAATTAGTTATTGTACGCTTTTATCAACGTATAAGATTTGAACCACTCACTTATTTCTTTATCTATACAGGCTCTTTTTACTTTCCTACAAAATATATTCGTAATACACTATACAAAGCCTCGATCATATTGTCTTTCTTTGCTGTACATATTATCATATCTATGACATTTCTCTTTATGTACTATTATACTATTCCTTATTACATTTTCAGCCTGTTAGGGGGGATTGCAATAGTAGATATTATTCGCAAATTCCTAAAACTACAACCCAAATGGTATTTTTATATCCTCTTCTTTGTATTAGCTATTGGAATAGGAACAAGAGAAAAGAACTTTTTTTCATTATCCAAAGCGGAACTATTAAGAAAAGAAGAACCTGACAATCCGACCTTTGTTTTTAGTAACATTGTAATGAAGGAAAGCAACCCCACACTGCTCAATCTTGGTTTAGACCTCGGTAGTGGCGTATTTACAAAAGCGAATATTGTACCGAATGTCAAATACTTTATTTCACCAAATCTACCTCATTCTATCTATCCCGAAATGAGGGATGAGCAGACGAAGTACATAGAAAATAAAAAAGTCCAGTTCATCATATTATCCCAATTCTCTCTCAACTTCGACTATTTCTTCAACTTACCGGCTTTGAATGAGAATTATAAGATAGTAGACACATATATTGAAGATAAATTCAAAACCTATTATTTATATAAACTAAAAGACTAAAGTGCTATGCAAGCATCGTTATATCTCATACCCGTCACACTAGGAGAAACTTCTATCGAACAGGTATTGCCTACATACAACAAAGAGATCATCTTACAAATAAAATACTTTATTGTGGAGAATATCCGCTCTGCCCGTCGTTTCTTGAAAAAAGTAGAGAGCAACATCAATATAGATGAACTTACCTTCTACGAGCTGAATAAGCATACCAAGCCCGAGGACATCGAGAATTACCTCAACCCTATGGTAAATGGATTTCATGTGGGTATTATATCCGAAGCGGGCTGCCCGGCGATAGCCGACCCGGGAAGCGACATAGTAGCTATTGCCCAGAAGAAGAATTATAAAGTAGTTCCGTTAGTAGGACCGTCGTCTATTCTTCTTTCGCTTATGGCATCCGGATTTAACGGACAAGGATTTGCATTTCACGGTTATTTGCCTATAGATGGAACAGAACGTATCAGAAAGATCAAACAGCTTGAAAATCTAATACATCACGAGCACCAGACACAGATATTTATAGAAACCCCTTACCGTAATCAGAAGCTGGTTGAAGATATTATCAAGCATTGTACGCCTTCCACAAAGCTGTGCATTGCAATGAACATTACTTGTGAAAATGAGTATATCAGAACTCTGTCCGTAAAACAATGGGCAAAGCAATTACCCGATATGGCAAAACAACTATGTATCTTCCTTTTATATAAATAAGATAGCTACTGTCACTTTTTCATCAAACTGACAAACAGCAATTTACAGACAAAAGGTGACAAAAGTGACACTTTTATATAATTTTTTAAATGTCACTTTTCTTACTGAAAAGATAATCATGTGAAAGAACAATATCTATCAATAAGATAATATTATTCTTTAAATGTATAGGAGAGAAACAAATGCTCTACACTATTATCCTTCTGAAGAAAAACAGTCAATAAATATTCATTGTCACTATTTTCTACAATATCAATAGCGGCTTGCTTTTCTATAATTTTTCTATTCAATCCGTATTTTTGTAAAAATGGTTTGTCATTCCCTATTTGATACAGCAGCTGCTTTCTTTCTCTTTTTTCTATTTTATCGTCCCAAAATCCGTGCGGACGTATCTTAAAGTTACAGTAATAGTCTGTTCTTAACTCTCTAAACAAATCAATGCCTCGGGATAATAAGAAGTTGTGCAAAAACAAAAATATATCTTCTAACCGATAACCATGATGCGGAAGATTATGTAAATTATAATACTGCCCGATTTCATCAAATAGCTCGAAATATCGATCTTTATAATACGTATCGGTCAATACCTGCATGGTACGGCTAAATTTCCCGCTATTCCAATATTTCTCGAGAGCATGCTCGGCATCATGTATACGTTCCAGCTCTTCGTGGGTAATATCATTATTCGACTCTATTTCGTATGGAGCGAGAGTGCTGTATTTGTATCCATATTTATCGGCGTTGCGTCTAAGAGATGTACCTCTCAGCATCTTTAGAAAGCCAAGCTGCAATTCTTTCGCCTTCAAACGAAATACATCATTAAACGACTTTACAAATCGCTCATAAGTCTCGTAAGGCAATCCGGCGATAAGGTCTAAATGCAAATATATTCTACCGCCATCCATCAGCTTTTGTATATTGCCTGCCAGCAATTCAAAATTCTGCTTACGTTTTACTGCAATATTAGTAGGTTCGTAAGTAGATTGAATACCAATCTCAAATCTGAAATAGTTTTCCGGTAAGTTTTTATTGAGGTAATTTATTGATTCGTCAGTCAGCAAGTCCGCATATATTTCAAACTGGCAGCTTAAACCCGGGCGGTAATGATCAATCAAAAAATCAAATACAAATCGTGTATGTTCCTTATTCAGATTAAAGGTACGATCAAGAAACTTGATTTGTTTGGCGTTACTCCGGATAAAATAAGATAGATTATCTACAATATGATGCTTGGGGAAATAACGGACTCCTTTTTCGAGTGAAGACAAGCAGTATTGACATTGATAAGGGCAACCTCGAGATGTTTCGAAATACAGTAATCTGTTTTTCATATTTTCCTTATCTTCTTCCAGTTGGTATGGAGAGGGTAAAAATGCCAGTTTCTCCAAATCAGCTTTAGCGACAATCTTACTTACCGATCCTCTTTTCGACACACCATCTATAATAGGCTTACTTTTAGTGCTTATAGCCGTAAGTAATTCACCTAGTACAAATTCACCTTCCCCGCTAATCAGATAATCGACATTCCAATTTTCCACAAAATAATCAGGCTCATAAGTAACCTCGGGGCCTCCTACGATTACAATGGTTTGTGGACTTTTTTCTTTGATCAAATCAATCAAAAGTTTCACCTTTTCCACATTCCAGATATATACGCTGAGACCAATGACATCAGGGTTCTGTAATAAAAGATCGTCTACAATTGTAGTTATCTCTTCTTTTATTACATATTCCTTAAACGAGATATCAAATTTATCTTTGTTGGCTACATACAACCATCGTAGAGCTAGCGAAGTATGTATATATTTAGCATTGAGCGTGGTCAGTAATACTTTCATTATGTAAAGATACTATGATTAACTCATAATACATTTATACATCGTGCGTAACTTAATCAATTAAACAATATACCTTACCCTCTGATGATATGTTGAGCTTTGGATGCTCTAATCTTCATTTTCGAGTATCTCTTTTGCTCTCGCAATAGCCAGGTTTATGTTATCGCAAATATTAATCTCTCCTATCATATTCGGAATTTCCGACTTTTCTATCATAGCATGCACTTCCGGCCTTACTCCAGACAATACAACTTGTATTCCGTCTTTCATCGATTTTCTGCACAAACTGGTCAGGTTATGTAATCCTGTAGAATCTATAAATGGAACTAAACGCATCCGAATAATTCTTATTTTGGAGCTTTCGCCAATCTCGCGCATACTTTCATCAAACTTATTGGCTATACCAAAGAAAAACGGCCCATCTATTTCATATACTTCAACACCCTCGGGCAATGATAAGATCTCTTCATTTTGAGTAAACTCACTTTCATCCGTCAAGTCTAGTTGGTCTTTTATAACAGACACTTGCGTAACCTCATTTATTCGCTTCAAGAATAAGACAACAGCTAATAGTAGTCCAACTTCTATCGCTACTGTAAGGTCAAATATTACCGTCAGGAAAAATGTAATCAATAATACGGCAATATCGGATTTCTGATTTTTCAAAAGAGCTTTAAATGTACGCCACTCACTCATATTATATGATACAATGACAAGTATTCCGGCAAGACAAGCCATAGGAATGTATTGAGCCAACGGCATAAACAAAAGCAAAATTAGTAACAACACCACTGCATGTACGATCCCGGCAATAGGAGTTCGTCCTCCGTTGTTAATATTGGTCATAGTACGAGCTATAGCTCCTGTTGCAGGTATACCGCCAAACAAAGGTGTCACTATATTTGCCATTCCCTGTGCTATAAGTTCAGTATTAGAATTATGCTTCTCGCCTCCGATCACACCATCAGCAACCGTTGCCGACAAAAGGGATTCTATCGCACCAAGCATAGCTATAGTGATAGCAACGGGCAACAAATCTATAATTGCAGCCATATTAATTACCGGAATTTCTGCATCGGGAATCTCAGCCTTGATTCTGAAGCGATCCCCAATAGTATCTATCACTTCTATGCCGGCATACGTTTTTAATAGATATACAACTACTGTTATTATCAAAATTGCGACGAGTGACCCCGGTATCTTTTTCACAATGCGGGGAGTGATCACAATTATAAAAATACTGGCTATACTGATAAGTGTATTCCACCAGTTGATCGTTCCAAAATATTTAAAATACATTATCCATTTTCCGATAAAATCTCCGGGTAGTTTTTCACCGCCAAAGTTCAATCCGAAAACATCTGCTATCTGGGTTGTAAATATAGTAACGGCGATACCGCTCGTAAAACCTACAATAATAGGATATGGTATGAATTTTATAATCTTCCCGAGCTTAAACACACCTAAAAGTACAAGTATAACACCCGAGATAATAGTTGCAATAATAAGTCCCTTGATCCCATGGGTTTGAACAACTCCATATACAATAACGATAAAAGCTCCTGTAGGACCTCCAATCTGTACCCGGCTTCCACCCATGAACGATATAATAAATCCGGCAATAATGGCCGTTATAATACCCTTTTCGGGAGTAACACCCGATGCTATACCAAAAGCCAAAGCAAGAGGCAGGGCAACAATCCCGACTATAAGGCCTGACATCAGGTCGTTTATAAATTTTTCTTTACTATATGTTTTTAAGGAAATAAATAACTGAGGGGTAAAGTCTTTTAGGAAATCTTTTTTCATAACAAACGAGGAATGGATTAATGTGATTTATTATTTGCTATAAAATACATAAAAAATCTAATATTCTGAAATTACAATATTTAGAAGCACTTATACTCGCTTCTTCCAATTACGTAATAACAAGTCCTGAAGTTCAATTTTCAGGGCACAAAGGTATAAAATCATTTGAATTCTTTCTTAGAAAAGGATTTTAAATATTAAATTTGTAAAAATCATTTTTTTAAAACTATCATCAAGGTTATGGAAAAAAGTATTAAAGGCACAGAAACAGAAAAATGCCTACTCAAATCTTTTGCCGGAGAATCACAGGCAAGAATGCGTTACACAATGTTTGCAAGCACTGCGAAGAAAGAGGGATATGAGCAAATAGCAGCAATATTCCTTGAAACAGCAGATCAGGAAAAAGAACATGCAAAACGTATGTTTAAATTTCTAGAAGGCGGTATGGTTGAAATAACAGCCATGTATCCTGCCGGAAAAGTTGGTACTACCGAAGAAAATTTAATTGAAGCAGCAGCCGGAGAACATGAAGAATGGGCTATTGATTACCCTGCATTTGCTGAAATAGCAGAGAAAGAGGGATTCAAAGAAATTGCAGTAATGTACCGAATGATAGCCAAAGTAGAAAACATGCACGAAGACCGTTACAAAGCTCTATTGGCTCGTGTACAAAGCAATGGCGTTTTCTCTCGCGAAGAAGCTATCGACTGGCAATGCCGCAACTGTGGATTTGTAATCAAAAGCAAGGTGGCACCCAAGACCTGTCCTGCTTGTCTTCACCCACAGGCTTATTTCGAACCACTTAAATGGAATTTCTAAAAAAGAAATTCTAATTTGGTTTGACAAAAAAGAAAAAAGGGAATTAGTTTTACTAATTCCCTTTATAATTTTTAATACCCGACTATTTATTTTTAGCCCAGGTAACTTTTCAATAATTTGCTTCTCGAATTTTGTCTTAAACGCTTAATTGCTTTCTCCTTGATTTGACGTACACGCTCACGTGTCAATTGAAACTTATCACCAATTTCTTCAAGGGTCATTTCTTGATACCCAATACCGAAGAACATTTTGATAATCTCACTTTCTCTTTCTGTCAATGTTGATAATGCACGTTCGATCTCCTGCTGGAGCGATTCGTTTATCAACTTACGGTCTGCAATTGGGGCGTCATCATTTACAAGTACATCTAACAGGCTGTTGTCCTCTCCTTCAACAAAAGGAGCATCCATCGAAATGTGTCGTCCTGAGACTTTCAGCGAATCGGCGATTTTATCAACCGGTATATCTAATTGCTCTGCTAGCTCTTCTGCCGATGGCTTGCGTTCGTTTTCCTGCTCAAACTTAGAGAATGCCTTGCTGATCTTATTCAGCGAGCCTACCTGATTGAGCGGAAGGCGTACGATACGCGATTGTTCCGCTAAAGCTTGCAATATAGATTGGCGAATCCACCATACCGCATAACTGATAAATTTAAACCCTCTGGTTTCGTCGAATTTTTCCGCAGCTTTGATTAGTCCCAAATTTCCCTCATTAATTAGGTCGGGTAAACTTAATCCTTGATTTTGGTATTGTTTTGCAACAGATACCACGAATCTAAGATTGGCTCTAGTAAGTTTTTCGAGTGCTGCACGGTCACCTTTTTTAATAGCCTGTGCTAACTCTACTTCCTCCTCAACCGTAATTAGATCTTCACGACCAATTTCTTGTAAATACTTGTCTAATGACGCGCTCTCGCGATTAGTAATTGACTTTGTAATCTTTAACTGCCTCATATACAGATATGTATAATAAAATACCCCAAAAATGTTTGCAAATATAGTAAAAAAATACTAGATAGCCACCATCAACAGTCTGGTTTTATTGTTGAATGGCTTAAATAATACTTATTAAACAGAATAATTATTTTGTACTTTATAAAGTTTATACATATAAATAACGCTTAAGTAACATTATTGTTTTGAACTTAAGCGTTATTTATATTTTAATACGAATATGATACTTATTCGCTAAGATCTACCGCATAATATTTCCTTGCACCGGATGGGGTTATCCCGGATATGAACAATACTTTATCCTGACTTCCTGCTGTTGATGTAATAATGTTTTCTACCTGACTTGGAGATGATACAGGTTGATTATTTATCTTCTGGATAATAAAACCTTTACTTATCCCTTCTTTGTAGAATTTACCACCATTATCAACACCTGCAACTTCAACACCATAGCTTACGCCCAGGTCTTTCTTCTTGTCTGCCGACAGCTCTTTAAACGCAGCTCCTACAGCAGCTATACCGTCGCCTTTTTTGACTACAGATGTATTACCCGAACTGTTTTTGAGTGTAACATCGTAGGTCTTAGTAGAGCTTCCACGGATTATATCTACTTTCACCTTATCTCCCGGACGGAACCTGTTTACCTGATCTTGAAGTTCACTCACTCCCTTAACCTTCACGCCATTGATAGCCGTGATTACATCACCTTCTTCTAATCCTGCTTGTTTAGCCGGACTCATTTCTGCAAAACCACCAACATAAGCACCTTCATTTGCTTTAAGACCTTTTGTCTTGTCCGGATTAGCCTCTTTCGCTACAGAGATATCTTGAATCATAACACCCAACACAGCACGTTGCACAGTACCATATTCTTTTATATCTGCCACAACTTTTCCTGCGATAGAGATCGGAACAGCAAAACCATATCCGGCAAAGTCACCAGTTTGTGAATAGATGGCAGTGTTGATACCGACTAGTTCTCCATTTGTATTTACAAGCGCACCACCACTGTTTCCTCTATTAATAGCAGCATCTGTCTGTATAAACGATTGAATATCTCCACTATTTGCACCAATGCCACCACGACCTTTAGCACTTACAATCCCGGCGGTTACTGTAGATGTCAGATTGAAAGGATTCCCTACTGCCAACACCCATTCTCCTACTTTCAGGTTATCTGAATTGCCAAATGGTATATATGCAAATTCATTTCCTTCTATTTTCAGCAAGGCGATATCTGTCTGCGGGTCTGTACCGATTAGTTTAGCCGTAAACTTTCTATTGTCGTTTAATGTAACCTCTATCTCATTTGCCTTGTCTATAACGTGATTGTTAGTAACAATATAGCCATCCTTTGAGATAATAACACCCGAACCAAAGCCTACACTCGGCTGGGGAGTACCCAAATCCTGACCTCTATCACCAAATCCGAAAAAGTATTCGAATGGATCGATTGCCCTTTGACGCCCCTGCGCAGGAGCCTGTGATTTTACGGTTGATTTTATATGTACTACAGCATGTACCGAATTCTCAGCCGCCTTAGTAAAATCAGGATATCCTTCCGCGGTCAAACTGGCGAGATGAACTCCTTTCTGATTAAACTCTCCCCCATAATTATAAAAGTCGGCTGAACTATATCCTCTACGATGATCCATAAAGGTATACATACCATAAGTAGCACCTATACTCACTAATGCAACCAAAGCATAGGTTGAAATATTTTTCCAAATCTTTTTCATATGCAAGTATCTTTAATTGTTTAATAACTGATTATTGTCGTTCAATTTATTTTCAAATTTAAATACAAAAACTGTACACTTGATGCAAGATAAGATTATTTTTTAACACTTTTAACCGAGTAAAAATCCTTTATTATTATTTTAACAATTGGAGCCGACTTTTTGTCTGATTTATAATCAAACAGTACTTTTTTATTCCAAATAATATAACGTATCATTAACTTTGAAGAAAGTCTAGAGAAAGGGGTTAAATCAGGATATAATCAACACATAATATCATAAGCTTTCACTAAATCTATTTGTTTATTAATAGTCATTTTCAGAAAAAAATATATTCAACGAATTATTTTCAACTTCTTTATTTCTTACCTTTAGCCCTGCTTAATTATTTTAAGTAAGACTTAAAAATTGATTCAGACATAAACCTATGCCAAATTGTCACCTCTAATTGTATTTTTCTACATTGGTAAAATATAGAGATGACTGACATTGGCTTTGTAAGCAATACTGTCTACATAGAATCGTTTTACAGGAATATATAAAGAATATATAGCTAATCATCTTATGGGGATATACATACTTGTTATTATTGCAGTCTATTTTACGACGCTATTGGTTATTTCTCATTTTGTAAGTAAAAAAAGCAGTGATAATGAAGCATTCTTTTTAGGGAATAGGCAATCTCCTTGGTTTGTTGTTGCCATAGCGATGGTTGGCACATCTATCTCCGGTGTAACTTTTGTATCCGTTCCGGGAATGGTTGGCAAATTTGATATGACATACATGCAAATGGTATTTGGTTTCACCATTGGATATTTCGTCGTAGCCTTCGTATTACTCCCCCTCTATTACAAGCTAAATCTCACGACCATATATGGTTATTTAGAGAAGCGCTTTGGTTTTTATTCATATAAAACGGGAGCTTCTTTTTTTATCTTATCTAAAATCATCGGAGCTGCCGCACGCCTATACCTAGTAGCTATCATATTGCAAACACTTGTTTTCGATCAATGGAATATACCGTTCTTTATTACCGTTACCGGTATCATCCTACTCATCTGGGCGTATACATTCCGCAGTGGCATCAAGACCATTATATGGACAGACACATTACAAACTTCATCTCTGATACTGGGTGTTATACTCATAATATGGCAGGTTGCATCAAAGATGGACTTAGATATATCACAAGCAGTAAATATGATTAGCAACAACGAACATTCCCGCATATTTGTTTTTGACGATTGGGCTTCCCGTCAAAACTTTTTCAAACAATTCCTTAGTGGAGTATTCATTACAATAGTAATGACAGGACTTGATCAGGATATGATGCAGAAGAACTTAACATGCAAGAGCCTCAAAGATGCACAAAAGAACATGGTGACATACGGATTTGCATTTATCCCCATCAATCTGTTATTTTTATCTTTGGGTGTCTTACTTATTTTGTTTGCAAGCCAATTTAATATCACCCTACCCCAACATTCCGATCAGATATTGCCTGTTATGGCAACCGAATATTTAGGTTTTCCCGTACTTATATTTTTCACGATCGGTATAATTGCCGCCGCCTTCTCCAGTGCAGACTCGGCATTAACTGCATTAACAACATCTGTATGTATAGATATCCTTAACATCAAACGAGATAATGAAGAGCAAGCAAAGAAAATAAGAAAAAGGGTACATCAACTTGTGAGTCTGGCATTCTTAATTGTAATCCTTATCATAAATTCTATTCATCAAGAAAACGTATTGGATACTATTTACAAAGTAGCATCATATACCTATGGACCATTGCTAGGATTATTTTTCTTCGGTCTTTTCTCAAAAGTTAGCATACGAGACAAGTATGTGCCATACATATGCATACTTGCACCGGCATTAAGCTATCTCATTGAATTTCTTTCCCTAAGGTTATTTTCTTACACAGTAGGATATGAAATATTATTACTTAACGGGCTGCTAACTGCTATTGGACTATTGTGCCTGAAGCACGATAAACAAACAACATCCGTATAGTTTTGTTATAATAGTATATATAAAATTAAAGAAGTAGACTATTATGGCATTTAAACATATCAATCCCTCTCAAGCTAAAGCATTATTGGTTGAGAATCACGCAGTACTTGTAGATATCAGAGATGAACTAAGTTTTAGCCTTTCTCATGATGATCAAGCAATAAACCTTACCCAATCATCGCTTCCAAAATTTCTATCCGAGACAGAGAAAGATACTCCGGTATTAGTTATTTGTTACCATGGCAATAGTAGCCAACTAGCGGCAGATTTTTTATCGCAACAAGGATTCTCTGATGTATATAGCATTGATGGAGGATATGAAGAGTGGAAGGAATCATTTCAAGTATAAAAATAGTTGATTCTGAAATATCAACATATCACTAATTTAATTATAAAAACTTCTTTCTTGTAGTCTATAATTTTCACTTAAAACATTTATAAATTATGAAAACTAAAGGTGTAGTAATTTTATTTTTATTATTCTCTGTTTTAGAGATGAGTTCTCAAGAAGGTCAGACAAAAAGGTATTTATGTGATCAATTTATGGATGGAAAAATTATATATAAAGATAACAAAAAAATATCAAAAGGGTTCTTTAATTATGACACGGTCAGTGAGAAGCTACTTTTTCTATCCGAAAAAAAAATTATGGAATTATCTGATGTTTCAGATATTGAATATGTTGAATTTAATAAGCGCATATTCGAGCATATAAAAGGCAATGTTTTTTATGAAAAAATAAAAGTTAAAGATCTCTTTTTTTATATCAGAAGATCCTCTAACATTATACAAGAAGGGACTTCTGGTGCATTTGGCACAAAGTCAAATACAACAGCAATAATGAGCATTGGCAGTATACTTGCGGAAGATAAGAAATACAATTTAAACTCTAGTGGATACTCTGTATATCCTAATGACTCTTATTACCTAAAATTAGAATCAAAGTTTAAGCGTTTCAATTCTATCAACTCCCTAGCCAAGCTTTTTAAAGACCAAGAAAGTACAATAAAAGAACAGCTAAAGGAACTAAATCTTGACTTCAAAAACATTGAAGATGTAAAAAAGGCTGTTGAATATTGTTCTCAATTTGTTGAATGACATAAAAAAAGGAATTCCAACTATGCTTTTTCTCTAAAAAATATAGAAAAACGTAATTTATTTTTAAATATAAGAACTCTATTAGTTTAGCCTATCCGAACATAGAAAAGTTTTATCAATAAAGTAGTATTATTTTGATATTTTTCATATAAATAAGTTTGTTTATTCATGAATACTTTTTTCCTTTGTTTAAGATTAAATAAATACTATCTGTTATTAAAGTAAGTAATGCAAAACACAGTAAAAATTAAGGACGTAAAAGACATAGTCGTACGTTTTTCTGGCGATTCGGGAGATGGTATGCAGTTAACCGGAACCATTTTCTCAAACCTCTCTGCTATCTTTGGAAATCAGATAGCTACATTCCCCGATTTTCCTGCAGAAATCAGAGCACCTCAAGGTACTCTGTATGGAGTTTCAGGCTTTCAAGTACATTTAGGTAATCAAATTTACAACTCAGGCGATATGTCTGATGTTTTGGTTGCAATGAACCCTGCTGCTTTGAAAGTAAACGCCAAATCATTGAAAAAAGATTCTGTTATAATTATCGATACAGACTCTTTCGGCAAACGTGATTTGGAAAAAGCTCTATTTGCTACCGAAGATCCATTTACAGAATTAGGACTGACAACACAGCAGATAATCTCCGTACCGATAACAACTCTAACTAAGAGTAGCCTCGAAGGTATGGAAATGGATATGAAATCTCGTGTCAGAAGTAAAAATATGTTTGCATTAGGACTTGTATGCTGGTTATTTAATCGTCCATTGGATGTAGCTAACCATATACTTTCTAACAAATTTGCAAAGAAACCGGTTTTGGTCGAAGCAAACCTTAAAGTACTAGCCGATGGATTTAATTACGGACATAATACCAATATGTCTATCTCTTCATATAGGGTAGAGACTGTAAATATTGACAAAGGATACTATATAGATATTAATGGAAATACAGCAACAGCATATGGACTGATTGCTGCTTCCGAAAATTCTGGTAAACCGCTGTTCTTGGGCTCATACCCCATTACTCCGGCGACAGATATTTTGCAAGAACTTGTTAAATTTAAACAGCTAGGAGTTAAAGCAATTCAGGTAGAAGATGAAATAGCCGGTGTATGTACGGCTATAGGCGCCAGTTTTGCAGGTAACTTAGCAGTTACATCTACATCCGGACCGGGTTTAACCCTCAAAGGTGAAGCTATAGGATTGGCTGTAATGGCTGAATTGCCACTTATTGTTATCGATGTTCAACGAGGAGGCCCATCTACAGGCCTGCCAACTAAAACCGAACAAACCGACCTCAGACAAGCTCTATATGGTCGCAATGGAGAAAGTCCTATTGTAGTACTGGCAGCAGCTAGTCCTACAGATTGCTTTGATATGGCCTATTGGGCATCTAAGATCGCATTAGAGCGTGTTATGCCTGTGATCCTGTTAACAGATGGTTATATAGCAAACGGTTCTTCGGCATGGCGCATTCCAGATTTAGACCAATATCCGACAATAACTCCGCATGACGTATCGCAATACACAGGCAACGAATGGAATAGTGCGTTACGTAATGATGAAACAATGGTTCGCTACTGGGCTGAAGCAGGCTTAGAAGGTTATACACACCGTATTGGTGGACTTGAAAAAGACTTTAAAACCGGAGCCATCTCTACCGACGCAGCTAACCATCAAAAAATGACTGATGTCAGACAACAAAAAGTAGATAAAGTGGCGGATATAATTCCTCAACTGGAGCTAATTGGCGGAGAAGATGCAGAATTACTGGTTATCGGATGGGGTGGAACATACGGACATTTGCGAGAAGCTGTTGAAAAAATGAATATCCTCGGACATAAAGTGGCTTTAGCTCATTTCCGATTTATTAGTCCATTACCTAAGAATACAGAGTCGATACTCCGTAAATTTAAAAATATTATTGTTGCAGAGTTAAACAACGGTCAATTCGCCGGCTATTTGGTGGACAAAATCCCCGGATTGCAAGTATCACGTTACAACAAAGTGGAGGGACAGCCATTCGCTGTTTCTGAATTGATTGAAGCATTCACAAAGAAGTTAGGAGAGTAAAATTATGATAGATGTAAATTTAAAAATGGCCTCTTCTCATCAGGCTAAAGACTATAAAAGCGATCAGTATGTACGTTGGTGTCCGGGATGCGGAGACCACGCTCTTCTCAATTGCTTGCACAAAGCAATGGCTGAGTTGGGTATAGAGCCTCATAAAACAGCTGTTATATCAGGCATCGGATGCTCTTCTCGCCTGCCTTACTATATGAACACATATGGGTTTCATACCATTCACGGACGTGGGGCTGCTATTGCGACAGGAGTAAAAACAGCAAAACCGGAGTTATCCGTTTGGCTTGCTACCGGTGATGGCGACTGTCTTGCTATTGGAGGTAACCACTTTATACATGCAGTACGTCGCAATGTGGATATTAACATTTTGCTACTAAACAATAAAATTTACGGCTTAACAAAGGGGCAATTCTCACCAACATCTGACAGAGGATTTGTTTCTAAGTCTTCTCCTTTTGGGACGGTAGAAGATCCATTCCACCCTGTAGAATTAGCACTGGGAGCACGTGGAACCTTTTTTGCTCGTTGTATAGATGTCGATTTAGCTAACACGACTGAAGTTTTGACTTTATCGGCAAAGCATAAAGGCACTTCTGTTGTAGAAATATTGCAAAATTGTGTAATATTCAACGATGCTATCCACGATAATGTTGTAGACAGAGCATGGAGAGCCGAACGTACCATCTTGTTGAAACATGGAGAAAAGATGCTGTTCGGAGCAAACAAAGATAAAGGATTGGTAATTGATGGCTGGCAAATTAAGGATGTAATAATCGGCCAGAATGGTTATACAATCGATGATGTTTTGGTACATGACGCTACTACGAAGGACGATACATTACACCTAAAACTAGGATTGATGTCTCCTCAAAATGGCTTACCTTTAGCACTAGGTGTTATTCGTGATGTAGAAGAGCCGACATACGACCAAGGTATAGAAGAGCAAGTAAAAGAAGTACAAGCTAAAAATCCGGTTCGTAAGCTTACAGATTACCTGATGAAACAGGATGTATGGGAAGTGAAATAATACAATATAGATATTAAACTTAAAAGCCTCTGATCTCTTATAAAGTTTCAGAGGTTTTTTAATTATTTGTCTCGTCCAGAAAAAAATGACAATATAAAGTCAAAATCATGAAGCACATTAAACTCGCTCAAACAATTCTGTTTGTAGATAATCAAGAAAGAAGCAGTTTATTTTATCAAAAGATATTTCGCCAAGCTCCGGATCTTAATGTCCCCGGGATGACAGAATTTAATTTATCCGACCATTGCAAATTAGGCTTAATGCCTAACAACGGAATCGCCAGAATATTAGCAAATCAACTCCCCCACCCTCAGGATGGCAATGGAATCCCCAGATGTGAACTGTACCTGTATGTTGAGGATATTCAATTGGAGTTTGAGAATGCAATTAATAGTGGAGCAAAACTAATAAGTCCCATTATTGAAAGAAATTGGGGAGACAGAGCATGTTATTTCGCAGATCCCGATGGGCATGTAATAGCATTTGCTGAAAGAATCATTTAAAACAAGGTAAAATATCCACCCTCTATCTTATCTATTTGTATTTATTTTACTTAACTTTATATCATATAACAGGTTTAATATACAAAACTCTCAATGCTATGGACGTAAAAGAAATTCAAGATAGTTATATGGAAAATTATAAGAAACTTAACGAGTCTTATAATAATCTTAATATTGCAGGTTTAGTAAATGATATTAACAAAGCGATATCCTCTTCCGATATTGAAAGTATAAATACCTACTTCAATAAAATTTCGGAATGGAATGAGAATGTATCGAAACTACAAGGAGCAAGAATAGCTATAATTACTCAATATAAGTTCCTAAAACTCCCTTCTGTATCGGAATTATCCATTGTATTTGATTTTGTAAACAAAGAATGGAAGTTCAATACTGACCCGGAATAGTTATCATTTTTACTTTTATATCTAAATAGCGTGTATTCTTTTAGCCAACAACAAAAAGAATACAATAATCAACTAGCATTTATTATTCGCGAGGAGAATAATAGATAATGCAAACACCGATCAATGCAACGATTGCCCCGATAACATCATATTTAGTAGGAATATATTTATCAAACACAAATGCCCAAAGAAGCGACAAAACGATGAAAAAGCCGCCATACGTTGCATAAACCTTTGCGAAATTAGACTCCTGAAAAGTAGCAACTATACCGTATGCAATCATAATAGCTCCGCCAAGAATTCCATACCATAGAGGCTTATCTTCTCTTATAGATAACCAAATGAGATATCCACCGCCAATTTCGCATATACCGGCAAGAATAAATATAAAAACAGACCTTAAAATATCCATAGATTTTTCATTTAAACAAGACAAAAGTATTAATTTATTTAAGAGAAACAGTCCTCAGATTCATCTGGAATACTCAATATAAGATATTCCCTTAATAAAAAAGGACAACAAATGTTGTCCTTGTATAATTAAAGAATAAATTAAAATCAAAAATATACCCCCATAACCTTGGCTTCTTGGTATTCCACTCTAAAATCACTTTCCGGTAAGGGTGGCGTTCCACAAAACGTCATATTAGGAACATGATATTTAACCGGATATCCATTTTCATTGTAAGTGTGGGTTATCTTAAAGGTGGTAGGTGTTTGCTCTTTTCCATTCTCATCTAAAAAAGATACTTGTATTTGAGTATAATTATTATAGATAAGAGTAGCCTCCAGCATAGTCACCAAAAACCACTGAGGTGTATTCACAGAGCTATATATACCATTATGAACATCATAGGTGTATGAATAATAATTGTTGTTAAAGTCGTTCTTTATCAAATTACCCTTCTGATCGTATTGGTAATTATATTCTATCGATGTATCTCTGTTATTTGCATAATATTGCTTCATTTTCAACACCCTGCCTTTTGTATCAATGTCAATGTATCGTGTATAATATTTATCCTGAACTACTATCTGCAATTCGTGATAAGTTATTGTATAAGTATAACTTTCGCCTTCTGAGGATTCCTGTATAGCTTTATCTACACGCCCCAATGCATCGTATTGTATTTTAAGTTCGCTGATCTTAGATAGCTTCTTATCTGATTTAGAAAAATAACTACAACTTATAAGGCGATTGTAATCGTCGTATACGAACACTTTCTGACCACCATTCTTTTCTCCGGAGATTTTTACCGGCAATAATAGAGCAGAAGTTCCACCGGGAAAATTCTGTATACTGTTATCATCCGAGCATGCTACAAATAATAAACAGACCAGCACAAGACATAATTTAAAATACGAGCTTATGTTTTTCATTATAATATATATAAGGGTTACTACTTCTCTTTATAATACATAGATGATTGTCTTCTATAAAAAGTTGCATGCAAAAGTAGAATTCACAACTCCTACATAAATTATTATTTAGCAAATACTTAATAAAATTTTAATCGAAATGAAATAATCATATAATACATTTGAGTAAACAAAAACAATTTATGCTATGGATATTAATGCTGTTAATTTGGTTATGCTGAGTGTAGTGGTGGTATCCTACCTTGCCTTTCTAGTTTATTGTATCTTAAATAATTTATTTAAAGGGAAAAGGGATTGATTTCTTTATTAAAGTCTATTCTATTTACTTTACGATGAAATTATGCTACTCCTTTTTTACTTCATATTTTGTAAATAAATATTTATAGAATCCCTCTGAATATTTTTTAGTTTCGGGTATTAGTACCAAAATGTTTATTTTAAATAAGTTTTTCTTAAATTTATTTGATTTATATTTTCCTTTTATCTACTTTTGAAAAAGGACTAAACACCTTGATATAAAAAGGTTATATCATCAAGATCCAAACATGAAGACATTGTTAATCCTAGAAAATTAATTTTTTATAAGTGAAAGGTTAATTGGTAAAATCCATTTGATTTGAATTATTTTTATAGATAATTCAATTTATCAAGTAAATAATTAATCAAAGCTTTAGACTCGGATCAGACTTCTTGACATTCCTTAAATCTATTTTCAGAATATATTGATTTTATTATAGACTTAAACAAAATGAGGAAACTATTTTAATTTAGAACAAAACATCTAATAGCTCATTTTTAAGATTAATTTTAAACAAATGATACCATGGACTTCAAAGATCAAATCAAACAGCTTTCAGACAGAGCCGAAAAACTAAAAGACAGCCTTCAAACAGAAGAAGCGACTAAAAATGCTTTAATTATGCCTTTTCTTCAAGCAATGGGTTATGATGTGTTCAATCCATTAGAAGTAATGCCAGAGTTTACTTGTGATATAGGAACTAAGAAGGGAGAAAAGATAGATTATGCTATATTCAGAGATAATCAGCCTGTCGTTTTAGTAGAGTGCAAGCACTGGAAGCAAGATCTGACATTACATGACAATCAGTTGTTGCGTTACTTCCATGTATCAAATGCTAAATTCGGGTTATTGACTAATGGAATAGTCTACAAGTTCTATACAGACCTTGAAACTCCTAATAAAATGGATGAGAAGCCATTTCTTGAAATAAATTTATTTGATCTCAAAAGTAACACAGTCGAGGAATTAAAAAAATTCCATAAAACATATTTTGATGTTGATAATATATTGAGCTCTGCAAGTGAATTAAAATACACAAGTCAGTTGAAAATGGTTATTAACAACGAATTCTCAAATCCGAGTCCTGAGTTTGTTAAATTATTTGCAAAACAGGTTTATGATGGTGTTATCACCCCTAAGCTATTAGAACAATTTACATCTCTAGTCAAAAAATCTATTTCAGGTTTAATTAGTGATACTATTTCAGACCGTCTGAAAACGGCTTTAAAAACAGAAGTTGCCCAAGAAGAGCAACCCGAACAACCAGAATCACTAATTGTTGAAGATAAAAACAATGGTATAGTTACTACAGAAGAAGAATTAGAAGGCTTCATGTTGATTAAGGCTATACTTCGAGAAGTTGTAAATGTATCGAGAATAACATATAGGGATGCTCAAACTTACTTTGCAATAATATTTGATAATAATAATCGAAAACCTATAGTCCGATTGTATTTTAACTCACCTACAAATAAATACATTGTAACTTTTGATAAAGAAAAAAAGGAAACAAGGCACAATATATCTTCTTTAGATGATATATACCAATATGCCAATGAAATAAAAGAAGTAGTTAAAAACTATATATAAAAGATATGAAAGAAAAACCCTTTGACTATTTGTAGATAATCAAAGGGTTTTAAAATTAATCTGTGCGCATGAAGGGAGCGCGATACATTTCTTACTATGGGTTAGAACTAGAAATATAAAACTAAATGATATACCAACAAATGTTTATTTCTTATAATTTTGCATATAAAGAATTGACGCGTTCCAAATTCTGTTACATATATTTATGATTGAAGCAATACCATATTTAATAGATAAACGTAAGGATAAAACAACTATCCAATTTATTATTCGTCTAAAAGGGCAAAGATTAAGATTTGTTCCCGGTATTTCAGTTGAAACTAAATTCTGGATAGATAATAGTCGCTGGTGTAAAGAAAATAAGCAATACCCAGATGGATATTTAAACAATCTTCAAATAAAAAAATACAAGCAACTGATTGAAGATACTTTGAATGAGTTCCAAGAAAAGTTAATTAATCCCACACAAGAGACTTTCAAGAAGGCTATTCAAAATAAAATTGATGAGTTGAATTTAACTGAAGGGGGAACGATCTCCGAATCCAAACAAAAAGAAATAGATGAATATGAGAAATCTCAGCGTTTTATTGATTATGCGGAACTGTTTAAAAGCAAAAGTACAAAGAGTAAAAGTACTATAAACACTTACTCAACTGCAATCAAGCATTTAATGGAATATCAGTCCAAATTGAACGAAAATTCTAAAACTCCCATATCTATAAAGTTTGCGGATATTGACATGAATTTCTATAATAGTTTCAGGCAATATCTGTTAGATAAAGACTTATCGAAAAATCACATCGGCGGTATAATAAAAAATGTGATAGTTTTTATGAATGGCGCAAAAGAAGATAATCTTTATAAATGGGAAAAACCGAAAGGATTTATTGTCGAAAAAGAAGACGCCGATACTATTGCTTTAACAATAGAAGAAATAAACAAAGTATATAATCTTATTTTCACTGAAGAATTAATTAAAGAATTCTATCCGGATATCTACCAAAATAATTTGAGAAGTATGATTAAAAGTCTCACTACCGAACGCGACCGCTTTCTTATAGGATATTGCACAGCTCTCAGGATTTCCGATTATTCTAGGATAAATGACTATAATATTGAAGATGGATTGATATCAATATGGACTAAAAAGAAAGATAAAAAAGTATATCTTCCGATGCATAGATATTTGAGAGATATTATTGAACGGAATAAGGGATTAAAGCTACCTAAAATTTCAGATCAAAAGCATAATGATGCCTTGAAAGAAATTTTTAAAATAGCCAAAGTGAACAACCCTATTAAAACGACAATCACTAAGGGAGGTAAACGAATTGAAGAGATCAAGGCCAAATACGAATTAGTAACTAGCCATACCGCTAGAAGATCAGGAGCGACAAATATGTATCGAAATGGAATAGATCTTCTTTATATTTCGAGGCTTTTAGGACATTCTAAAATAGAGCAAACAGTTAAATATCTAAAAATTACGACAAAGGAATTAGCTAATAGCATGAAGAATAATCCGTATTTTACAGGCGAATAAATTGATTTCGTAGAATAAAGATACCCCAACCTCCCCTATGAGATACATTTCAGATTGGGATAATCCGGTAAAACCGACTCAAGATATCTTAAGCAAGAAATACAGGTTCAATGATAAACTTATTCGTAAGGCTATCGTTGAAACAGAAATAATAAAGAAAGGAAAGGAGTATATTGAGTTTGAGATTAGGACTATTAAATAAATCCTGCCAATGATGATATTGGCAGGATTAATTTGTATTACGTTATTAATATTCGGATTGCAAAACCGAAGAGACGAGAAGCGGAGCCTATGTCAAACGAGGGATTATTCAATAAAAGAGCTAAGCCTTCTTATACAATTAAGTCTTTCATAATAGGCTTTAGATATCTCCTCATTATATAAGCCACCTTCCATGTTCTTATTATAATCTTGATACCATAAAAAAAGTTTTTCTATTTTTTCCTTATTTAATCTATTCTTATTCATCTGATACCAGTCTCTAATCATTTGAATCTCTTGACGACTAATTAAAATATTGGGTACATATGAATTTCTTTCCCAATGATAATCACTAATATTTTCAAACATTTCTAAAAAATATACAGATTCTCCATAAATATAAAATTTAGTAGAGTCATTATAGTTTGTTACTATAGGCTTCCCGTCAATACTAGCCATAATAGGATTATCAATTCTACCTGAGGGTAATACATAACCATTTATCACCAATTTAAGATATTCATCTATAGATGTTAGATTTTTCACAAATAGTGAGTCTATATCTATTTTGGATGCGGTTATCTCCAAATTATAACTTGAAGTTAACAATAAAATAATAAATATTTTTTTCATCATATTATCTGAATACGTTGCCTAGTCTGATATTATTATTGTAACGAAACATTATAGTCTGCCTCCTTCCATCTGATGCTTGAGTTGTCATAAATCCAGTTGCCGGACCGGATCTTGATATATTATTTATTTCTCTGTTAGGATTTATAACAACTCCAATAATATTAGATTCTGAAGTTGTTGCTAATTGATGTGCATTCGCATAGTTATGTTGACCCATGACTTGCGTTTGATACTGTTCTACCGTTTCATGAATCAATGTACTTCCCTGAGTTACAATATTATTACCTTGTATTAAAGGCAATTGCTGAATATCTCCAATATCAATCATGGCATCATTAAAGTTGCCGACCAGAGCATTCTCACTATTACTGACAACTCTAACATATGCCGTGCCTTCCGTGCCGTTTACAACTGCATTCAATTCATCAAAATAAGTTTTAGCTTTTGCAAATGCAGTAGGATCTGTTGTTCTATCCTTATTTGTTGCAACTAATGATGTTTTACTACCCCTTACTGCCGAGAAAGTATAATATCCATCCAAATAACTATTATGCACCGCACTAACTTGATCTATATGATCCTGTTGTCCATATAATGTCAAACTATCTCCCTTTAAATCTACATACTTAATCGGATTATTCGCCACATACGTATACGGACTAATATTATAATACTTCTCCGCCAACGGATCCACACTCGTAAACCTCCCCACAGCACTTTCATAATACCTTGCCGAGTAGTCATACAGGTTCAAGCCATGCATCTGATCCAGTTCCTTGCCGTTGTATTTGTACGGCTGCTTGCCTTGTTCAGTTGTCGTTGTTTCAGCAAAGGCTGCACCAAACGGATAATAATGATTCTTCTGTATTACTGTTCCACTGGCATTTAATACTACACGGTTGTTGCCCAAATGGTCTGTCAGATAAAAATAGTATATTCCACCCTCAATATAACCACCGTCTACCAATATTCGCTTCAGAACGTTATTCTCATAGATCTTATTACCTACATAATCTGTTGTTTTGGTCTGGGTCAATGCTGCTGTATCGATTGCCGAACCAATAATTGGGGTTGTGGAATAGTTTGGATTCCATTTCTGGACAACTTTCAGCTTTTGACCTCCTGCCGAATAGGTATATTCGTTCTTTGCCTCCGCAACGGGACTCTTGATATCCATCTGTCGTGGTAAATTTAAGGAATTATACTGAATCTTTGTTATTCCTTTATTAAAATCTTTTGACATCGCCCCATTAGCATTATAAAAGTACTCTGTGGCTACACTGCTATAGTTCTTGAAGTCGGCTGATTCGGCAAGGCTGATAGTTGCAATGGCATCATCTGCTTTCAGTAATTGATTACCGGTATATGTCATGGTCAGATTATCAATTAAACCATAAGTTGATGCAGCTGTTTTACCATAACGTTGCAAAGTTGCAATATTTCCATGCTTATCGTATGTATATGCTTCTTTATAGTTGGTATTAGCTGTACCGTTTACCAAGTAATTGGAGGTAATTAATCTCGACAGGTTATCATAGATAAAGGCATAGCCAAGCGTATTGGTTTCACTCGATATCTTCCAGCTCATTGCCCCAATATTACCATTATACTGAGCTTTACTGCCTCCATATGTATCATTATAATACAATGTTTCCGTAAATAACGGACTTGTAATTGATTTTGTCCACGAGCGGATATTATAACCATAGGTAGACAAAGCGTTAGCTACCCCGCCTTTTTTGTTGGTTTTGAGTCTGCCCAATTCATCATACGTGTTTTCTGCAAGAGTGACCTGTTGCCTGACTGTTGTACCGTCGATCAATTGGTGGGTTGTGGTCAGCAATCTTCCTGCATGGTCGTAGGTATAGGTATAGACCTCCGTTTGTTTTCCTCCTCCATTGGCATCCTTGGCATGCACATACATTTTCTTCGTAGGCTGGCCGATGAAGTTATAGGCGATATGTTCTTCGTCTATTCCTCCCAAGTGGTTCGTAGATTTAACCTGGATAACACGTCCCCTGTTGTCATAATATATCTTAGATGCGATCTCACCCAAACTCCCATCTGGCTGTAAGGTCTTAATCCGTGTTCCTATAAGTAATCCTTTAGGAGTTCCTTCTCCCATCCCAGAATGAATATAGCGATCAGGAAAGCCATCCTTCCTTACAAATTTCAACTTCTCTCTCAATGTGGCATTGAAGTAATCGTAATAGTTATCGTAGTAATTAAGAAGCAATGTGCCTGTATAAGAAATTTCAGGCAGGGAATTCCATGTATATTCATAATACCCTCCCGGTTTTTCTGTTACAACAATATTTTGACATTTAGTAATTAGACTCGCATGTGATGCAGAGGATGGATATATCCCTGAGATAATCAACCGGCCGAAGGCATCGTATTTATTAAAAGTCCACTCGGGAGTTGGTTGTTTTGCCCGCTGTTCACCATCTTGTGTAAAGATCAAACGGTCAGCCTTGTCATAGACATAATATATCCACTCACAGCCGGGCAACTTCTTGGCTATACAACGGTTGCGGTCGTCATATTTATAGAGGTAAGCGTATAGCTTCAGGTTTGTATCGGTTTCTGTCCAGCTCGATGAACTCAAAAGCCTGTCCGATGCTTCCGGAGGAAGCACTGCACGGAGGTTGCCAAAGCTATCATAGATGTAATTGGTATCATGCAGCTTTCCTGCATTTATCTGGCGGGTTAATACGACCTGACCCTGTTTATCCTTAAATTCATAAGATACATTGTCATTCTCATCTTTCATTCGGGTTACATACAATTCTCCCACTCCATAATTCGCTGCTCTGGAAAGGCTGATCGTTCCCGTTGCATCAGTAGTCTTATACAGCCCACAAACTAATGAATCCGCATCTGCCCATGTAGTCGCAGATTTGGCTATATTGGTCAGGGAACCCGTACGTACGGCTTTTTTATTGTTTTTCCAATCCACACCTGCTCCGTATTGTTCAAGTACCCGGTTTAGGGGGGATGCTTCATAAACAGGGCGGCTGTATGCTATCGAGTCTGCCGCAGTATTGTATGTCGTGCTGTTATAGGTGGTCATAGCTTTTGTTTTATAAGTGGCCAATGGCATATAAGCACCGTTATTACCCGCAGCTACTGACGGAAGCCACGAGCGTTCTTCACGTCCGAAGGAGTCATACTCCTGATAGGTCACCAGGTCTGCCTTCAATTGAGTTACAGCCTTTTGAACGACTTGCACAGGACGTCCCAGTCCATCGAAATACTGAATGGCATCCAAATAGGTCGTCCCATCTTCTTTTGTATAAGTACGCGTCTGAATATAATTCTGGCTTGCTGTTTGAGCTTGCAGATTAGCAATGCCTAAAACAACAAACATAAATATAAAAATATATCTTGTTTTCATAATGAAAATCGTTTATTGGTTTTGGTAATGGTAATCATACTTTTGGATAGTTTGCTTATTAGCTGTACTTACAACATTGTCTTTATATATGTAAGTCTCCTTTAATCGTCCAAAGCTATCATAATCATAATAAGTCGTGATACCTGAAGGGTTGGTAGCCGATAACATACCCACTAGAGGTTTATAGGTATAGGTGGTTACTAAAGCATTTGGCAATGCAGTTTGAAGGCTACCATCTTTCAGTTTGGTCTCATTAGGTATTAGCAATGTTGATAAAGCATTTAAACTATTTACCGAAAAGACATTCCTCACTATGGTCTCTAACTCTGTATAAGAGTAGGATGCATTTTTTATTTCTGCGATCAGATATTGGCCACTATATGACCAAAGATAAAAGGTCTCATTTGAGCCGTCTTTCGATAAATAAACAGGATTTCCATAGCTATCGTAGTTATGATAAATTAGCCTTTTCTCTAATACTTGATTTATATCTGTATTCGTTTTGATTCCACTGATACGTGGTATATTAAGAAAAGAAGAATATTCATTTTGGCTTTGTTGCATTTTTCCATTATTATCTTTGATAATATCAATAATATCATTTACTCTGTTCTGTTGCGTTAGCTTCATATATATATCTTCCTGCTTATCTACAGAATAAATATACCTTGTGGTTATATTATTACCGTTACTACTAGAAGTTTGCTCTTCTTTTATCTGATTGTTTGTCACATTATATGTGTACGATGTGTTTTCAATAATATATTGTTTTGATTGATCATCATATACTTTTATTATTTTATTTTTAATGTTGATTTTTTGCTGATTAATAACAGGATATATAAATGCGGTCGGTAAAGCAGAAGTAAAACGTATACCAGGAAAATATAGAGACTTTATTACATCAAGGTTTATATTATCTAATACATCATCTTGATTCTGAGTCTTTGCTCGTTTTATCCCCCATAGTATTCCATAATTGCTTATATCATATTCATAGTTTACTGACCTCAATAGCGTATAATCTTTATTTGAGACATTATATCTATAAAAAGATTCGCTATTAAGTAGGCCATTTTCAGCATAAGTAATAAATGAATTCGAAGCTAATCCTTCAGGAGTTCTATCAAATTCTCGTCCAACAGTTTGATTTCCCCAGTTGTTTTCATATTCATATTTAGATAAAGATCTTGAAGAATAGTCTAGTTGTTTATCGGATTTTGTAATATAATTATATACGCTTTTACCATTATTCTCTAATAAGTCGTCTATTTCATAAACTGTAACAGATCCATATCCTACTGGATAAGATTTATTTCTGATACCATCTGATGTCTCAAAAAAATTATATAATGGAAGTTTAGAGCCTGGATCAATCTTATTGGAAGTAAATCGACGATATCTAGGATAGTTTGTTATTAATTTGGGCAAAGAATATTCATATATTTTTTTACTTAAAGTTCTAGTATTATCGAACGTTGAGACTTTTTTTACTCGCAGCCCTCCTGTAAGCATACTGACTCTTGTCGCAGGAGGTGTAGCTTTTATATATATATTCGCATCCATTTTAATACTACTAAACATGTAAGACTTATCCAACCCTGAATATCCGATTATTTGTATTTCATATTCTCCTGTTCCTAATTTTATATTAGGTATTACTTTTATACTAAATTGGGTCGCATTAATATCATCACCATTAACAAATGAATTTAATCGCATAGACTCCAAAAGTTGATATACAACACTTTGATCGCTCTTTTTTCTTATATAAATCCCTAACTGTTTACCCATATCAGCAGATGTTCTTTTTTGGAGAAGTTCCAGATCTATTTTTAAAGGGAAGCTTTGCAGACTATACCCACTAGGTATTGTAAAAGTATACCGAAAGTCGTTTGTGAAAAGAGCTCCGATATTTTCTGATCGACTTCCAATAAATTCAAACCCCAGTTTAGTGCTCAAATAATTTTCAATATTAGGATCTCCATCATTGTCAAATAACTTTTGTGAATTTGGTTCAAATTCATATTCTATTTTTCCTCCTGTTGGTAGTGTTATTGAATTTAGAATGAAAGATTGATTATATGTAGGATCTACATCACGATTAGCATTTCCATTAGTAGATTCAAAAGTTTCAATTCCTAATAGCGGATTCCAAATTATTTGTTTAGGAACTAATCCATTATTTTTCTTGCCATTGTGATACCCCCAATGATCTCTTGCTGTAGATAGCTTTGTTGGCAAAGACTTTTCATTATAAACAAATGAATAAGTTTCTTTAAGAGAAGCTCCATAAAAGTTTATATTTGACAATTTAAGTCTTTTTAAATTCCAATTTTCTGTTAGGTTGCAATAATATGATGGGGTATTTGTTGAAGGTACATTCAGTGTACTGCGTATGTGACTCAATGAAAGCATTTCAGATTCGTTCGTTGCGTTTGCAGTGAAGTAATCATGAGTAAGCTCTACCTTTTTAACCATCTCATTTTTAACATTCTTTACTATAATACTTGTAAGTCTTGGATCTGAGGGTAAATCTTGACGGTCATAATTATAAGAAAACTCTACTACTCCATTAGGAAAACTTATGTTTTTTAAAACTATTGTCTGATTCAATACAGGAATAAAAGGAGATGACTCTGGTTGTTCTCCCATCCAAGATGTACGATTATGCAATTCAAGACCAGAAATAGAATATTTAAGTTCATTTTCTATACTATAATTAAAAGTAATTAAATTCCCATTTATTGTTTTTATTTCTGTTAGATACCAGGATGAAACATTATTAGGTTTCGACGAAATAGTAGGCATTTCTGTTAATTGTTTTTGAGCAAAAGTATATGTTGTTCCATCAGGTGTTATAATGGTCCATTTATCTGGATCTTTACGTCCAACTTCTCCATCATTATAATTAATCTTTATCTGATTAATAGATTGTTTATATATCTCTCCTGTATGAGTTAATGCATATTTTCCAGAAAATCCATTAAAATTGTAGGTGTATATATCAGGGGCTAGTTCAGCCAGTGTACTTGGTGTGTCAGGTAATTTATTGGCATAATATAATAAGTCTGTATAGGTTCTCATATAGGGAGCTGTAGCATAATAATCAAAAAGGTGGAACACCGGATATTTTATATAATTATCCGGAATCAAGAAGTCTGGAATGTTACTGTTAAAATATGTTCTGTATCCTAAACTAGGATCACTATTTGAGAAGTCATTAGCTTCAATTATTGTCCTCGAAATAAGACCATAGGAATTGAGCTCCCATCCCAAACCAATTGTGCCGGATTCTTCATTTACTCTTATGCCTGATGCATTATATTTGATTGATATAGGATAGCTTATATCATTTAATTTTATTGTATATATTGGAATATTAATATCTGGTATTCCTGTATGGTATGATACAGGAAACTCATTAAATTTAAGGATACTTTCCACATTAGGGGCAACAGGAGAAGGTAATATACTTATATCTTGTCCATATCCTCTCACTAAAAAAGAACATAAGATAAAGAAGATGTAAATAATATATTTTTTCATAATATTACTTTTTAATAATAATTTCATTTATAAACAGGTTATTTGCTATAATCATTAACACATAGTTCTTCGGATACAGCGACGAACAATCGATCGTTTCATAGTATGTGCCTTTTGTCCTGTTCTTCAAAGTGATCTTTTTGACAGGCATACCTTCCAGAGAATACAACTCAAAAGATACTTTTGCATCTTCCTTTAATTCATATTCTATGTTCAAGAATGATTCCACCGGGTTCGGATACAGCCTGCAAGTCATCACATCTTCCAATGTGACGGTCTTGACTTGTCCTTTATCTGTGTTCTGATTGTTGTCTTTCGGCTCTTTCCACAGTTCATCCAGCAGTGCCTGATTCTCGGGATCGGTATCCAGATATAAATGATCCTGAGGTGGAAAGAAGAATGCTGTCTTAAATATCTCCGTACTGTCCTTCAGGTTGATATTCTTTATTGTTTCGAATACAGGATAGCGATACCCTTTGCTATACCAACGGCAGGTTTCAAGTTGCTTACCTGCATTGTCTGCCTCAGATGTAACAGAACTGCCTTCCTGAGGCACATCAAAAATTGTTTGTAAGGTCTTTACCCTGAGTACAGGGCTAAGTGTATCTCCCGAAGGAAGGATCATCTTTCCATAAGCATCAGCTGTAGTAATCATTGTCCCTTGTGTCTGTATATCCACTGTAGAGGAATAAACTCCCTTTGATCTGTAGTCTGATGAAGATTTTTGCCCGTAGTTTAACGGGAAATGTACCAGTAGCATAGGATCGGTATAGTTTAATACCACCGAAGGGTTCTCATGTCCTCTTTGCAAGAGGGAATCATTCGTTAAATGATAATAGTACATCGTATTGTGTTCTGTACCAACGATCAGTTCATTATCTGATACGTCCTTCTTCAAATAACGGGTATTACCCAGTATATATACACTGTCACCTTCCAAAGGAGGAAGAGAATAGGCAAGGGTATACTCATCATTGACGGATTTGAGCTTACTGAAATCCCAAAGCTTATTGGTTCCGCTTTCGCCGGGATTTATATACTCTACCTGCTGCTTGACAAGTACATCTCCAGCGCGGTATTGATTATGGGAAGTGTTCAACTGTGCAGACAAAGAAAAAGCACAGCCCAAAACACTTGCCAATGTTAATGCAATTGCTTTCATGTTATATTTTATATTAAGCGTTAATTTCGGATTATAAAAAGATATCCCTTCTGTTGCTATTTCTAGTGATTTAGCACAGTTGTTCTTACATATAAAGTATTTAATGGGATGGAAGGTTAATGTATCCCTTTTAGATTTATATAAGCGAATATCCAGTCTGAAAAAATGTAATTTGTCTTCATAAGTAATTATTTAAAAAGTTAATTAGCCCTTTTAATTACTTTGCTTTTCTCTTCTGAATACTTCTTATTCAAATGTATTAAATTATTTTAAAATACATTCTAAATGCATAAAAAATGTTTGAGTTTTAATGGAAAATTAATAAAATCATCAAATTCGATCAGATCAGTATGTCATTGTTCGATCTGTAAAAGAGGCTATCGAAACTTTGAAATGGTATCTGGAAAGATAAAAATGCTGTCGATCCGCGGCAGTGGAGAAAGCATAAGAAGGGAAAAGTACAGAAATAATAAATTAATACTCTTATTCTTCGGAATCTCCCACACAAATATATCCATCTTTCTTAATCGCTTTTATTTAAATGTGATAGCCTTTATTTAAACTTATTTTATATATTCGCAAATATTTAGTTAAAATCACAATAGCGGCATCTATTTTGATTTAAAATAAAAAAAGAATTTAGAGCTTATAGAGTAGAGACATGCCGGTCCTGAAACATAAGCTTTTTAATAATATAATGGAGAACCTAGGAATTGATGATTTTTCGATAAGTACAGAAAGACGATATTGGCTTGTAAGAACAATGGGTGGAGACTATTATAAGGAGTATGTACTTGATGGATTTATAGCAATCGGATACAATGAAATTACAATAGAAGACCTGCGTAATTTACCTCCAGATTACACTTTAGCGAAGGATATATTGGCAGAAAAGCTTGATATCAAACTTGAAATACCTAAAGAGAGGTCAGGCTATATCATATCACAAATATTACGATTTGAAAGAGAGCTAACTATTGGTGATATAATTATTGTACCTGGCCGTAATTCACATATGGCAAGTTTTGGTATAGTGACAAGCGATACATATGAGTACACCGAGAATGCACATAAAGCGGAGGTCTGCCAATTCGAAAAAAGACGGAGTGTTGAATGGTTGAAGCATTCATCTCGCTATGATCTTCATGCAGAATTACAATTAATGTTTAACTCTAGACATATTATATCTAATGTTGATGGATACGGCTCTCTTATAGATAATCTACTTAATGACTTTTACATAAAAGGAGACAAGACATTTATTGTATTAAGAGTGAGGCAAGAGGATGAGTTATCTGCCGAAGATTTTACACTAGTGGGAGATTTAATGTCTTTATTTAATGAGTTTTCCGAAGAATATGGGTTAGGTGTAACATCCGCTGACGTTAAAATGAAAATGAGCGTTCAGTCACCTGGAGATATTACAGCTTTCGCGAGTTCTCCTGAAGGTATTGCTGTCATAGGACTAATTATTATGTTTATAAAAGGAGGTACCTTTTCTATTAATTGGGGTGGATTTGATTTGAATATAAAAGTGCCTACAATGAGTGAATCTTTTGCTAAAATAGCAACAGCTTTGAATGGCTTCTTAAATGATAGATCTAAGAGACAAATAATTAAAAAATTAGGAACCAAATTAGATAATATGGAAATTGAAACGCCACAATCTATCATATCTATAATGCAAGAATTAGGAACTCCCAATAAAAAAATTGAAGATAATGAACACAAATTAGAGGGCTAATTACTTTTTTACAGGATGATAGGTTTTGATTACGAATATGAAAGAGATTAAAGCTGACAATAGATAGGTGGCTATATAATATGAGTTTTGAGTTTCAGATATAAAATAAGTACCTATTACCTTAAATACAAAAGATAAGGATCCTGCGCAAAACAAATATGCTCCTATATAAGAAATTAAAATATGCCAGATCTTTTTCATAAAACAAATATATATTGATAGCTTCTAAAAACCTAATATTGTTTCTTTTTTTATTTGTATTTACCGTTTCTTAAATATAGATAATTGATTATTGTTTTGATATATAGCCGCCTATCTTACCAGATAAACGGCTTCAATAACAACCTCAACCTATACAATTAAAACTTATATTTCACCCCAAACAATTGTCCGTTACTCTGACTGCCTAAACTTTTTTGATATTGATATTCGAATCCTAGATTGTGATAGAATATTCCTCCTCCAATCCCTATATAATTAAGGGTAGAATATGAAGCTGAAATAAACGACTGCCATACTTTGGTCTTATAAATTGTCTGACGCTCTATTACCGGAGTAAAATTATAATCTAATGCGGACAATTTATTATACTGAATGACCGGAAATAGCTCTAATTTACCTTGCGTCTTATTATCAAAGGGCGTCAGTTTATATGTTCGCTTTAACTCCCAATCTGCAATTATCGCAGATGTATCAACCGGAATGCTCAAATACTTTATACTCCCTGTGTCTCGATAATGGATATTTAGCTTTTCTTCTTTTATTGGTTCAAATTGTGTCGGACTAACTGATCCTGTAATCGTTTCACCCTTTATATATTCTTTCTTCGGTTCGGAATCAATAGATGATCGACCGATAAAGAAGCCTATAACCAGACAGACAATTCCACAGAGAACCATTAATGTAGCTTTTTTCATAATCCTTCTTCTTTTACGATTTGTTCAACTGTGTTTATCATTGACAGAGCAGTCTTTACATATTCGGGACCGGTGGCATATTTCCAGCCTGTATCATCCATTAACCTTTTTACGAATTCTCTTGGATCATTCCTATATGGCCAAGCATCTGCATAACCGGACTTTCGAAATAACGATTGATGGTCATATAAGCAATCTTCAAGTGTGTCGTACACTCGAAATAAACGATACACTACGTATTTGTAATTACCGTTTGAAAGCTTTTCGGGAGTACCGACAACCATTTCAGGAGACTTAAAAGTTACATTCGGATTGCTGAAGTACTCGGTAGTTCTTACGAGCTGTGTTTTTCCAGTCCAAGAACTACCTTTAGTTATCCCGAATAAATTATTCGGAAGCTTGCCATCTAAACTCCAACCACGTTCCAAAGCTGCTTGCATCGTTTCAAAGATCGGATGTATAGAATCATTCGGTTTTTCTTCATGCAGTCTCTTTGCTGCTGGATAAACCGCCTTGACAAAATCGATCTGTTTTTTAGTTGCCATTATCATCCTCCTTTTCTTCTACTTCTATAATATCGTTTTTCTTAGAGAAAAATTTGAATACATTTACTTTCACCTTTTTGCCTTTTGCAGCAAAGTAGTTCACATAGATACTTTCAAGCTCAACACCATAAATGACTAGTAAGATAATTAGCGGTAATAGATCAATTCCGAACGGTTGGCCGAATGCCTGCCCAAAAGTATAGGCCAATATGATCCATAGACAATAGTTTGTTATCTTATCGAGTGTGCGCCTTACAGCTCTCGATCGCTTCACTATCTCATTTCGATATTTAGCAGCCGATATGCCAAACTTTAAATCTGCCATTGTCAAAAGAAAAGCCAATGCTAAAAGCCATTTAGCCCAAATAAAGAAATCGAGTAATCCAATAAGGAAACCATCTGTATAGTTGTTATCCATAGCCTTATCCCTCTATTGGTTGTACTTCTTTTTCTATCTCGCTGACAATTGCTTTGAATTGAGAGGCATGGGCAATATAATCCTCAGTATCCCTGAGAAATAAATTTACCTGTCCGTTTTCCTTCCGGATATTGCCGACCTCATTTGGTACAGAGTTAACTTCTTGTCGAATCGAGCATGAAATCAAGGTTATCACTCCGTTAACAATCGTATATACAACACGATATTCATAACCTCCTACGGTCAAAGTTGACTCTTTTGTTACTGATGCACTTATTAGTTTAAGCATAATGGTATAAATTTGATATTTTATATAAAATATAATGATTCTTGATTATTTCCGATGGAATAAAGGTATAGTAGTCTATAGTAAAAGTAAAGAAGGTTAACCTGTTAGAGCGAACAGTTTAAATACAGTTTATCTTATATATTATAATATGGATATATCATTTCTAAAAAATAAATTAATTATTACATTTGTTAAAAATTAATTCCTATCTAATTATGAATAAACTATTACTTATTTTATTATGTTTGCCTTTACTTATTGCTTGCGGCGATAGTGGCAATGATCCCCTACCCGTGTCTAAAGAAAGAACGATTACGTATAAGTTCAATACCAATACTGCACCTACAGGCACAAACAACCTGATGGGTGTTCAGATTTATAAAGGAATTAAGGCAGGTAGCTTAGTACAATATAGCCCTTATGCTTATGGCCTTTTCGATGATTTCAGTAAAATCAAACTCGAATTACCCAAAGATGCTGAATACAAAATAACATCTACTATTGTGATAGAAGGTAAAACCAAGGTCGCAAAAGACGGTAATGGTTATCTAAAGCCATTCTCGATTGGTAATACAGGAGTGCCATTGACTAACTCGTTTGTACTTAGTAATACGAAAGCAATGACATTACTAAACCAAAGCACAACTACTATTGCAGGGTCTAACAAGAAGTCAACAAAAGAAAATTATGTTGCTGATCCTAATGAATACAAGATCCCTAATCTCGATCGTTACTATGGAGAGGTTGTAGAATATAACGGAAACAATGCCGACGATCCCGCAATAAACATGCAGCGTTCTGTTTTCGGTATAAAATTAAGCCTTGACGATGTCTCTAATATTGAGGAAGGTTTAAAGGTTACTTTTTATGTCTATGTGTATGGAGCTCCTGATACGCTTAAAGTGTCGAATACCGATGAAGTAAAACAGGTAGAAAGGGTTTACACATTAATGGATGAATCAGATCAGGTATCATTTAGGACTAAATGGTGGTGGATTACTAATGACGGCCAACCCTTCACAGCACCTAGTGGTATTCATTATTCAGGAGAGCCTTTTGTGGCTGTAGACGGTACTGTCTATGAAGCAATAAAATCAGCCTTAATGGAAATAAAAAGTCATCCTTATTTTAACAGCATTGGGCAAGGATGGAATGGAGATGTCAGTAAAGTTTATTGGTATTATGCTCCGGAGCCAACCAATTAGAAAATATCAGAAAAGGCTATCTAAAAAACTAGATAGCCTTTTTTATGTTTACAAATTAGTCCAAGTAGCTCCATTGTTGGCTGATTTAGATATACCCGCACTTGTTATCCTGAGTATGTAAGGATCCATACTAATATACACACCATCTGTTGTAACATGAAGATATTTAGTGCTGCTCAGTGCTGTCAGAAATCCATCTAGCCCCATCTCTGTAAATTGACTGAGAGGTATTATTTGAATTGTCGCCTGGCTCGGTACACTAAAATAAGCAGTACCTGAATAAATATCTGTGATAGCCATTATTTCTATTTCTATCCGCCAATTGCCTGCAACTACATTATTAACCTTTACCGATTGGGATGTCTCTCCTCCTCCATCTTCACGAGGAATTGCTTCTATCGAAGCTACCATGTATACTGCATTTGTTGTAGTATTTCGCAGTCTAATTGATGTTTTTGCATAAGTCAGATCGCTTGAACCCATCCTTACAGTAGCACCAATTGTAATAGCAGGTATGGTTAAATCGTATACCTTACCTGCCGGCAATGTGAATGTTTGACCGTACCATACTTTTGTTTGATTTGTAACTAAGTCACTTGCCGCTGCTCCTCCAGTATTTACATAAGCGTTTGTAAGTTGTCCGCCAATATTTGCCCTCGGAGTGATATTCGTCGGCTTAATAGTTACTCTTGTATTTCCACTCGCATCAGCAACTGTAATCTGATTGTTTCCCGATACCCTCAACGCACCTTCAATATTAGCACCCTTTGCTGACAAGATGCCCAACGGATCTACTGTTAAGTTACCATTGCCAACGTTTAGTTGCCCGGCTTTAATAGCACTTGCAATTGTTTCTCCTTTCAGTTCTATGGTTTTAGAAGATAACGTTATTTTATTGGCGGCAATACTCAAAGAACTTGCAACCTCAGCCAAAGTAGTCTTACCGTCTATTTGCGATTGGGTGTCTTCTGGTGCCTCCGTCCAATCTGTGGGTTTGTTGCCCAACTCAAACTTATGATATGCAAATTCAATATATGTACCTCCTGATTTAGATATTGGATAAATGTCTAAACAACGAATAGTTGTATCATTTGTAACCGTCTTGAATGTCGAATAGGCGCGATATAAATTCGTCCCTATCTTTTCTATAATTGCCTGTCGAAGCCTGTGACCATTGGTTGCATTCCACCATGAGAAATTTAGATCCACACTGGTAGCATCTGTACGGAATAATACGGATTGAGTATATTCTACTCCTGGTTGTACAGAAACACTTCCACTTTGCAATATCTCACCTGTAAAATCTACTATAGAAAATCGCATCCATTCCGCATTAGGTGTAGCATTAACCACCTGTCCTATTGTCCTAAATAAACCCGTCAATATTTTTGAGTTTCGCTTTAAATTTCTTCCGCCTATCTGTATTTGCGAAACAGCAAGGGTAATTTTATCCGGCGTCTGATCTATCAACGATTTAAGAGTTTCTCCTGTTCCTAAACCGTTGATTCCCGTCTTAGTCACAAGTGACGATATAGAATCATTAGTCTGTGTGACATACGATCCTGATACATTGAAATTGATCTGTACCCATGTTGTGCCGTTCCACCTATATTCAAACCGACAGACATTTTTAGATGAATCCATATTCACGACGCCTGATGTATCTGTATAAGTCACCTTCTGCCAGATGTCACCGACCGAGAAGCCGCCACTCGGAGCTGTAGGTTGTGCATCCTGATAGTATGTGCGAGTTTTACTGTCAGCTGTTGCTTGAGCGTTGTTAACAAGATAGCCCATGTCTTCGGGGGCTTCAGAATAATCGGTAAAGTCACCTTGCTCTAACTTGCATGTAAAGCTCCATATATCAGAAGCAGATATGTTTGCATCTGTCCTTTTCCTACCTAAAAACGCAAAATAAGCTGTTGTCGAAAGTGTCGTAAACTGGTAATTACCGTCTACCCATCCGTGATTTTTTATTAATTTCTTGTTCTTGTCTAACTCGTAAATAACTGCCTGATATGTGCTATTATCATTTTTGAATGAATATAGCGCATTTGATAATGCAGCCAGAAAAGCATCCGTATTTGGTCGAATACGGGTAGAGTTGGTTTGTGCTATTAAGACAGACCCAATGATAGGAGACCAGCCCCCGCTTATCCAACCTATTCTTATAAAACGATTAATACCTTTCTGGTCTAATACGTTCACTTTCTCAACAACACTTGAAATCTGCCCCGCCTGTTGTGTAATACTGCTTTCTGTTGCAGATACCCTGCCGCCTAAAGTATTAAAATCAGTCTGGCTAACCTTAGATGATATCCGGGTATCCAACACCTGCATTTGCGCATTATACTCTGAATAGGCAACCTTTGACAATAACCCCGCATTTGCCGTATTCGCACTTGTCTGGGCATTACCCGCCTTTGTATCGACCTCCGATATGGCGGTAGCTGCCGTTTTTCCCGATGAAGAAAATACGATAGAGTCACCCTCTATTCTTGCTCCGGATTTCGAAAAGTATGTTTTTGCCTTACCTGTCAAATCATAAGAGTTCACTCCGTAATAGTAGAAAGTACCTGCATCTCCATAGGCAACTGAATAGATCGCAAACTGACGTTGTGTATCTGTCTTATTACCGAACTGAACTATATTGTCTTTAGCTTCGGGTATTCCGCTGCCGTCTTTATCTGTCTTTGATAACAGGATATAATCTGCACCTACCTCAGTGACCAGACGCCAGTAGTATTTCACGTTTGCACCGTTAAATCGGCGACACATCGCCTGATCTCCCACAATAAACTTATTGGGTATATTTCCTTCGTCGTTATCGAAGTAGCATTTATAACCTGTGGTTATATCTTCAACCTTACTGCATACCATATTAGCAGAAGAAATAAGTATACCACCGTCGACGCTCTTAACCTCAGCTACAGTGAGGACGCTTATAAGCATCTCCCTTGTTACTGTCAGGTAATCTATTTGCCCGAATGACAAACCGTTCTCGATCCAGAACCGAAAACCGTTACCCAACATGCCCGATGTAAATGTTTCATTGCCGAACTGATCCGAGATAGCTTCTTTCGCTTTTATTTTCTTCTGAAAAAGGACGTCACCCTGTACGGTCCCGCCTGCTTGTTTATTCAGGTATCGGGCATCTGATGCTTTAGCAGAATAAGCATTAAAGTCACTCGCCGGCGTATTGTCAAACTGAGTAATTAGATACACCCCGTTCTTACCTGTAGCCTGATAGGTAATACCTGCTATTTGTAGTTCTTTTATCGAGTTATCAACACTTTTAGCCCATGAGGAGGCGGCATTATCCCCTACAGTATAAGTAGCCTGATATTTATTTAAAAGACGTTTTTCATACCCTTGTATGCGTGATGATCGAAAACCGCCTTCAAATTGGTCGTGTATGAGTTTTACCTTTTGTCCAATCTCCAGATCCATCTCATTATCGGCGAAATGCTGTATCATGGTAGGACATTCGAATACCGATTTATCCTTCAACATATCTTGCTGCCATTCTACAGCAGTATCATACAACTCTTCTTCTCCTGCCGGTATATATTGATCGGAAACGAGCTGTATATTGAAGCCGTAAAGGATATACGTATCTCCGTTTTGAGGTTTTAAGGTATCATTGGGTAAGGCTTTACCGTAATCTTCATTGCGCACTATTTCGAATAGCTGAGAATCGGGATCTGTTTCAGGTTTACCAAGGGGATTGAATTTAACGGCAAAATCCAAACCATTAAGAGTCGTTCCGCTTTGAATGGCAATACGGAGCTCAACACCCGGCATTAAATATTCTTCCTTGAATTGCAGGCCTGTATCTTTGTATCTGTAAGCATTCCACTTGGTGACTACTCCAGTATCGGTATCCGTATCGGTATATTCTACAGTGGATATAGAAGACATCGTTCCTATCCTTTTCGGGTACACCTTTTCAAAAATAACAACAGCCGATTTTATCTCTTCAGCTGACATGTTTGGCTTTGCATCAATGAACTTGCCTTTGGAAGCAGGGATACGAAGCCTTTTCTGATAGATAGCATCTACAGCCTCTCCCGGTGTTGGCTCTCTATAATTAGCTGGGATATTACGAGTAGAACCGAATGCAAGAATGCGTGTATATTTCTCCGAATCTTCACCTTTTGAACGTTCCATCTTTTCGACCGATACTTCACTATCAAAATCGATTTCTGATCCGTAAGAGAATTTCTTTACCAAATGGAATGTTGTGCCCGTCAGATGCCATTCTCCCCCGTATTCCTCTGCTATCTGTGTCGCTGCATCCCATATCGACACTTTATCGAATCGAATATTTTTCAATTCCGTGAATTCGATAGTACCGACATTAAATGAATTAATGCCGAAATAACGATTTGCATTATTAGCCAGCAACTGAAAGTGAGTAGCTGCATTACTCATCAAAGACCACTCCGCCTCTTCAAGGTTTTGGTTCATATAATAGAACGTATCGTCTTGAAGTAGTGTCGTCCAGTGATCGAAACGAAGTGTGTATTTGTAATTACATTTATTTACCTCATCGGGTATATAATCTTCCTTGATGATATACTTTTCACCTTCCCAGATGATATAATCAGATCGTACGAACCTCACGAAGCTATCCAATGCAAAAGATATCTCGATATAATGCTCGCTCATTAGGGCGTTTTTCTCGATGTCTGTATCTTTTAGGGCATATCGTGCCTTTACAACTTGGTTCTTATCACGAATTGGAATAATGAATTCCTCTATGGCTGTTTCTTCGTCAAACCCAATGATTATATCTTCATAGAAAATAGCTAAGGCCTCTATTCCTTCGTTATTCAGGTCTTCATGTATATTCCATATTCCTTTTGGTTTGTTCAATAACGTACTTTGCTTATTGGTCTTTAGATATATCCCCGATGATGCAGGCAAGGTGTATGTCAGCTTATCGGCGGCACGTGTGGCAGTCGTTGTAGTTGTAGGAATATAAGAGGTGACAGTGTCGCTTTGTTCAAGTTGATAACCTGATGTGATTATGTCAGCTCCGTAATTGGATCTATATTTAACGATCCCATTATTACCTGTGATCGTCCTAGTGGCAGATCTTGTTCCATAAACTCTATATATGTTATCTTTAATTAACTTGTTTATAGCTTTGGGAGAAAAAGGCTGTGTATCTATTAAAAGGGCTCCGTTTACATTACTTTCGTTTAGTCGGAAATTAGGAACAGAATTATCTACCATTCTCACAAATGCCGACATGGCATAAGAAAGTCCGGTTGTAACAGGGCCTCTTTTGTAAATATATGTATCTACATTGTCAATGTGAGGAACTGTTCGCCCTGTTTTTATATAATTGAACCAATCTAAATCTATAAGTGGTAATCCTGTATAGTAAACAGCCTGTAATGATGTTGCCAAAGCGCTATCTACTAACAGATTTGCACTTTCCTTTTCCACAAGCAGCTTAACATCGTCCGTATAGTTCCCATAGTCTATACGTGGAATGTTGTTTCCTACAAGCTCCATATTTTTATCCTTGTCGAATAGTGTAGCGGATGAAGCACGCGAGAAGTTAAACGGAACCAGATCTCCTGATATATTATCCATTGCATATACAACATCCTCCTTTGCTGCGATAGGCAATAATATAACCTTTGCTCCTGTCTGAACATCAATAGGTAGATTTTGATACAGGTTCAACAACAAAACTTCATCTATCGTAATGCCTATCAACGAAAGGTTATATCTGTAGTTCTCTAGTTTACTTATCATAGGGATATACGGTCTTTGGGGTTTTTCTCTGTAAATCGGATTGTGAATTTACCATCTCTGAGTCCTGTTCCGGATAATAATGTCATTGTGCTATTTTCATCTAAATGTAGTTTGAAGATTAAAGAGAGAGGTACGACTTTAAATAGTGTCAAACCTTTCCTTAACTCCATTTCCAAATCTCTCTTTTTAGACAAATAATCTAGTCGAGATTCACATGTTATTGCAAAAGTGAGGATTACGCTTCTCATATCTATTCTCGGATTGGAGATGAATATTTGAACTCCATCCTGTGATCGTGCATTATTCGTTACGTAAGATTTCATAGAAGCTGAGGATTCCAGAATGTCTAACGAATCATCAACTAATCGAGCTTTCCATGTAGACCAAGCATCTTTGTCATTTATATATAGTTCTCCCAGCATTTTTTTTATTTTAAAGATACCGATACAGAAAAAGCCTGCCTTGTAAGCAATAAGCTTTAACCGAACAGTATCTTTTTTGTTTGATAATTACTTAGGTGCAAGTCCTTTTGTGTTATTTAACCTTTATGCCATCTTTCCTCAAACTCGCTATATCCTCTCTGATTTGATATAACTCCTTTGTATTCTTATTTATATCTCTTAGTTCATAATAGGAATGAATTGCAATACTCTTATTCTCTTCTATCATCTGCTCAATCTTAGTTGATGATTCTTTGATTAGGTTTAGTGGCATTAGAATAGAACTCATATCTATCTTTTCACTGATAGGTTTATTCCATTCTGATATGCTTTTTAAGTAACCTTCGCTTCGAATATTTGTCTCCAGTATTCCAGATAGACGTCCATTCATTTCACCTGCCTGATCCTGTGTTATTGTTTCATAACTGCCTTTGGATGAAGATTGAGAATAGCTAGTTGATTTATTCAAATCTATTCCGGTAGTATCCTTTAAATTTTTATTGATAGCATCTACCATACCTTGTATTGCAGGAAGTTGGGTTTTATACCTATCCATTACAGAGTTGGTTTCTTTTGCTACAGCTTCGGATAATTGAGCCTCAGTCAGATTCCCTTTTGAGTATTCTTCGTAGAGTTTTGCTATATTGTCTTTGAAGTCTTTGAAAACATCTTTCAACAATATAGTTTTTATCATATCAGAGACTATATCTCTGAATGTTTGTTTGGCATAATCCTTAAAGCTATCTAAAGCGTTTTTACCTTCATCGAACCAGTCCCATATTGAATCAACCATATTATCAACTAACGGCTCATATAAAGAACTTACATATTCATGAAGCTGATTTAAATATTCGTCATATTGATCTCTTAACCCTTTTAATTCATCTAAAGTCTCTTTTGTTTGACCGACAAGCTTATCTCCATATTTAGAGATTATTGCATCATAAGCCTCTCTATTGATCCATCCTTCTGCATCAAACAAATCGAATCCTAGATTTTTTTTAGTCCATGTTACTAGATCTTCTGTTTTTTGAGATTTACCCCCGATGCCGGAACCGAGAAAACCGCTACTCTTTTTTCTTGTCTCTATCCTTAGATTATTTACAGCCGCAGTAGTACCTTCTTTGTACTTTTTGTTAAGTAAGTCGAATCCGTACGTATCTTACTAACCCAACTAACAGCAGATTTGAGTGAGTTTGTAAGCCATCCGCCAGAACCTTTATTTTCATAAATAGCCTGCCCTTCAAGCATTTTATCCCTATAAGAATCAAATATCTTAGCTTGTAGTTCTTTATAGTCTTTTAGGTTTCGAAGGCTATCGTTTCCAAACCATGAGTTTTCAGCTTGACTAGCTTTTAATACTGCAATTTCATATTCATTGACAGCATCACGCATATCGTTTATTCTTTCTATCTTCTCATCATACTTTTCGTATTGACTGAAAGCGTCAGGAAGGATAGAATTAAGCTGTTTCATCAACTGGATAGCGGTAGAGATAATAGTTAATATGACAGATGCTTTTTCTACAACAGAAATAGCTTGTGCACCAGTCTGGGCAACTTTTTCTATACCTTCGCTTGCAGTTGTGTAGAACGATGTAATATCCCCTATGAATGAGATTATTTCACCTGATGTGCCACCAAGTGCATTTCCAAGACCGGACATTTCTTTAGCTAATGCAGATATCTGATCTCTTATTTTCTTTTGAGTATCTAAAACCTTTTTGTTTTTATTATAATATTCATCTTTGGCTTTATTTACCCTCTTTATTGCTTCTTCTTCCGTTAATAGTGGATCACCAATACCTAATTGGACTAGTCTTAAATCATTTTCAGCTTTTATTAATCGTTGATTGGCTTTTACAGCTTCATCTTTTTGCTTGATAAGAGAACTGTACAAATCGCGATTAGAAAGCTCATCGGCTATAGATTGTATGGTAGCTGTATATTCCCGAAGATCTTTAGGCGATAATGTTTTTGCAGCCTCTTCTTTGAATTTTTCAAATTGACCAAGAAGAGAATTAAGCGTTTCTGTTGATGTTGTTCCCAGATCTTCGAATGCTCTGATATATTCTGGAGCCTCTTTCATGCGCTCAAAGTCGAATGATATAAGATCTTTTCCCTTATCAGTTGTCGCTTTTGCAATGGATCTATTAAGTTTATTTACTGCTTCTTTATCTCCTTTCTCTTGAGCCTTTTCCCTTAATTTTATAAGGGTATCAATGTCCTTGTTGAACTTCTTTTCTATATCGAGTCTTTGATCTGCATAAGATTGATATTGCTCTGTTATTTTTTTGAATACATCATTGTCTGATTTATTAAATGCAGATAACGCGTCTTGTTTGAGCTTTTCGACCTGAGCTTTAATATTAGATTCAGATAACTCTGGTAATTGTACAGAAACTTTATCTTTTCCGAATTTAAGTGTCGCTTCTTCTCTCTCTTTGGTTTTATCGTCCTCGAATTCTTTTATCTGTTGAAGCTCCTTTTCGTAATTGAGTGCATTTTGTTTTAGTTGCTTATTAAAACCTTCTTCATCCGCATCTATCTCTTTTTGCTTAGAGTCTAATTTTTGGCGTAGTTGCTCATTACTTAATTGTAAATAATACTTGAAAAGTATACCACCAGAATAATTCAAAAGTATACCACCTATGGGAGTAAAATAGGATGATTTAACATTCATTTGGTTGTTAAGATTCTTTATTTTATTAACAAATACTAACA
>NZ_CATNVE010000010.1:0-165526 GCF_951230145.1 Dysgonomonas sp. Marseille-Q5470 | reverse complement strand
AGAAACTGAAAAAATGTTAGCAAGAGAAGCTAACTTATAAGCATTTTACGTTCTTTGAAAATCCTTCCTAAGTGGTATACTTTTCAAATCCATTCCGGTATACTTTTCATTTATTATATACAATTCTCAATTATAATACCATCTGCTTTATGGTACATCTTTTTAATTAGTTCATTATAGAAAAGGAAGCGTTCATCGCCAGATAATACAGCTAATCTCTTTTCACTCCAATGCTGGGGTAAAACAGAAATATTCAATCCGATAAAAGTACATTGTCTGTAAGCTGTATAACGAAGACAAACTTGACGTTTACCTTCTTTTGTAACATAGTTGTTACGGAGAATAATTTTTAGGGTTGCTTTCATGTTGCACATCGTTTTTTAGTCTAACAATTGTACAACAAAAGCTGAAAATCTATGAAATTTATCCTTTTAGTCCTTCCACCACAGAGGACGTAAGTCTTTGAAAAAGAGAAGGAATAGAATTTTTCTTTCTATTCCTTCAACATATCCAGAGGTTCCTGGCGGATTCGAACCGCCGTAGACGGTTTTGCAGACCGGTGCCTAACCACTCGGCCAAGGAACCATTTTGGGTTAGCGACTGCAAAGATATAATATTTTATTCAAGATACAAGATTTTTTGTGTGATTAATCGCAAATTCTACCTCCAAATATACTAAATATCTAACACTCAGTATCACTCTACAAGCGGATTTTTTATCATGGCGATGCTATCCGGCTTAATGGTATCTTGAGTCGGTTTAATATATTCCGACACCTCTACTTTCATCAAACCATGATGTACCATATCGAGCTCTTTCGCTGCAGCATATGATAAATCTATTATGCATTTCTTCCTAAAAGGCCCTCGGTCGATAACCTTGACAATTATTTCTTTATCATTCTTTAAACTCTTTACTTTCAATAGAGAGCCAAAAGGGTAAGTCCGATGAGCACAAACCATGCTGTCTTTTTTGTATATTTCGCCACTGGCTGTCTTCCTGTTATTAAATTTCTTGCCATAATAAGTTGCAAGCCCTACATTTTGAGCCTTCAGCCCAATAGCAACAAAAGATAGAAGTAAGATTATCCCAATTATTATTCTCATAAACAATTAATTTATATTTGTTCGGGTTTCAGTACGGTTCCAATGTTCTTTTTTCCATTTATCTTTATAACCATCGGATTTAGAAACTGAACATGTCGTATATAATCAGTTTCGAAGACCGCAGGTTGTTTATTCAGATAATCTTCATCAAACAATCCATCTTTAGATGTGAACGGATTGATAGAGAAATATCCAACGCCAAAAGATGTCAGGTTCTGAAAGAAATGAGTACCCTGACTTGGCTCTATTTTATAGTTATCCAAGGTAAGCTCAACTAACACCTGAGCATTCGATATTTGAGGCCATTTAACCGGAATACCTAGCCAAGAATCACTGCTTCCCCATCTTCCGGGACCTACCAGTATGTAGTTTTTCTCTTTCTCCAAAAATTCAGCATTCAGTTTATCAATCTCTGTCGCTATTTTTGTGTTGTTAGCTGCATTGAAATTCTTTGTTTTCACGTAGATAATATCATGCACATCACTTATAACTCCGTGGCCTAAAGCATTATTCGAGTGTAATATCTCATCCTCCGGTTTTATCCGAGACAAATCTTCAATCTGCAATTCTTTATTTTGTACTATTGGTCTTATTTGCAACAGATAAAATATCCCTTCTCCTTTTTCTTTCAGATCTACAGCAAATTCTATCTCTACAGCACGTCCCATTTCCGATTGTCCAATTTTTAAAACTTGCTGTAGAATTTCAGCAAGAGGGAAAACATTATGCTGTAAAACGTTTGCAAACGATATTATCTTTCGACCACTATCATAATATCCATCATATATAACCTGATCAACAGGGTCGTACGTCGATGATATATATTTTATAGAGCCATCTTTTTCTGCATCTTTTATATTTAGCTTCAAAAGGTTAAAACCATCATTCGTTGTAAATTCCTTTTGAATATTCTTTGTGTCCAAAGCGTAAAAAAAGCGTTGAGTATCTCTTAAGGCCAAATCTACGGAACTCAGCTGTACAATATTGTGTGGATGTGCTGGTGAGAAACGTAGATTCGAACCTCCTTCCACAATGTATTTACCCAAACCTAATACAATGTTGGCTATACCTTCTTCGGGTCGTTCGTTCCCTATAGGGTAAAAATTCAATGATCGTGCCACACCTGATATAGTTGGATAAAAATGATCTTCGTAATTAGTCCCTACAGCCTCTTGTATAACTATTGCCATTTTTTCCTGATCTATCAGGTTCTGTGTTGCAGTCATATAAGTTTTACTGTCTTTGTAAAAAACAGAAGCATACACTGCTTTTATAGCCTTACTCAGCAATCCGAGTGTATCATACTTGTCTTTCATCAAAGGAATCATGTAAGTTGAATATACTCCCGCAAAAGGCTGATAGTGCGAGTCTTCAAGCAGACTGGAAGAGCGTACGGCAATTGGAGCGTCTATTGCATCCAGAAAGACCATGAAATCTTCGATAAGGCGATCCGGTAAGCCCGCCCGAAAGAAGCATCTTAATATTTCATCATCCGACTTGTCTGATAATGCTATTGGATACAGGTCGTTGGTCTCCATGAACTCATCAAAGATGTCGGTGCATAATACTACTGTACGAGGAATCTTGACCGAAATCTTGTTATCCTCATTTAACTCTAAGTGTTCCTTTATTATATTATCAATAAAAGCAATACTACGTCCTTTGCCGCCTATAGAGCCGTCACCCATTCGGGCAAAGTTAGAAAATTCATCGAAGCGATCTTTGTCGAATGTGGCAACTATTCCCGAGTTCTTTACCTTACGATATTTTATTATCATATCGTATATAATCTGACGAGCCTCTTCCATACTGCTAAAATCTGTAACCGCAATACGCTTAAGCCATTCAGCCAAAGGGAACATGGCCCTGGAATAGAAGAAACGGGAAAAATGATCGTGTGAAAGGTGGTACTCTATCGATGCATCCGGAATATTGAATATGTTTTTCTGCATATCCTTCAGGTTGCGTATTCGCATAATCTCATTTCCGGTCTCAGGATCTATTATAATAAAATCTCCAAATCCGAAATTGTTGACCACCTGCTTTTTCAAATCCCGAGGAAAACTCTTAGAATTCTTATCAATAAAACTACAGCCTAACTCATCAGCATAAGCTTTGTTTTTAACTTCTGATGAGGTGAAAACTACCGGAGCAAATCGCCGTTGCTTCCGCATCCATTTTACAAAATTGTAGCCCGCTAACTTATCCTTTGTCCCGCCATGAGCATAACTCATATCGGTAATAACGCCTAAGATGTTGTTATAGTATTTCTTATAGATGTCAACAGCTTCTTCGAAGGTACGAGCCAGCATAATTTTAGGGCGTCCACGCATACGCAACATTTGCTGGTGTTCGTTCAAAGCCTCTTTCGAGAATTCTTTTGATGCCTCCATTACAATTTTGAACAGAGTGGGTAAGGCTGAAGAGTAAAACCGTACAGAATCTTCGATGAGGAGTATAACTTGTACACCTACACTCTCTGTGTCATGTTCTACATTCATACTATCTTCTATTAGCTTGATTATAGCCAATAAGAGATCGGGGTTGCCAAGCCAGCTAAACACGTAATCAACACCCGATAAGTCTTCCGACGATAGTCTTTTTGATACCTCTTTAGAGAAAGGCGTAAGTACAATGAATGGTGTTTCAGGATATAATTCTTTTATATGCTTTGCTGTAGAGAATATATCCGTATCATCCATATTTGGCATCTGAATTATCAGTTCATAATGATTTTCACTTATTTTCCGTATGGCCTCATCTTCTGAATATACCTGAGTAAAACGAGGCGGATAGTTTAGATTAAGTGATGTATATTCATTAAATATCTGTTCATCAATACGCCCATCATCCTCCAACATAAACGAATCGTATTTCGTTGCTATCAACAAGACATTAAAAATACGTTTAGTCATCAGATTGGCAAAAGATGTATCCTTGAATCGGAAAGCTTTTATATCGGGTAATTTCTCCATGTCATGGTTTTATCAATTAAGAGAACAAATATAATCAAGCAGCGCTTACTTTTTAGCGGTTTGCTTCAAAAGTTTACAATTCGGAGGTATATCTTCACAAAAGGTGACAAATGTTTTTATTTGTAAATGGTTGATATCTAGGTTATACTGTCGAAAAGGTGACAAAAGTAACACTTTTGATATTGTTTCATTAATTGTCTCATACCTTTTGTGCTTTTTATAAAATATTCTCATTATTCTTTGTGAACGTTCTCGCAATTGAATAATCCGGTGGTATATATATATAAGATAAAAACGCCAACCGGAAGTTGACGTTTTACGAATATTGAAATAGTTTATGTATTATGTGTTATGCCGGAGTATTTTGTTTATTAGCCTTTTCCTTTTGTGCATCTGCAAGTATCTGACGTCTTTCTTTTCTGAAATTTTCACGCAAATCAGATAGCTTTTGTTTTTGGGCAGCCGGAGCAATGCGGCTCATTTCTATAGCTTTCTTCTCTTTAATATAGTTTTCTTTTAAAGCATTTAATTTTTCCACACTGGCATTATCTAATTTTATGCCTTTTCTACTTCCATAAGTAGGAGTTTTGTCCTTTGAGAAATCTTTTCTGATATCTCTTAATTTGCTTTGTTGCTCAGGGGTATAGATTTTATTCAAATCTTCACGATGTTGTAGTGCTAGTTCTTTCGATTTGGTTCTGTAGTTTTCATTTATTGCTCTTATTTGTTGCTTTTGTTCATTCGTAAGGTTGAGGTCCTTCAAGTCCTTCTTGTATTGTATTGCTAATTCTCTTTGCTTGTCGTGCCTTTTGCCTCTCATACTCATTTCCTTCTCTCTTTTGCTTTGCAGTTCTTTAATTTTAGTCCTTCTATCTTCTTTCGAAATATTTGAATTACTTCTCAAATCCGATATTTTTGCTCTGAATTCATTATTAGCAGAATCCACTTTTTGTTGCTGTTCGGAAGTTAAGTTTAATTCCTGCGGTAAAGAAAATCCTCGTTTACTACGCCTTCCTTCTTGTGCACTAACTATTGTTAGCGAAGTAAAAGCCAATATAGCTAATGATAAAAATAATCTTTTCATAATCTTTCGATTTTTAATTGTTTCATGATACTTAGATGTATATAACTTCTTGAGGTTTAATATGAAATGTTATTTTAACTTTTTATTATATGTTTAGTAATGATTAATTTCTTCTTTCTTATTACTTCTACAGACCTATTCCCAAGGGTTTTGCCCTATGTAATTCCCGTTTGCGATCAGTGTGATATATAACATAATTTAATAATCAGTTAATAATGTGAAAACAATAATTATGCCCAGCGGTATTTTGATTAACTTGCATAAAATAGATAAGATAAATCAATAAACTGATATTTTATGACTTGGGATAGATTTGCGATTGCATCGAATGAAGAAAGAGGAGAGTTAGATAGTATTCAATATTTTGAGTCGGGCATAACAAAATATACATCAATAATTAGAGATAAAATATCAAAGTCAGCATCATTAAAAATTGATTTTTCTGACGAATGGTCACTCTTTGCGGGAACTTCGCTTGAAGATATTGATTATACCCAACCAATAGCAAAAGGGCAGGGGAGGGGTGTTCTTCCCTTGACTATATCAGACCCAACAAGGTACTACTTTGTGTTAGTCACAGCCAACGAAAAAGTTGTATTATCCGAGCAACATTTGCCAATGGCTGGAGGATATAATTTTAGAGATTTAGGAGGTTACAAAACACAAGACGGCCGTCGCGTGAAATGGGGTAAAATATTTCGCTCAGATGATCTTCATAATCTGAATGATGTAGACTTGGCTTATCTGGCTTCTATTCCTTTGGTTTCTATCGTAGATTTCAGGTCTGAAAAAGAAATGATGCAAGCTCCGGATAAAAATCCGGTTTCGGTAAAACAGAACTATCCCTTGTGTATAAGTCCCGGAAATCTTATGACTGTAGCAACTTCTAAAGATGATTTGTATAAACTTTCAGTAGATGAAGCGGACACCATGATGAAAGGAATGAATACTCTTTTGGTTACAGATTCAATATGTATAGACAGATACCGAAAATTGTTCAGCTTGCTTCAAAATGAAGAAAATGTTCCTCTTATGTTTCATTGCTCTGCCGGGAAAGACCGCACAGGTATGGCGGCAGCTCTTGTATTATCGTCTTTGGGTGTAGATGAAGAAACTATATTGGACGACTATTTGCTTTCTAATTTCTACTTAGCAGATAAATATGCCGAATATAAAAATGCCTCTCCGGCATTGAAGTCTTTATTTGAAGTCAAACCTGAATTTTTGAAATCAGGCTTAAATACGATTAAAAAAGAGCATAGTACAATAGATACGTTTTTGAAGAATATTCTAAATGTGGATATTGAAAAAATGCGTGAGTTGTATTTATTTTGATAAAAAGACGCTAGTCTAAAAGTCGATGTAGTCGGAGATGTTTCACTCCCTTGAACATAACGGAGAATATTGAAGTTACATTTAACTCACTTCTTTTTATTTAAATAGCTTTGTATTTGAATTCTTTGGCTAATACTCCATCATAGTATTGTTTAATAGGATAGTTGTCAGCATCGTACTCGTATGTAATGTCTTTAGTGTCAGTACCAAACCTCGAGTCTAGTGTAGTAGCCTCAATAGCATTGTTATGACCTAAAAAGTCGCTACACCATTTCATATTATTCATATGTAATGTCCAAAACCAGAGTGGTAAACCTTCTATGCTGGAAAAGATAGACTTTTTCGTGTCAAAAGAGTAATCAACCACTATATCTTCTTTACCCGAAATTGAGTGAACTGAATATTTTACAAGATTATTGTGATTGTCGTACGAGAACATTTCCCATAGATTCCCATCTTCAAATGTTGTTTTACTCAATCTATCTGAGTTATCTGTATAAATCTTATTATATTCTGTTATTTTACGGAGCTGTTTGCCGCTACTTTTAACTTCTTCGGTAATGTATTCGTTATTATCATACATAAATTTAGAATTGTTAATAGCTTCGCCTCTATCTCTGTTTATAAGGCATTCGGCTAGTTTCCCATTTTTGTCATATTTTAGAGTGAATTCCCGAAAAATAATCGGCCCTTTTTCTTCGATATATATTAATTGATTTTTTGAATTATATTTCAGACTAACAACTTCTTTCGATTGTATAGAATTTATCTCTATAATCAACTTTTTTGTTTGGGCATCGATGCTAAAATTCAGACAAAGTAAACTAAAGAGAACAAGGGCAAGAGTTTTTTTCATATATGTCAGATTCTAAAAATAATATATTATGAACGGTAGTTTTAAAAGTTTAGTATCGATTGTAAAACATTTATTTGTGTGATGATTCCTTTGAATGAAAAGACCAAAAAGAAATAGCCTGATTTTATAGTCAGGCTATTCTAATATTTGTCAATTCAGATCAATTAATCGTATTCATTCCATGCTTTAATTTCAAGCTCATCCACATTCATCTTACAAAATGCCTGTATAAAAGCTGATGCAAGGCGCGAGTTGGTAAGCAATGGTACATTAAAGTCTATCGCTGCACGACGGATTTTGTAACCATTGTCGAGCTCACTGGTGGTAAAATTCTTAGGAATATTTACGACTAGGTCGATTTGTTTGTTGTGTATCATTTCCAATGCATTTGGCTGTTGATTGTCATTTGGCCAAAATACCTGAGTTGCAGGAATTCCGTTTTCTACAAGGAATCGTTGTGAACCTCCGGTAGCATATAATTCATATCCTTTTTGGTGTAGAAGTTTTGCAGCTTGGAGCAACTCTACTTTCGATTTAGCCGGGCCGGTTGAGAACAATACAGTCTTTTTCGGAATCTTGTACCCTACAGACAGCATTGATTTAAGCATGGCATCGTAGAAGTTATCCCCGATACAACCTACTTCTCCGGTCGAAGCCATATCCACTCCCAATACAGGATCGGCCTTTTGCAGACGTGAGAAAGAGAACTGAGATGCTTTGATTCCCACATAGTCAAGATCGAAATCATTCTTGTTCGGTTTCTCCACTTTTTTGCCAAGCATGACTTGGGTAGCCAGTTCGATAAAGTTTATTTTCAAAACCTTAGAAACAAAAGGGAAGGAACGGGATGCTCGCAGGTTACATTCGATTACTTTAATCTCATTGTCTTTCGCTAAGAACTGCATGTTGAAAGGTCCTGATATCTGTAACTCTTCAGCTACCTTGCGGGCAACTTTCTTTATGCGTCTTACTGTTTCTATATATAGGCGTTGAGCAGGGAATTGTATTGTAGCATCTCCCGAGTGAACTCCGGCGAACTCTACGTGTTCTGAGATTGCATACATTATGATTTCACCTTTGTTGGCTACAGCATCTATCTCTATTTCCTTTGCATTTTCAACAAATTCGCTCACTACTACCGGATGTTTCTTCGAAACTTCGGCCGCCAATCCTAAGAAGTTTTCCAGTTCCTGATCGTTAGAACATACATTCATCGCTGCACCTGACAGTACATATGATGGACGGATCAGTACAGGATATCCAACTTCGTCAACAAAGCCTTTGATGTCTTGCAGAGATGTTAGTTCTTTCCAGCGAGGTTGATCTACACCTATGCGGTCGAGCATACTCGAGAACTTGTGGCGGTCTTCTGCATTATCGATGCTTTTAGCTGTAGTTCCCAATATGTTTACCTTAGCTGCGTCAAGGCGCATTGCAAGGTTGTTAGGTATCTGCCCACCCACCGAAAGTATTACTCCATGAGGATTTTCGAGTTCGATGATATCCATTACACGTTCAAATGTAAGTTCATCGAAGTATAGGCGGTCGCACATGTCATAGTCTGTAGAAACCGTTTCGGGATTATAGTTGATCATTACCGATCTATAACCTTCTTTACGGATACTTTGCAAGGCATTCACCGAACACCAGTCAAACTCAACCGAAGACCCGATGCGGTATGCACCTGAACCCAGAACTATCACAGATTTATGGTCTCCTAAGTATTTTACATCGTTTTCTCTACCATTATATGTGATATACAGGTAGTTTGTTTGAGCAGGATACTCTGCTGCCAATGTGTCTATTTGTTTGACACAAGGTACTATTCCGTTCTCTTTACGTATACGGCGCACATCGTGCTGAACTCTTTCTACAAGAGTTGGTTCTTTACATACAATCTTAGCTATCTGGAAATCAGAGAATCCCATCTTCTTTGATGTATGTAACAAGTCTAAAGGAAGAGACTGTACATCATCATATTTTTCAAGTTCTTTAGAACATTGATATATGTATTTCAGTTTTTGTAAGAACCAATTATCGATTTTAGTCAGGTCATGGATTTGATCTACAGTATATCCTCTTTTGAAGGCTTCTTCGATGCAGAATATACGTTTGTCTGTCGGGTTTTTGAGTGACTCATCTAGGTCATCCACTTCCAGAGGTTTGTTAGCCGCAAATCCGTGCATGCCGATATTGATCATACGAAGACCTTTTTGTATTGCTTCTTCGAATGTGCGTCCTATTGCCATTATCTCGCCTACAGACTTCATACTAGAGCCAATCTCCCTCGATACTCCATGGAACTTACCTAAATCCCAGCGAGGTATTTTTACCACAATGTAGTCGAGTGCAGGCTCGAAGAATGCACAAGTAGACTTTGTAACAGAGTTTTTCAATTCGAACAATCCATATCCCAAACCTAATTTTGCCGCAACAAAAGCCAAAGGGTATCCTGTAGCTTTAGATGCAAGAGCAGAAGAGCGGCTCAGACGTGCATTTACTTCGATTACCCTGTAATCTTCCGATTCTGTATCGAAGGCAAATTGTACGTTACATTCTCCAACGATGCCTATATGTTTTACGATGCGGATGGATAGTTCACGAAGCTTGTGAAACTCATCGTTCGTTAATGTTTGCGATGGTGCTACAACAATACTTTCTCCTGTATGGATTCCGAGCGGGTCGAAGTTTTCCATATTACAAACAGTCATACAGTTGCCATATTTGTCACGAACCACCTCGTATTCGATCTCTTTCCAACCTTTGAGCGATTTCTCAACAAGAATTTGAGAAGAGTAGGAGAATGCCTTTTCTGCAAGAGCCCGTAACTCTTGTTCATTGTCACAGAAGCCTGAACCTAATCCGCCTAAGGCATAAGCGGCACGGATGATGATTGGGTAACCTAAGTCTTTAGCTGCCTTTACTGCATCCTCAATTGTGCCAACGGCATGGCTCTTGATGGTTTTTACATCTATCTGATCTAGTTTCTTTACAAACAATTCACGGTCTTCAGTATCCATGATGGCCTGTACAGGCGTTCCGAGAACTCGTAAATTGTATTTTTCAAGAATTCCTTCCTGAAAAAGCTGTACTCCACAGTTGAGTGCTGTTTGTCCTCCAAAAGCTAACAGGATTCCATCTGGTTTTTCTTTTTTGATAACTTTCTCAACAAAGTATGGAGTAATAGGTAAGAAATATATTTTATCAGCACTCCCTTCCGAAGTTTGTACTGTTGCTATATTAGGGTTGATAAGTACAGTTTCAATTCCTTCCTCTTTCAGTGCTTTCAGAGCTTGTGAACCGGAGTAGTCGAATTCTCCGGCTTCTCCAATTTTTAATGCACCCGAACCAAGGACTAATACTTTTTTTACGTCTATATTTATATCCATTTAAGCTGCTTTTTTTATATAGTGGATTATAATTTTTCAATAAATAAATCGAAAATAAAGGCTGTATCTGTTGGGCCGCTACATGCTTCTGGGTGAAACTGTGCCGAAAAGAATGGTTTAGTCTTATGCTTGATACCTTCGTTTGTTCCATCATTCAGGTTGATAAATAAAGGCTCCCATTCTGCACTTAATGACGCATTCGCTACCGCATAGCCATGGTTTTGTGAAGTGATGAAGCATTGAGTCGAGTCAACCATCTTTACGGGTTGATTATGACTGCGATGTCCATATTTCAATTTATATATGGTTGCTCCGCCTGCTTTAGAAAGTAGCTGGTTGCCCATACATATTCCGCAGATCGGTTTGCTTCCTTCCATAGCCTTACGAATATTCTTTACAGTTTCTTCGCAAAAATCAGGGTTGCCGGGACCATTTGAGATAAACAATCCATCCCATTCCAACTGATTGAAGTCATAATCCCAAGGCACGCGTATTACTGTTACGTTTCTCTTTAGTAAGCTGCGTATGATATTATGCTTAACACCGCAGTCTACTAGAACTACCTTCTTCTCTCCGTTGCCGTATGTCAGCACTTCTTTGCAACTTGCAATTGCAACCTGGTTTTCGATATTCGGATCATAAAACTCAATTTCGTTTGCACCTTTGAAAACGATTTTTCCTTTCATCGAACCTTTTTCGCGGAGTATCTTTGTCAGCTCACGCGTATCAATGCCATAAATACCCGGTACGTCGTGCTCTTTTAACCAGTCTCCCAGACTTTTTTTAGCATTCCAGTGAGAGTATTCGTGCGAGTAATCAGAGACGATGAGTCCGCTTACTTGTACTTTTTCCGATTCGTAAAAATCGGAAATTCCGTCGGTAAGTGTATCATCGGGAACCCCGTAGTTACCAACAAGAGGAAATGTGACAACTAGTATCTGACCTAAATAAGAAGGGTCGGTAAGGCTTTCTGTATAGCCTACCATTGCAGTGCTAAATACAACTTCTCCGGCTTTTGCAGTTTCAGAGCCGAATGACTTTCCTTCGAAAATTGTTCCGTCATCAAGAATTAGTTGAACTGGTTTGTCTAAATGCATCGTTTGTTTATATAAATATGTGGTTAAATAAGCTATTTACAAAGATAAAAAAAAAGGAACGGGATATCTGTCATATCTGTTCCTTTTATTATAATAGTAAATATTGTATCTTTTTCTTTCTCATTATTTCAAATATTCTAAATATCTCAAGCGAATATCTGAGGTACAAAGTTAAGTATAAAAAATGAGATAAAGTGCCTTTTTGAAATTATAATTTTTCTTTTTTCATAAACTTGATCTATTTTAAATAAAAAAGTGGAGATAAATTACTTATCTCCACTTCTTAGCTATATAAATTGATTTATTTTAATTTAGCCAGAGTCTCTTTAACTCGTTTCATTGCTTCAATGATATTTTCATCAGATGTTGCATACGAGAAACGGATATAATTTGCAGCTTCGAAAGCAAGTCCGCCAACACATGCCACATGTCCTTCTTCTAAAAGGAACATGGCAAGATCGGCCGATGTTTTGATCGATCTTCCGTTGTATGATTTGCCAAGGTAATAGCTGCACTCAGGGAACAAATAGAAAGCTCCTTCGGGTTTGTTTACTTTAAAACCTTCTATTTCGGAAGCTAGTTTTACGATCAGGTCACGGCGACGTACAAAAGCCTGTCGCATATCTTCCACACACTGCTGTCCGCCTAGATATGCTGCCTCTGCTGCTTTCTGAGCAATAGAAGATGCTCCCGAAGTGTATTGACCTTGTAGCTTATTACAAGCTGCAGCGATCCACTGTGGGGCGGCCATCCATCCTAAGCGCCATCCGGTCATGGCATACGCTTTAGATACTCCGTTTATAATTACTACTCTTTCCCTGATATTTTCAAATTGGGCAATACTTTCGTGTTTGCCTGTATAGTTTATATGTTCATATATCTCGTCAGAGATTATGATTATATTAGGGTGTTTAGCCAATACATCAGCCAGACCTTTTAATTCTGCTTTGCTGTATATACTTCCTGTAGGATTAGAAGGAGAGCATAGTATTATAGCTCTTGTTTTAGGTGTAATTGCAGCTTCTAATTCAGCCGGAGTTATTTTAAAGTTTTGCTCTATACCTGTATGTATAACAATACTCTTACCTTCTGCAAGTTTTACCATTTCTATGTAGCTTACCCAGCATGGAGCAGGTATAATGACTTCGTCATCCGGATTAACAACACTTAGTACGGCATTGCAAACAGCTTGTTTGGCTCCGTTCGAACAAATAATTTGTTCAGGCTTATAACTCAATCCGTTTTCTGTCTCCAGTTTTTTACTTATTGCTTGTCGCAACGAAAGATATCCGGGAACAGGAGAATAAAATGAAAAATTATCATCAATAGCCTTTTTTGCAGCCGCCTTTATATGATCCGGTGTATAAAAGTCAGGCTCTCCAACACTTAGGTTGATCACATTGATTCCTTGAGCCTTCAATTCGTTGCTCTTTTGCGACATTGCTAAAGTTTCTGATACAGAAAGGTTCGCTATGCGTGCTGATACTTGTGTCATTTTCTATCGATTTTGATTATATGATATTCTTATTTCTATAATTACATAACAGATTAATCTACATTATGTAAGTCATGGCCCATACGTTCTTTTTTAGTATGCATATAAAACTCATTATACTGGTTAGGAGTAACTTCGATCGGTACATTTTCTACAACAGTAAGACCAAAGGATTCCAAACCTTTTCTTTTTACAGGATTATTTGTAAGTAAGCGCATTTTACATACATTCAGGTCGCGAAGAATTGCAGCACCAACGCCATAATCGCGCTCATCGGCACGATATCCCAAGTGTAGGTTGGCGTCTACTGTATCGTAACCTTCTTCCTGTAATTTGTATGCTTCCATTTTTGCCATCAGGCCAATGCCACGACCTTCCTGATTGAGGTAGATGACAACCCCTTTTCCTTCTTTTTGTATCATCTCCATCGATTTGTGAAGTTGCTCGCCACATTCGCAGCGTTTCGATCCAAAAATATCGCCAGTCATACAAGACGAGTGTACACGAACGAGTATCGGTTCATCTTTATCCCATGTTCCTTTTATAATGGCTACATGCTCTAATCCTGTTGCTTTTTGTTTGAAAGGAATTAGTTCAAAATCTCCATATGCAGTTGGCATTTTTACTTTAGCTCCTCTTTCTATAAGAGACTCTCTTCCGAGCCTGTATCGTATCAGGTCAGCAACAGATATAAGTTTGAGGTTGTATTCATCTGCCATCTTTCTCAGTTCAGGCAGACGAGCCATTTCACCATCTTCTTTTTTTATTTCAATCAATACTCCGGCAGGATATAGTCCGGCTAAACGCGCCAGGTCTACAGCTGCTTCGGTATGTCCAATACGGCTTAGAACACCTTTGTCTTTAGCACGTAATGGGAATATATGTCCCGGACGACCAAAGTCTTCCGGCTTAGTTTCTTTTTTTGTTAGAGCCAATATGGTTTGCGCCCTGTCGTATGCAGATATCCCTGTTGTAACACCGTTTTTCAATAGGTCTATTGATACAGTGAACGGAGTAGAATGCATAGAGGTATTGTTGGTCACCATCATTGGTAAATCCAGTTCGTCACAGCGTTCTGATGTCAGCGGAGCGCAAATCAAACCTCTGGCATGGGTCTCCATGAAGTTTATCTTTTCTGGAGTAATTGCTTCTGCTGCAATTATTAAATCGCCTTCGTTTTCACGATCTTCATCGTCTACTACAATAACGAAATTGCCTTTTTTAATTTCGTCAATTGCTTCTTCTACTGTGTCCAGTTTAATCTTATCCATTATTATATTATTTCCAGTCTGTTTTTGTCATTTAATTTTTATCATCTCACGTTCTATATTCTTCTTTAAATAAGGATAGAATCCCCAGATAAATATAAAAGAACCAACAATGATACCAAACATATTTTTTCTTGTCTTTTTGTCAATAGATCTGTAGAAGTCGAAGTAACAAATGAATGATTTTATGAAAAATACAGCATACGCTACTACTATCAAAGACGACATGATAAAGCTAAGCTTTATTATCACTGACAATATAGCGAATAGTATAATAGCCAAATAAATAAGCATGGCTATTTTCGCATTTTTCATAAATGCATTAAATATACTTTGAGATTCTACATAGTTTATCTTTTTTACCTTCACATCAAAGAAGCTGGCACCCTTATCTTTCAATACGCTTAATACGAGCTGTAAGGTGTCTTCGTCGTAACTATACTCTTTATGATTCTTCGCTATGTCCTTCAGATTCTCAACACTCATCTCTTGGATATACGCAATCTGATCGGGAGTTGCATTGAGAGAAGCAAGATCGGGAACAGTATTAATGTCAACCGATTGCTCTGTTTCATATATTGTCTTTTTCTTTAAGCCTAATATTTTTCGGAAGAAGTTTCCATAAGCTTCGGGATTGAATAGAGCAGAGTCGTTCATCGCCTTATATGTGAGAAATACGCCCAATGGGAAAAGGGCAAATGAGCTTAGCCACATACCTTGCCAAACCTCCCAAACTCCATCACGTGCCATTTTATAGCCGATGTTATCGATGATATAATAAACGATAAATAGAAGTACAGAGACAACTACCGGCATACCTAATCCTCCTTTTCGTATAATAGCCCCCAATGGTGCTCCGATAAAGAAGAAGATGAGACAGGCAAAAGATAATACGAATTTACGATGCCATTCAACTTTATGCATACGTATATTCTTTTGCATGTTCATTTTCTGCGTGGTCTCCATGATGTTGAACCTACTGCTTTCGGCTTCGTTTGCAGCAAAACCCACATACCTTGATATTTCATCATTGCTATATGTATTTAGCAATGAGTCAAAATCTATTGTATTTATAGATTTTTTCTTCAAAGGTTCATTCGCTTGCTCCTTATTCGGTAAAGCGGTTTCTCCTGTTTCCACCTTTTTGTATGCATCAGAATTGCGATACGTTAAATAGGTGTTTTTTCCTATTACCTGCCTGTCGTGTACGTTTACACTGTCAAGCGTGGAACTAAGAGAGTCTATGGAATTCCCTAATTGAAGAATGTTTTTTGATATTTGTGTTCCTTCCAGATTAGATTCATCCATTCTATCAAATCCGCTATTGAATGGAATAACTATTTTCTTTTCTTTAAAATTCTCTCTGCCGTATGTGAGAAACTGATTATTTTGGCGTGTTTCGTTTAATCCTGATTGTGTGAAGTTCGAGAATCTCTGTCCCGAATATAAGTTCAACAAAAGAAAGTCTTTGTTGGACGATATGCTCATAAGGGCGGAGTCGCAAACGAATACGGACATATTATCAAACCCCTCGGATGTATCATAGATCATTACATCTTTCAGCATTCGGGTTTCTTTTTCTTTTTTCTTTACGTAAAGGCTGTAATTTGTTATTCCACTATAAAATGATCCTTCAGGAATATCCAACTCCGGAGATTTTTGCCGTATGGATATCATTAATGAGCGGAGTTTTACTTGAATGCGTGGCATAGCTTCGTTTTGGAAGAAGAAGGCTCCCACAGCTACACACGAAATGAATATAATCAGAGGCTTCATCGTTTTTAAGAGTGAAACCCCGGATGCCTTTATTGCTAATAGTTCTAGTCGTTCTCCCAGATTACCAAAAGCCATAAGAGAGGCAAGTAACAAAGAGAGTGGCAGGGCAAGAGGGATAAGGCTGAGGATTGCATACATGAAAAGTTCGGCAAGCACTACGTTGTCAAGTCCTTTGCCGACAAGGTCTTCTACAAATTTCCATAGAAATTGCATCAAGACAATAAACAAACATATCCCGAAAGTCATCATGAAGACGGGGAAAAATGTCTGAAGAATGAATGTGTATAACCTCTTTATCCTTAGCATTAACAATTGACTAAATCAGGTACAAAAGTAGTAAAAAGAAGAATGTAAAGAGTAATATTGGAGTGAAAGATATTATTCTTAAATTTTATTAGGTAATTAGGCTTTGTATATGAGCTATTTCCGATATAATTATTAAATATTTTTGCAAATTTCGGCTGTGAGTATTGTTTTATAAGAAATAAACTTCTATTTTTGCACCCGCTAACAAGATGATGGCGGGATAGCTCAGATGGTTAGAGCGCATGATTCATAATCATGAGGTCCGGGGTTCAAGTCCCCGTCCCGCTACTTGAAAATGAGAGATTTACAAAATATCGTAAGTCTCTTTTGTTTTTGATGTACATACTATGTACATACTACTTTCCCCTATAAATCAGCAACTAAGAGAAAGAAAAACAAAGATGAAAAATAAGTCTTATTAGTTCTGATAATCGGAAAGATATAAATAAAACTGATAATTATTTATGTGCAGCAGGCAAATGTATATCTTATATACATACAAAATTGAGAAAAACGCAGTAAAATAAGCTTATCTTTTTGCTCTTCGTCATCTTTTATTTAGCTTTGAAATAATTAAATCAAAGCTGTATGAACAAACTAGCTTATATTAAATATTCCCAAAAAGAAGCCAATCAAAAGATATGGAGTTCTTTGATGAATAAATATGAGTTATTGAAAAAGAAAAACACACTCTTAGCCCACCTTTGGTTTCCATTAGCATGTATTCTCTTTGGCTTTGTAGCTATATTGAGTTGGATTAGTTTTCTTACGTTACTATTCAAAGATATTCAGTTTACTCCTCATTATATGAGAACTGTGATTGAATATAATAATATGAGCAAAGAAGAGGAAAAAGAATATCTTGACCAGCAGTTTTCGGAGTATAAGAATCGAGTATCTTATGGGAATCTATCCACAGAAAAACAAAGTCAAATAAATACAACATTCGATTTACTATTTAAAGTGAATATTAATAAGTTTGATAAAGTACCTGAACTGGAATTACAAGCACTACAACCTGAAATCATAATAAAAGACTTTAAATCTACCCTTAATGAAAAACAGATAGAAATTCTTGTAGAATGTATCAATAAAATAAAGGTATTAGATACTGTAATGACTATTGATATTGTACAGCAAATCCTATCCTGTACAACAAAACAGCCATTGAAGATTGCCAGTAAGAAAAACAAACTCCTTATCTATCTATTTAACGAATTAAATAAACGCTGCTATATAACAAACAGCTGGCAAGCGGTATGTGGCCAGAATAAGATATTCCTTACATCCGAAAAAGGGGTGTTTCTAAATCAGGACAATATCTCCAGTACTGTTAGTACAAACCAAGACTACCCGCCAAAAGATTCTCATATCATAGACAAGTATATCAAAGAACTGCAAGAACATTGAGAATACATTGAGACTTTTACCCTCTCAAACATAACTTCTTAAATATCAATTTACATTTGCCCCTGTCGACAAAAAACAGGGGTATGCGCAACCCCATTTATTAATGTTATAAATTCATATTGCTATGAATGAAAATTTAGAAATGAGGGTTTCCGCATTAGAGAAACATTTGTATGCTCTTAAAAAGATATTGTCTTTTGAAGAAGCAAGTAAGTTCCTTAACTTATCTAAGAGTTATTTATATCAACTCACATCAAAGGGTGTAATTCCGCATTATAAACCACAAGGTAAGATGATCTACTTTGAAAAAGAGCTATTGGAAGATTGGTTAAGGCAAAATCCTATCCGGACAAAACAAGAGTTGCAAAACGAAGCTGCTAATCGGATTATCTCATCCAAGAAGAAATAACTCTTTTTCGCTTGTCGGGAGGAGTGGTCTCCCCCCTTGCCGCTGGGCGATCCCCGACCGATGAGTTGTTGGTGTTCTGGTTTACTTGGTTCTGATGGTTTAGTCGGTATATCCACATAAGCCAAAGTCCTAAGTTTTGTGTATCAGTTCTTGAAGAATCCTGCTATTCCAATCGGATGCGAAGCCTTTATCGAAAGTGTGTGGCAAGGTTATGGAAATGTATACATTTCCTACCTTGCTCCGCCTTTGGCGGAGGGGAAAACCGCTCCCGTTGGTCGCAGTTTTGAAGAGAAGAAATAATTAAAATACAGTTGAAATTATGATAAAAGATTCATATAAAAATACAGCTAAAAGAAAGCTCAAAGATAAAGTTATCAGTGCCCGGTTTTCGGGTATTGAGTACATGGCTTTGAAGAAAAGGGCAAAAGATGCAGGGGTAAGCCTGAGTAAATTTGTCCGTTCAGTCTTACTGACTGGAAAAGTAGTCCAGCGTATCAGTAAATCCGATGCGGATATACTTCGTAAACTCTCGGGAGAAGCAAACAACTTGAATCAGTTGGCAAGGGTTGCCAATAGAGAAGGATTCAAGAATGTGGCTTCTGATGTGATTAACCTTCGGGGTATAATAGTCGGTATCATAAACCAACTCTCAAATGATTGGAAAAGTTATGAAAAGAGCAGCATTTAAAGGATGTGTCAATTATGTAATGAATAAGCAGGATGCTAAGCTAATTTCAGCCGATGGTGTATTGTTGGGGAATGTCAATAACATAGTCCAGAGTTTCAATGCTCAACGCCTCATAAAGCCTAATATTAAACATCCTGTCGGGCATATCTCGTTAAGTTATTCGCCTGATGATGAGAAGAGGTTGACAAATGGTGCTATGGTTACATTAGCCAAAGAATATATGGAAAATATGGGTATTAAAGACACTCAGTATATTTTAGTACGCCACTTTGACAACGGTAATCCCCACGTTCATTTGGTATATAACCGCATCGATAATAACGGCAAAGTTATCAGTGATAAAAACGACCGGTATAGGAATGAAGCGGTCTGTAAAAAGCTGAAAGATAAATACGGCTTGACCTATGGTAAAGGAAAGGATAAAGTAAAGCGACAAAAGCTGAGAGGTAAGGATAAAACCAAATATCAGGTTTACAATGCTGTAAAAGATGCTTTGTCTAAATCTACCAATTGGACTGACTTTGAAAAACTGTTGAAAGAAAAAGGAATTGTTCTTTCTTATAAGTGTAAAGGGCGAACAAATGAGATACAGGGTATTTCTTTTACTAAAGGAGAGGTAACATTTAAAGGCTCGGAAGTAGACCGCAGCTTCAGTTATTCGAAGATCAATACTAGATTGCAAGAGAACGCTCAAAATCAAAGGATGGTTGAACCTGTCAAGAATATATCAGAAGATAAGCCCCAGAATCTGGGTGCGAGCCTTCTGGGGTCATTGATTCATGGGATAAGCTCTTTATCCACATTTGAAGTTCATGGGGATAATTATGAAGACGAACAGTTTGCTAAAAGGATGCAGTATGAGCAAAATAAGAGGGATCGAAAACGAAAATTTAAAAACGGAATTTAATTATGAAAAATAATATAGATAACAATGAGGAGTTACAGATTGTAATGGAAGGTTTTGTTCAGACTATATCGGAAATTAGAGAGGATATTACTGTTATTAAGGAGAACACAAGTCCAAACAGTAATGATAATCCTACTGATTCGCCATTAACGGCAGACTTATTGAATAAGATAGCCGATACTGTTGACAATGCTAAAAAAGCGATTGATGAAGAGGATCTGAAAAAATTCATAAATATTATCATCAGTGTTACGACTCAGTTACAGGAAGAAGCTAATAAAGCTTCTGCCGAATTCCTGAACCAGAAGATTGCAGAGTTAAACGAACTTGTTAAAAAGCCGAGTATAGTGGAAAACAGATATTCGATTGATTTCAAGTCTAGTAAAACGTTTATTGCTCTTGTTATCTTAATCTTAGGTATTGGATGTTCATTGTATTACAATTATGACCAGTTACAGGAAAACAAGAGATTGAAGCATAATGATATTAAATACAGGTATATACAGATGAGAGGAGGTGTCTCTCAGGAGCATTTACTTTATTTGAACAAATCCTACGCTGAAAGATCTCAATACCGTGATAGTATACAGAGGAAAGTGATTGATTTTGAAGCTACAATCAGAAGGAAAGTGTATAATCAAACGATAAAGGAACAAAATGAGAAGGAGGAACAGCTGATTAATAAAAAGTTAGAAAAATTGACAAAATAGATTTGCCATAAGCAATGTAATTTGTAAATAAAGGGTGTGTCTTTTAACTTAGTTTTGACAGAGTCCATAATATTGTGTAAATGAAAACTACAGGTTTCAACCTGTAGTTTTCATTTACACAATATTTCGGATAGTCCTTTTTTTGTCACCCCTCTTTATTCATTTTATAGGAAAATGTTAGGACTTGTTTTATTTTAGTTTTAGGCCCAATTGCTAAAAAAATAATGAATAGCATAAGCTTCTTTTACGCATTCCTCGAATTCTTTATTTCTAACACCATATCTAAATTCTTCTGCCTCATTACCTGTAAAAGGCGATACATAGACCGCCGGTATGAGATAGACATCTTCCTTTTCTTGATCTGTTAATGTATCATAGAGACGAATTAAGGCGTATGGACCAGTAGTATTAAATACAGCCATGCTTTTAGAAGCATATTTAGCGTCAGTCAAAAGAGTTCTAGAAAATACATATTTTACTATTCTTTCCATAAACGGATGCTCTGGAGTGCTAAGCATTAATGCATTGTTGAAGATGCGAAAATGGTTAGATATAAAATCTTTTTCTAAAGAGAAACAACACGTTTTGTCTTTAAGGAGAGTGTTCATCGGTTTTATAGACTCATAATCAAAATCTACATACATCCCTCCAATTTTATTTAGAATAAGGTAACGTATAGCATCCCATCGTTGTATATCATATTGGTATTTATTATATACGTACCAATATTGAGGATAATATTTTTTCACAAAATCATTCATGCGTTTATTATCCCAGAATTCGTATTTCCAATCTGGATAATCACGTTTCCATGTATCTCCTAATCGTTTAAAATTTTCTGGCAAAGGATCACTTATTCCTGACCAGATTTGATGAATAACTTGAGGTACTTTCATGATATTTTAATTTAATAAGATTGAACTGCATTTTTACTTAGCTAATAAATAAAGATAATATCCCAAAGTTTTTTATCTTCACCTTTAAGTTTTGCATTAAATACGTCAGGAAGCTTTTCTTCATTATTATTGTATAGATACAATATTTTAAAAGATTCATCAATAGAATCTACTCGAAACGTTATTGACTTATTTTCTATATTTAATATAATTGAATCTTGGTGATTTATTTGTTTTGGTTTTATTGGTATTTGCATAATTCCTAAATATGAAGCCATATTTGTCTTTACAACTTCAATATTTACATTTTGACTAACTGGAATTTTTTTCGAAATGACAATTGCTATTAAAATTAGAAAAACTAAAATAATAGATATACCATAACGTATCAAGAAATTTTTTTTTTGATTTGTATTACTCATTATTTAGCCAATTCTAATTGATTAAAAACTAATTTATAATATACTTCTTTTTTTCGAATTAATTGCTCGTGGTTACCTACTTCAGTTATAATCCCATTTTTTAAGACTACAATTTGATCTGCATTCTTGACAGTACTTAATCTATGTGCTATAATAACAACAGTCCTTCCCTTAAAGAAATGCTCTAAATTTTGGACAATTATACTTTCATTATCAGCATCTAGAGAACTTGTCGCTTCGTCCAGAAATAAATACTGAGGTTTTTTGTAAACAGCCCTTGCTATCATAATACGTTGCTTTTCCCCACCACTGATGCCTAGACCTGATTTGCCTATTTTTGTATATAATTTCAAGGGCTTATTTTCTATAAATTCCTGTAAATTAGAAATTTCAATAGCTTCCTTTAATCTATTTTCATCAATAGGATCAGCTCCTAAAACAATATTTCTCAAAATAGTTTCAGAAAAAATATAGCTTTCCTGCATAACTATACCACATCTTTTCCTCCATTCATCAGATGAGAAATTATTTATGTCATAATTATCTATAAGTATTTCTCCATCTGTCTGTTGATAATATTTAAGTAGTAATTTAAGCAAGGTCGTTTTTCCACTACCACTTTCTCCTACAATAGCGGTAACTTTTCCTTTAGGAATTAATAAATTTATATTATTTAAAACCATTTTATCCGAAAATGGACCATACCGAAAATAGACGTCCTCCAATTTTATGTTGGAAACAGAATCTGGTATTTTTTGATATTCGACCTTATTGTCCTCATTTTCTAAAATATGGATCTCTCCGGCTCTTTCCAAACTAATTTTTGAATCTTGAAAATTTCTTACAAATCCGATTAATTGTTCCAGCGGAGAGTTCATTTGACCAATAATATATGTGATACTCATCATCATACCTAAAGTAATATGTCCCTGCACAACAGAAACAGCAACAAGAAAAGTTACTGTTATATTTCGAACCTGATTTATCAATGAATACCCTGCCGATTGTACTTGATTTACCTTTAAAGAATCAATATCAGCTTTATATTGTTTCTCTTGTATATCTTTCCATTCTTTTGCTTTATAATCCTGAAAATTATTAAGTTTAATTTCAGGCATTCCATTTATAATCTCTAATATGGAATTCTGATTTTCAGTTCTTACTTTAAATAGTTTGTAATCAACAACCTTTCTTTTCTTCAAAAAATAAAGCATCCACAGTATACTAATAACTGTAAAGCATGTATAAACTATTAAAACTTTTAGACTATAGAGACCAATAATGACAAAAAAAACAGAGAAAGATAATAGGGAGAAAACAGTCAGAAGAGTATCTGAGGTTGCGAAAGATTGTAATCTAGAATGATCCGCAATCCTTTGATGAAAATCTCCCGTAGACTTAGTATCGAAGAATTTCATAGGTAGGCGCATTATTTTTTCTAGGAAATCAGAGACTATATCAATATTAATCCTAGTACCCAAATAAAGGACAATCCAATTTCTCAAAAGAATAATAGCATAACTTCCCAGAAACAAACATAGCTGAGATATCGCTATAATTAATATGATACCTATATCAAGTTCCCCAATTCCTTTATCAACCATTGCTTGAGTCAAAAAAGGCATTATTAGTGAAACAATAACTCCGGCTAATAACCCCAAGCTTAGCTGAAACATCTCATTTTTGAAAGGAAGTAGATATTTTAATAAAAATTTCTTTATAGAATCATTCTCTGGAGGAGGTATCATTTGATAGAATAAATCAGTAGGAGTGGGAATTAAAATCACTCCTTGCCCCCCATGACTCCATTCTTTACAAAACTCTTCTTCAGATAACTTGTATTTGGAATAAGCAGGATCTGCAATCCAATAATGTTTATTTTTAGTTATTTTATAAAGAACGACAAAGTGGTTCTGATGCCAATGCAAAATTACGGGAAGCTTGAACTCACACAATCTTTCTAGGGGCAGTTTGAAACTATTTACGGTCATACCTATTGCTTCTAGACCATCTCGTATTCCGGCAATTGAGACTCCCTCTGACGATAGAAAAGATAAATTCCGAAGATAGTTTAATGAATATTTTTTACCATAATATGCTGCTATCATACGAATACAAGCGGGACCGCAGTCTATACTATCCAATTGTCGTGAAAAATTCATACCCTTAAGTTAATGTAATCCTATTATTACTTATTATCTGAATCCTACTTTGAATTATATCTAATTTATCATCTTCACCTATGTTACCAGGGCATATATACAGAGACTGATTAATTTTTTTTTGAGAGCATACACTACAAATTGGCAAAATAGAGCAATCTTTACATATTGGATTAGAAAACCTAGAGTTCATTCTACCTTGATAATATTTATTATATGTTATTGTTCCATCTTCGTTTAGTATCCCTTCTCGCTTAGCTTGAATAAAATCTTGAGATGTACACTTATATACATCTCCATTATAATTTACGACTATACTATCCCCTCTATCTGCATAACAAGATGTTCCCAAGCCTCCATTCTCACTGTTTCCATCATGTTTCATTCCAAATGTGTCTAAAGCGAATCTTATCTTTTTTAATATTGGTGAGGTTTTTAGCCCCCCATCATGCGTTTGCCAAACAGGTTGAAAACTAAAATGAAATGAATCATAATATTTCTTATCCAAATCTTTAAATTCATCTATAAGATCTATAAAACAGTTAAGGTTATCAATATTGTAATTACATCGTATATTAACATGCAAACCTTTTTTTATTGCATATTTAATGTTTTTCAGAGTGATATCGTAAGTCCCTTTACCATTAGACATTTTTTTTATCGCATCATGCAAACTCTTATTTCCATCAAATGGAACTTGAATATATCCTATGACGTCTAATGAAGACAAATAATCTACAATATTAGATGTAAGTAAAACTGCATTTGTTGTGAATCCAATATTCAATTTGGTTTCAGAGCCATTACATAATTCTTGAGCAAAGTTAATCAAAGGTTTTACCGTTTTATTGAATTTTAACAATGGCTCCCCTCCAAAAAAAGAAATAGCCAAAGTCTTTAATTGTAAAGTTTTAATTTTATTCTCTAACAATTTCTTTATTGAATCCATTGTCTTATCATCAACATGACTGTTTTTCTGATGTGTTTCATAACAATACCAACAACGTAAATTACAATCAAGAGTTGGATTTATAGTTAATCTAAAATACACATCAGAATCTAATTGTTTCTCCCTATCTTGTATTGTTATTTCAACTTCATCTTCATCTTTATAATTATCTATTATAAAAGAATTAGTTATAAGGCAGGTATGGAAATCAGGATGAAGTAATTTAATCCTATCTAAATTATTTTGAGAAATAATTGTATGAAGTTCTTTTGTAAGAATTAAAATTTTGTCAGTTCTACAATTATATAATATATATTTTTCATCTCCTGCTTTTATAGTTGAATTATATTTACTCCATTTCATGATATTAACTTTATTTTTTCAATAAGTGAAATACCCTCATTTGAGGGTATTTCACTTCACTGTTAATAGTAAGACATATTACTCTTAGCACTTCCACAATTATCGCATTTGCAATTGTCATTATTGCTAAGGCTACTATTGCTACAATTGTCATTGTTACTACCCCATCTAGGTTTGATCAGATCCGTTTCCACAACTCCATATCCACCTTTAAACGAGTTTTCTTCATCTGAAGTTAGAGGAGTTATATCCTCATTAACTTTTAATACTTTTTTCTCTTCCATGATTAAAAAAATAATATTATCTCTACTCTTTATAGGATTTTCGAGTTACTCCCTTGATTGATGTACATCTATTTAATTATCTTTATACTCATAATAATCTTGTATACTCTTGCTTTGCTTAGTTGTTACTTTTCTGCCTCCATTAAAGTTATAAATGACTTTAATCATAAATCCGGTTTCATTTGTTGTATAGTGCCTTTTTGACCATATATCAAGAGTATTTGTAATCCTTCTTCTATTATGTCGATACAGTGTAAAGTTTAAATTCAACAATAATTTATTATCCAATAAATATTTATATATTTTCCCATTTATACCATGTACTGTTTTATATATTCTATCCTGTGTTTTATAAGTCGGTTCTAAATAGTAAGAGAGATTCCCACCCCAGCCATTGTCAAAGTCCATATTATTATTAATCGCTAAATAAGGTTTCCAACTTGATGAATTTATATCTACTCCTTCATATTTTAGCCATTGTATTCGTCCAATAGCTTTTAAACTCCACCATTTTGCTATTTTAAAGGTTCTATCCAGAGACAAGGCTTGCATATAATTCTTACCATCATTAACAGGCATAGTATAGGTTACTAATGGGTCCTTTTCGTCTTGGAAGGTTTTAAAGAACAAAACATCTTTACTAAATCCGAATAGATAATTAATATTCCATTGACCATTAATCGCTCCTCCTAACATAATAAGGTGATAATTTACAGGTTTTATATCTAGATTACCTTTAGTATATAAATATTCATTATTATAGATTACCACAGGCGTGATCGCGCTATATGGAATTGGATCCATAGCTTTTTGATAGAAAAGGCTTATTGAGTTCCCTTTTTGTTCATTAATATTATACATTAAGTTAAGCGTAGGATATATGCCCCAATAATTTTTAGAATTCTGTTTGCTTATTTTTACAGAATTGTATTCAATTTTGTTTTCCTGTATTCTAATACCCACTTTGTAAGTAATTTTTTTTGTAATCATCGATGAAAAAGAAGCAAAACCTGCATAATTCTGTCCTTTCAGCTTATAATTATCACTAAGATCAAGATCAGACACCCAAATGTTATTTTCCCATTTTTTATAGTCTAAAAACTGTTTTGAATTATTCAAACTATAATTAAGACCAATATCTAGTTGCGATTTATCACTTATTCTTTGCTCCAACCTAGTATCTATTTCTAGCATATCAGTTCTATCATCTAATCGATCACTAGTATTCTCTTCATACCCATTATCTTTATCCAGATTGTATAAATAGCTGTTACCTCGTATCCTTTTATTATTGTATCTTAAATAGTCAATGATAAATTTTATTTTTGAACCCTTATCATCTAATATCCAATCATAATTTAAGGCCGCCTGATATTGCCTAGTTCTTAACTTTTCTTCTATTATCGATTCAGATCTGTCTATCCTTTCACCAACATTGTTTTTAACCGTAGACTCTGATCTATTGATAGGCTCTCCGTTAGTTATTCCCAATCTAAAATTACCACCTATGCTATGTCTGTTAGTAATATCATAGGTTAAACTCAATCTATCAGAGAAAGAATTTGTCCAACCTTTACCATCGGTCTGCATATCAATATACTTATTTATCTCTTTGTAATGGGAGTAAATATTATATTGACTAATATTTTTTAAATGTCCAAAATATGTGTAATTATATATACTCAGATTTTTATTCCTGTAATTCAATGATGCATTTATATTATCTGAATAATGTCCCCCTTTGAAATGTACAGAAAAATCGCTCGAAACAGATCCATAATATCCTCCATTAGACATCTTCTTCAATTTGATATTAATGATCCCTCCCATACTCGAAGCACTCTCTTCACTACCACTCATATGTACAATTTCGACTTTATCAATATTTTCAGCCTGAATTGCATCTAACTCATTTCTATCCCTTAGTTTTCGTCCATCAACATAAATTTCGGAAACATCTCGGCCATTAATTTTTAAGGAATTTTCTTCATTGGTAACACCAGGTAACAATGTAAGTACCTCTTTTGTATTATTTCCTTTTGTTATCGGGTTTCCTTGTAAGAATACTACGTATCTATCATTTTTTTGTTGAATAACATTAGCCGTAACTGTAACAGCATCTAATCCAACCACATTTTCCTCCATTAGAATGGAATCAAGTATTGTATTTTCTTGTACTTCGATATTAACGTATTTGCGTTTATACAATAAATGGGTAACAGATAGTATGTATCTTCCGGATGGAATATTTTCAATTCTAAATTGACCTTTTTCGTTGCTAATATTTCCTTTAACGTACAAAGAATCAACCTCAGAAAGAATTGTAACTGTTGCGTAATCTACTGCTCTTTTTGATGTATCAAACAATACACCTTCTAAACAAAAATTCTTGATTTGTTGACTATGTAACAAAGGAACAATGAGTAGAAGCAAGATAAGAAATAATACTCTCATTATAAATACGTTATTTTTCACAGACTTGTTTTTATTATTAAATTAAGGATGTCAATTACATAATTGATGCAAAATAAAATTCAGGAAACAATTTAATATTTTTCCCTGTTGCTATATTAAATAGGATATTGGTACACATCCCTGCCACAATCCAAGAGGCAACAGCCAATTGTGGGGGAGATAATTCTCTATTTTCTAGTGAATAAGCCTCAAGCACTTCTTCCAACCATTTTTTTCGATTATTCAAGTGTTTCAAATGTGTTATTACATAGGAGACAAAATATGCCTCAAATCCTTCACATGTATCATAAAATGTATTTAACTTCAAGCTTTCTCTATTTATGATAAATACACAACCTGCCCACCCTAAATTATAAGGATGTAATATTGGAATATTGTGACTTAGGCATACATCGTCAAAAAGAAAAGGAACATTCGATGTAAAATCAAGAGCATTAATCGCAATATCATATGCATCTAATGATACATAATCTTCAAGATTTTCCTCTGTCAGAAATATTGAATGATATGTTATATTAGCATTTTGATTTATCGCTTTTAATCTGTTATATATTGACTTAGTTTTCAACTCATCTATGTCAGACATTAAATAATTCTGTCTATTTAAGTTAGACTCCTCTACACAATCTCCATCAATAACACATATATTCTCAAAACCAAGCCTTAATGCACATTCTACTATTCCACTCCCCAAACCTACTCCTCCAACAAGAATTCGGTAGTTTCGTATTCTTTCTTGTTCCTCATCTGAAATATAGATTCTGTTTCTGCTATATAAAGATACCTTTGTTGTTTCCATAGAAAAGGTTTTAAATTTCTTGATATATTATAGACAGGAATTGTTTCAGAACCAATATGATTTTTAGACTCTCCTGCTTGAAGCATATATATACCTAGCAATCTTATTTTCTCATATAATTTACGATCACACTCTGCAAACATTATTGATTCATTAGAACAGATATGAAATAACGCTTGTACCAATAATATTTTTAAAATAACAGAACTAGCCTTCCCTAAAGAAAAAGAGTCAATAGCTAAACAACCAATATGCCAGATATTCGGCGTTTTAGTTTCTTTCTCTTGAATATTGTCAATATTAATATCAAATACTGCTTGTATTGGTAAAACATATTTTTTAGTCCATCTTAAAGTTCTAATAGTTCCTATTATATTTCCTTGATTATTTCTTATTCCATAAAAAAATGAATCTTGAAGCCAGCATTTTTCTCTCTCATATAACTCTTCAATTTCCCTTTTTATAGTTGTAGGATAATACCCCAAATGAGATTTATAATTTGTTTCAATTATAAAATTTGAAGCCTCCTTTAAACTTGCATTGGAAAACCTCCATAAAGAAAAATTCTCAAATTGACGTATTAAGCACTCCATGATAAAAACTTTAAATTGTTATTTATTAGAAACTTACAGAATAAAGTTTGAAGTAGATGATTAGCGACCAATCACAAATACAGCCGTAATAATATGAAAATCAAATTTTAAACACACAGAAAACATTTGAGAATCACTAAAAAACGAGCATTTATTGAATATGAGTTCTGTTTTATTTATGTATACAAAAATATTTTATTAAATAATAACTACCTTTACCCTTTTGGGTAGTTTTTCTTTTTTTACTAAAAATACTATAATCCATCTTTACATATCTATTTAAAATGAAGAATTTATGTTATTCAATTTAGACGATTTTTTTGAAGGGGTTACTGATGAAGAATGCAATGGTACTATTGATTATAAAATATCACAACTACTCATTGATACCCTAGATGCAATGAGTAGAGTATCAGGGGAAAGCCTATATGTTATTAACTATTTAAGTAGAGGATTCTTATACGTTTCTCAAAATCCTTTATTTTTAAATGGTTATTTAAGAGAAGATGTGTTAAAAATGGGATATTCATTTTATGAAAAAAACTTACCCCAAGAAGATATAGATATGTTACTTGAAATAAATAAAAAAGGATTTGCTTTCTTTTATCAACAACCAATAGAAGACAGACTTAAATTTACAATTTCATATGACTTTAGATTACTTCAAAAGAACAAATCAACAACAATGATTAATCATAAATTAACACCTATATTGCTAACACCAAAAGGTAATATATGGCTAGCTCTATGTTCTGTAATGCTATCTACAGAAAAAAAATCTGGAAACGTATATATTAATAAATCTGGGGTTCTACATAGACTAAGATATTCCTTTGAAGGAAAAAGATGGAGATCGACCGAAGTTGTTTCCCTATCAAAGATAGAAAACGTTATACTTAAGCTTTCTGCACAAGGTTTATCAAATAAACAAATAGCTGAAACAATTTATCTTAATATAAATACAATTAAATTTCATAAGAAAAATATTTATCAAAAACTTAATGTAAAAAATATTACAGAAGCTATCGTATTTGCTCATAATAATTATATAATATAAGCTCATTTTTCTATAACCGGGGATTACTCTAATTTTATTATATCGGTCTACTCTTCAACTATATAGGCTATTCAAAGATAATTATTTATTGAAACTGTAGTAAGGAATTATATTGAAGCCTGTCTTCTATGCTGTATCCTTCAATATACGAACCTGTTACTGATTTATTAGAGTGTCCCAAAGCAAAACCAATATAAGATTCAGGGACTCTGTTATGAGCCAATATTGTCCCATAGGAATGCCGAGCCGCATATGTGCTTACATTTTCAGGAAGATGCTTTTCTTCGGGTAAATTATCATTTATAGACTTGATAAGTTTTTTAATATTACTATTAACAACATAAGTAATATTCTTTGTCAGTCTTATTTCATCAGCATATGACTCATCACCTTTCAGAAATGAAAAGACATAACTCTCTTTATTCATATTATTACCCCACTCTTCAATAATTTCTTTCATTTTTGGAAATAAAGGAAAAGATATATACAGATCCTCCGTAGCGGTACTCTTTGTCTTCTCTCTAATAAACGTAAACTCATTTGTCTTTCTGCTATAGTCAGACCATTTTAAACGAATAAGGTCGGCAAAATTCATTCCATTAGCCCAGAAAGAAAATAAAAATAAATCTCTTGACATTTTACGATTCCTTTCTTTTATAGAAACATTTGCTATTATTTTAATATCATCCAATGTCAATGCTATTTTTCTGCTACCTGTTTTTTTTATGGTATATGATTTTTGAGAGCCTTTTTTAAAACAATAATCACTCGGTCTTATTGTACCATCACTTAAAGCAATATTGCAAATTGTCCGCATGGCACGCATACGCATAGCAATAGTTGTTTTCGTATATCCATGTTCTAATGCTTCTTTCTCAAATCGTTGCATTTGTTCAGCAGTAATATCGTGAAAAGTTAATTCTAGAATATCTTTACTACATTTCTGCATTTCTTTTCGTTTACACCACTTACCACATTTGAAACAAACGAAAGCATTTAAAGCACCCTGATAAAACTCAGCAGTATTTAGTTTGTCTGCATCAATTAGTTTCTGAATCTTATGTTTAAAAGCTGTATTAACACTCTGTTTATCTCCTCTACCTAACAATGTTTCTAATCTGTCGAAGCTAAAGGCATTAAATTCGCAGAGCTGTTTAACTGCATTAAATATTACTTGTGATGACGCTTCTATACTTCGCCTAGCCTCTACAAGCTTAGATTCTCTAGCTTTAGGTAACCGTTGCCAGTCTTGAATAGTCATAGCTATTCCTGTAGGGTAATATTTTTGCTTTTTCACCAAAGTAACCCTAGTTCTGACAAAATACAACCCATCATAATTGGCTCTTCTTGTATCTAAAAAGCTTGCAATTTTTACATTGTCTTTTTGTTTTTGGTTAATGGTTTCTATTTTTTCTTTCATATGGTTGTGTCTATTAATGTACATACTAACTATCCCTTAATAGCATTCAAGTCCTTTATTTAAGATAAATAAATGTACATACTATGTACATACTACTCGTGCAAATATAGATAAAAATACATATATATAACAAAAATAAACTCAAAAAATATTCAATTAAATTATTGATAATCAATTATTAATAAACAAAAAGTAGAAATATGAAATATCAGAAAATAGGTTGTTTTATTTTTCATAATCATGAGGTCCCGAGTTCAATTCTCGGTCCCGCTACAATGAAAAAGACTTACAGCTCGTTGTAAGTCTTTTTTGTTATATCAGATAATGCTTTGATTGAGAAAAGTTCTTTATAGATTCTTTATTTCAGACTTTTCTTGAACCGAACTGCCGTCAATAAATCGCCAAGCTGATTCTCTTTATTTACATCAAAAATCATCGGAATTAGTTTCCCAATAGTTTTTGCTTTAGCAAATTCATCCTTCATCGTTTCCGAAATATCAAGTTTTGCAATTGCTTCAAGGTGCTTTTCCGTAAAAAAGAAGCTCGTTTTGAAAAAGCCTTCCCATACAGAAAGCCAAAAGATAGTTTTTTTCTTATACACTGCCTTACCTAGCCATGCTTTACCATCATTATAGTATCTCCACTCAATAATCAGACTATATTCTTTGTTTGTAACAGCTTCAAGAAAAGACACTAATACGTTGAACCCTTCACCTAGTGCATCTTCAAGAATCTTGTCTGATGGGAATATATCCGCATCTCTTAATAGCATTTGTCCTTCCATTGGTTCTATAGGTTAATAAAATTTTTCTCCCTTTTGTATCATGCTGATAGTTTTGGCAATCCGATCTGCTTTAGTTTGTTCCGTTTTTGCAGAATTAATGCAATTTATAAATGCTTTTTTCTGCCCGTCTGTATAAATCTCAAATTTTCCAAGAACTCCATCTTCATATTCCAAACACAGAAGTAGTTCTTGAGGGATTGTTAAAGATGTTTTATCCTCATAAATAGTGATATGTACTATATCACCTGCTTGCTTTTTTATCTTTTTCCTTATTTCAGCTCTAACAGCCAACCCCACATGTCCATTCCCAATAGGCATTAGGTGTGTATTGGAAAACGCATAATCATCTATCTTTCCCTTTACTTTTAGCATTCCGAAAGATGTTTTAGGCATGGGTATTTCAGGTATTTCAATAAAAGTCCAAGCTCCTTTACCTTCAGTTTTTAATAATAGATAGTCTTTATCTACTAAGGGTGTTTCTATTTCCATCTTTTAAAGATAATATAAAAATAGCTGTGCTAAACATATACAACACAGCTATTCTACATATTGTTATTTTGTTGTGAAGGTGCTTATTTCACAGGAATGCGTAATTCTACTATCCATGGTGCATTGGGATCTTGAACATCTCCATCGCAACTCACATATAACTCATAGTGGTCTCTTGAGTCACATTCATATCCTTTTTCGTTAATGTCCACATATACCTTCTTCCAGGCTTCATCATATTCGGTCATTGTGACCTCTACCTGCATTACAAAATACTTGCCACCAGTTATTGTATAACGTTTCATCCCATCTTCGGGTTCGATGCCCGAAAGATCTTCCAAACAGGCTTCCGAACGTAATTTTTCGACAGGGGTATTCATTGGATCATCATGATAAACTCCGGCCATTTTAGGAGAAGCCTCCCAAAGATTATTGGCTCCAGCCCATGCGGCTATTTTCTCAAATACGTTTCCAATACCTGAATAATCTCCTGTATGCGAAATTGCAATTGTCTTTATCGGTTCGAGATTTTTTATCTCTGTGCTATTTATTTTCATAAGTCTAATTTTTCAATTATTTGTTTAATAATCTCTTTTATTTCAACGGGTTTAACAACCGTTGTTGTATCGGCATTTGCCAACACCCATCTAGCTAGTCCTTCGAGCGAGTAAGCCATGTAGGTTTGTTCTATCCGTCCGTCTGCAAGTTCTTTCTCTTCGGTCAGTCCCATAAAATAGCATCGGTCGGCAAAATGTTTAGAAACCTCTTTACTTGTACGTAAAACAACTTCGGTCAAATATTGAGGATCATCACATCCGAGGAGTGATTCCAGAGCAGGATGAACTTTTGTATGTTTATCTTCTGTTGTTTTTATGTTGCCGATACGATCCAATCTGAATATTCGGTAGCTTTTTCGTAAGTGACACCAAGCAGATAAATACCAGCGAGGGTATGAATAGGTTATGCCCACAGCTTCTAATGCTCTTCTGGTCTTACTTTCGTCTGCATTCGTGTAGTCTACTTCTATGACCAACTTGTCGTTTATACTATTTAAGATCGTTTGCATTATATTCGGTAGACTTTCTCCGGCATTCCGACTTTTATATACGGCTATACTGTCGTCCATATCGTGGAGATATTTCTTGTCCACAGATCGTAAAGCAGCTCGTATCTTATCCATTCCTTGGCGAAAGTAGTTGCTGTTTTGGGTATCGGTAAGTTGCTCGATAATTTTTTCGGCTGTGAGGAAAGCAATTGCTTCCTCTTTGGTAAACATGAGCGAAGGTAGCCTGTAGCCTTCTATTAAAGAATAACCAACTCCCGAATTTCCGCATATCGGCACTCCAGCTTCAGACAATGTATGCATGTCACGATATATTGTGCGCAGGCTCACGTCGAAGCGTTCTGCCATTTCAGACGCTTTAACAACGGGACGTGACTGTAATTGTACCAGTAGTGCCGATATGCGATCAAGTCGATTTAACTCTTTATTCATGTTCTCTTATTATTCTATAATCAATGCCCAAAGTACGCCAAATTTATCGATAATTTCGGCATAAAGTTTGGCATAAGGTGGTTGGCTAAGTTCACATTTTATTTGCCCACCGATGCCTAATTTAGTATAAATGTCTTTCAGTTGTTCCTCTGTGTCACAAAATATAGTGAGTGTATGTCCCAGAGAGCCAAAGTAAGCCTTTGTGTCCGGTAAAAGATCGGCCATGCTGATAGTACAGCCATTAAAGTCAAGGTCGGAATGGATTATCTTGTCTTTGTATTCGGCAGGACTTTCCATTGCCTGATATTCTCCATAGCGAAAAATTTCTCCGACAGTACCATTAAATACTCCTGTATAAAAGTTAAGTGCTTCTTCTGCATTGCCATTAAATGACAGGTAAGGTTTAATTTTCATAATTCTGATGTTTTAAAATTTGACTATAATGCAAATGTATCACCCCATTATGACAACAGTATGTCAGCAAGTTTTTTCAATTGTAAAAAATATACAGGTATATTAAAGATATAGAAGAGAACACAATACTAAAAATTAGTATTTATAATCTTTTGAATTCACTAACAGTAAGTTACATGAATGATAAATGTTTCTATGAAACATTGTATTAAAATTCACGTTTATTTAGTAAATAATAGTTAATTTTGTGCGATTTTAAAAAATAACCTTGGATTAAGATCCAATAATTTATAGATATAAAGTTAACTACTAAATAATAAATTCTAATGAAAAATATAAAAGTTAGTTTGTGTCACTGTTTTGTGTTAATTCTTACCGTTTTTACCTTCTTTTCATGCAGTGAAGATAACGCTCCGGAGCAAAAGGCGGATTACAATTTACTTGGTATAACCTCTGTTACTATTAACGGTAGCCGCATTCCTGTCAAAGCTGATGGAGTATTACTAGACTTAACTGATTCTAAAAATATAGCAGGAATAGGATCCCTGAGTGAACCGTATAAAAAACATTTTGAAATAGAATATGCAATATTGACTAAAGATTTGTCAGCGTCTTCTGTGGAGATACAGAGCAAATATCCGGACGTATCTATAGATATATCTCATGTAGTTACTAGTCCATCTGTAATTACATGGATAGCTAAGATTACAAGAGAGGGTTACTCAGAATCTGTTATATATAATCTGTCTTTTTTTGATACAAGTTTAAATAAGATGTTTTTAGAATGATTTAGGAGATATAGAGCTTTTGGGAGAAAACCTTTATGCTCTTCACTCTATTGAGTATAAACGTATCGAAGAACATTATTTTATTTTCGCCGCGCGCCAGATGGATAAATGTCTTTCATGGGAAGAAGTGAAGTTTTATGCATCAATGTTTGATTTTCCTATAGTCCCCGAGTTGGAGTTGTCTCTCGCAATATTGGAGAATATCCCGTTTCGGAATTTATGCATAATGTTTTCAAATACGTCCGCAAAGGTCATGTGAAAACCGATAAGCACTGGACTCGCAATTGGAAGCGGGCTAAGTTGGTATGGGAGCAGTAGCTTTACAATAAAGAAGTACTTATTTCTTTTACTATGAAAGATATTAAGGATTAAAATTATGATAACTTTGTTTTACAAATCTGTTGTGGATAAATATCAGTTAAAAAAGATATTTTGTCTTCAAAGAATAGCATAACTATCATCATCAATTGATATTAAAAGAGAAAATGACAGATTATATTTTGACGACTGATCGGTTGAGATTAAGACATTGGAAAGATTCAGATATTGAGCCGTTTGCAGCAATGAATATGGATAAGGATGTTATGAGGTTTTTTCCTAAGACTTTATCTTATTCAGAAACTCTGGATTTTATAGATAGAATTAAGTTACACTTTGAGAAACATAATTTTGGACTGTTTGTAGTCGAGGAAAAATCTACGGAAGAATTTATTGGATTCACCGGATTTTCCATCCCTACTTTTGACTCTTATTTTACGCCATGTGTAGAAATAGGTTGGAGGTTTAGAAAGGAATTCTGGAAGAGAGGATTAGCTACTGAGGCTGCAACAGCATGCCTTAATTATGGCTTTGATATTTTAAACTTCGATAAGATTGTATCATTTACCTCTATACTAAATGTTGATTCTGAAGAAGTAATGAAACGAATTGGTATGCACCTTCAAGGGTATTTTGATCATCCCAAAATAGAAAAAGAGAATCCTTTGTGCAAGCATCTTCTTTATGAAATTAAAAGACCAAATAGCTAGTATCGTTTAATTGCTTATCATTTTTTATGGACAATATAGTAGAACAGGTTCGTCAGTCATTGATAATGTGTATTGATGAAAGTACACTTAATACTAGCTCTCGATTTTTCAAAGAAGGGGAAGCTGCTAAGGTGCATGGTGTGCGAATGGGGGAAGTCACTAAAATAGCGAAGGAGAGCCTTAAACAGATGAAGGGGCTTTCTAAACAGGAAATATTCGGCTTATGTGAAGACCTTTGGAAGTCCGGTTACTTGGAAGAATCGGTTGTTGCTTGCGTTTGGGCAGAATCATTACATAAACAATATGAACCTGCTGATTTTGAGATTTTCGAATATTGGTTACACAACTACGTTAATAACTGGGCTGATTGCGATACTCTCTGTAATCATACTATCGGTACATTCGTGATGATGTATCCCGAATATATATCAGAACTGAAAAAATGGGCAAAATCTTCTAGTCGTTGGGTAAAGCGGGCAGCAGCCGTTACATTGATTATTCCTGCCCGTAAAGGTCTATTTTTAGATGATGTGTTTGAAATTGCTTATATATTGCTCTTAGATAAAGATGATTTGGTACAAAAGGGATATGGTTGGATGCTGAAAGCAGCGAGCGAAACACAGAAAAAAAGTGAAACTTATCAGAAAAGAGTGTTTGATTATGTGATGAAACATAAATCAGTAATGCCTCGTACAGCCTTACGTTATGCTATAGAAAAAATGCCCGCAAATATGAAAGCAGAAGTTATGAAAAAGTGAAAATTATATTGAGTGAGATATGAAAGAAATAAAAGTAAAGTCATTGAAAGATATACACTTCGACGTAATATATGAAGCATTTGATCAAGCTTTTGCTAACTATGAAGTACAAATCAATAAGGTGCAACTCCAAACTATGCTTAAAAGGCGAGGATTTGATCCTGAATTATCGTTCGCTGCATTTGATGGAGATAAAATAGTTGCATTTACTTTAAATGGAATTGGAGACTTCAAAGGAATACGCACAGCATACGATACGGGAACAGGAACTCTGAAAGAATATCGAGGACAAGGTTTAGCTACTCAGGTCTTTGAATATTCTATACCATTTTTAAGAGAAGCCGGGATTAAACAATATTTGCTAGAAGTGTTGCAACACAATACGAAAGCTGTTTCCGTATACAGAAATCTTGGATTTGAAGTAACTCGTGAATTCTATTATGCGATGCAAACAAATGAGCATATAAGCAATCTTATAAAAGAATCAGATACTTTATATTCGGTTAAACGGATAAGTATCGATCAATTGGATTTGTTTACTGAATTTTGGGATTTTACTCCTTCGTGGCAGAATAGTTTTGAATCTATACAGCGGGCTGTTGATGATTTTATTTGTTTGGGAGTATTTGTCGATGGACGAATAGTCGGATACTGTGTTTTCGAACCTATATCGGGAGATCTTACTCAAATAGCTGTTGACAAAAAATATAGAAGGCAGGGGATTGCATCTCTATTATTAAAAGAGATTTTAAATTTGAATAAAAATTCGATTCTGAAAATTGTGAATACGGATGTATCATGTGATTCGATGACAAATTTTATAAAAGCAAAGAATATTGAAGTGAAAGGAAAACAATTTGAAATGATCAGAAAAATTTAAAATTGACGATTTCCTTTTATAGATTCAGTTTGCTTATAAATGTCCCTTTTTTACAATTTATCAAAGTTGAGGTTAACTATCTTTGTACGATGGACTCTTTTGAAGTTGTACAGCCAAGTATTGAATTGTCGCCTTACATTAAGAACTATTGGTTCTTAAAAGCAAATGCGGCAAATCATGTGCAAGGTATAATACCAACCGGGAACATCAATCTATTCTTCCATCGGGGAAGCCCTCTGTCAATAGAGTGCAATAATAGTCTTTTACCTCAGATGTTTATTAGTGGACAATCTACTACATATTCCAACCTCATTCAATCAGGTATTACTGATATGATTTGCGTTACGTTTCATGCATTTGGAGCACGCATGTTTTTCAAAGAGCCGATGCACGAATTTAAAGAACAGTCTATTGCGCTTGACTTACTCGACAATATTGAAATATTGGAGCTGGGTAAACTACTTCTGGATACATACGATAATAGAGTGTGCGTCCAAATGATTGAATCATTCTTGAAGAAGCAATATTTTTATTCCAAAGAATATAATTTGAGGCGAATGAAAGCCGCAGTAAATGCTGTTAATATGGGGCATGTAGGAATTGAGTCCTTGGCTGGTATCAGCTGTCTAGGTTATAAGCAATTCAAACGTATCTTTACAGAATATGTAGGGTTGAATCCTAAAGAATTCCTGAGGGTAATTCGTTTTCAACGAGCACTATATATTTTACAAACCAAACCTTCTACAAATCTAACAGAGCTTGCATACATCTGTGAGTTTTACGATCAATCGCATTTGATAAGTGAATTCAAACATTTTTCGGGATATACTCCGGGTGAATATCTTGCGATATGTGATCCATATTCCGACTACTTTTCTCTTTAAAAGATAGATGTCCTTTTTTTCCAAGTATAAGGGAAATGCAATTTTTAGTTTTGTATTGTCAATATTTATTCATTAAAAATCAAAAATGAAATGAAAAAGCAAGTTGCATTTTTTGAAATTCCTTCTGTAGATTTTAATAGAGCTGTAAAATTCTACGAATTGGTACTAGGCATAAGTTTTAACGCTATGGACTTCGGTCATGAGAAAATGGCATTCTTTCCCGAAGAATCAGGTAAATGTCCCGGAGCTATATCTTACACGCCGGACTTTAACCCTTCAAAAGATGGGGTTTTGATAAGTTTCTCTGTTGAAAGTATCGAAACATCATTAGATAATGTAGTGAAAAGCGGAGGGAAAAGAATTATCCCAAAAACAAAGATTGAAGCCGAAAGGGTAGGGTACTTTGCTACATTCATCGACAGTGAAGGAAACAGTATAGGTTTATACTCGGATAAATAGCTGAAAATATAGATCTTTATAGGTGAGAACTGGTAAGATTTTATATTCTGCCAGTTCTGTTTATTTATAGTTTTCAGCAAAATTAAAAACTACTAAAAAGAGTCATTATCTCTCTTTGCTTTTCTGAAGAATATGCCTACTTATACTATCAAAATGAAACCTGTTTTTTGATTATTTATCTATTTCCTTTCTGTCATTATAGATTTTTGTTAACTTTGTGGGCAGTTAGGAGAAAATCTTCTAATAATCTAGAGTTGACTATTTAATAAAATCAAGACCGAAATTCTTTGGTATACAGTCGTATCTATGCTCTGGATTCTATTTATTAATATCGCATAATGTAGTATTGAGTCTTTTAAAATTGACTTTTAACTAGTAGCGTTATGCCCCCTTTGTTTTGCAAGATAGCATTTCAAAAATGATTATTTTCTTTGATTATTTCAAAGAGGGTATTCTTATGATCAATCCGTCAGATAATGAAAAGGATATTATTTATTTGCGCTATAACCATTTTTGTATCTTCTCTGAGAGCACAAGAAAAAGAAGATTTTTTCAAATTGGGTGGAGCAATTCGTTTTAACACATCAGTAGAGAATTATGAAAAAAGTAATAAAGCTTTAAATACTTATATAAAACTCGATACGTGGTATTTGTCAGCCGATGCCTATAAATCAGGATTTGATTTAAGCTTTCAATATCGTTTCTATCCGGACTCTAAGACCCACTTCTTACATCATGGTTATATCGGATACCAAATTGATCAGAACCTGTATATCAAAGGAGGTGTATTTCAAAAACCTTTCGGAATAGGAGATTTTGCGTCCCATTCGTGGTGGTTTCAGATTCCCTATTATATGGGATTGGAAGATACGTATAACACAGGGATAGGCTTATCATATCAATTAAGTCAATGGCGTTTTGATTTTGCTTATTTCCGACAAGCAGCTCCAAAGGGTTTTATTTCGGATAATACTTTGGATAATGATTTGGCAATGGCAGGTATTCTTATGCTGTCGTTCCTACTACAGGTTATGTCGGTAATACCCTGGTGGATGCAAATATCAGAGAATTGGATCAATTCAATTTAAGAACCCGATATAAATTGAATGAAAATATCGAGTTCGGCGTTTCCGGACAACTAGGAAGTATATATAATAAAGAGCTTAATAGTCGAAAATGGGGAATTAGTACTGCATTACATATAGTCGCTGATTATAATAAATGGAATTTTAAAGGAGAGTTTATCTCATATAATTATAATGCTCAGGGTAATAATAAAGAAAAACTGGACATCCTCCAGATGGCTGCTTATGGTGCAGCTTATGATGTGGCTACGAAAGGAAATATTTATGTTCTAGGATTAGCATATATGATACCTATTAACAGAAAATTTATAAAATATATACAACCATATATAGACTATTCGATAGTAGATAAATACAAAAAAGAATATTTTAATACACAACACCTTATTCCCGGAGCACTTGTCTTTATGGGGCCCATATATACCTATGTTGATTTCGCTTTGGGTAAAAATCAACCGTGGCTGACATCTAACTTTGTAGAAGGTCTAGGTAAAGGGACTGCAAATGCCAGATGGAATAGTCGCTTTAATATAAATATAGGATATTATTTTAATCAATAATAAATATGAATAAAATAGAAATGAAGAACTTGTTTCTGATATTTGGAACAGCCAAGAAGCAAGCTCTAAGAATGCTGAAAAGCGGAAAATCAAAAAAAGAAATTCACCAAAGAACAAAGTGTACAATTGCAGTGAATAATGTAAGTCTTTCGATTAAAGAAGGCGAAATATTTGTTGTAATGGGTTTGTCGGGTAGTGGAAAATCGTCCTTGCTCAGGTGCTTCAATATGTTGAATGTACCTACATCAGGTAGCATTTCTATCGATAGAGAAGATATAACAAAAATGAATAAATCTAAGTTGTTGAATCTTCGCAGAAAAAAAGTAGGAATGGTGTTTCAGAATTTTGGACTTTTGCCTCATAAGACAATAATAGACAATGTTGCTTTTGGCCTCGAGATTCAGAATATAAATCTGAAAGAGCGTTATGAGAAAGCAAAAGAAATAATAAATATAGTTGGTCTGTCGGGCTATGAGAATGAATACCCTTATCAACTGAGTGGCGGAATGCAGCAGCGTGTTGGAATTGCCCGAGCCATAGCAACCGATTCTCAGATTCTTTTAATGGATGAAGCCTTTAGTGCATTAGACCCACTGATCAGATCACAAATGCAAGACGATCTGTTGGATATTCAACAAAAACTTAAAAAGACCATCATCTTTATTACACACGATCTTGATGAGGCTTTAAAGTTAGGAAACACTATTGCGATTATGAAAGATGGGGTGATTGTTCAGCAAGGTAGCCCGGAGGATATCTTGATGAACCCTGCTGATGATTATGTAAAAGCTTTTATCGGAAATGTTGATTTATCTAAAATTATAACAGCTTCTACAATAATGGAACCATTTAGAGCAAGAGTGCAGTTAGGTAAGGATGGTTTGGCATCGGCATTGAGGTTGATGGAGCGTCACACTTTACGATTTGTGGCAGTTATAAGCGAGGATAACAAGTTTAAGGGCTATGTAAGAAAAAAAGATGTTGAACGTAAAATTGCTGCCGGAGAAAAGGGATTGGAATCTATATTGATGGATATTCCTAAAGTAATGGAAGATCACTCTGTATCGGATATGCTCCCATTGTTTATAAATCAAAAATATCCTTTGGCTGTAGTTGACTGTAATGAGAGGCTAATAGGCTGTATAAGATATTCTGATCTAGTAGCTATGGTTACAGGATATGACGAAGAAGCTGTTAAAGAAATAATAGAAAATGCAAGTTAAATATGAATAAACTAGATATAGGTAAGTATATAGAACGTTTTGTAGATTGGTTGTCAGATACAGCAGCACCGCTCTTTCGTCAGATAACCATTATGATAGATAATAGCGTTGATGTATTACAAGAATTTCTTGGTTATGTTCCGTTCTACATGATTATTGCTATTGTGGCACTGATCGCTTTTATTATTAAAAAGAAATCTTTAGGAAATCATAAATCCTGGCAAAACAATATAGCAACACTGATAGGATTCCCACTCTTTTGTGTGTTAGGGCTCCTGCTTATTTACTGGATGGGCTTTTGGGAACAAACAATGGATACATTTATCCTGGTATTGGTAGCGACGCTTATTGTGTTGATGATTGGCATACCTCTAGGTATATGGTGCGCATACAATAAAAAAGCCTATGCTATAATTCGCCCATTACTAGACTTTATGCAAACAATGCCCGCTTTTGTTTATTTGATTCCGGCAATTTTATTCTTTTCGGTAGGTAATGTGCCGGGTGTTTTGGCCACGGTTATTTTTTCATTGCCTCCGGCTGTTAGGATGACAGCTCTGGGAATAAAGAGTGTACCGAAAGAGGTTGTAGAAGCTTCTGTTGCCTTTGGTTGTACAAGACGTCAGACTTTGTTCAAAGTCCAGATGCCATTAGCCATGACGACTATTTTGGCTGGTATTAATCAGGTAATTATGTTGTCTCTATCGATGGTCGTTATTGCCTCAATGGTAGGAGCCGGAGGACTGGGCGAAAGTGTATATGCAGGTATTCAGCAGGCCGATGTTGCTTTAGGTTTCGAAGCAGGGCTTTGTATTGTAATACTAGCGATTATATTAGATAGAATGACACAGCTTTTAGGAAAAGAAAAGGAGGAACAGAAATGAATAAGATAATATACATTCTACTCTCAGTCTTATTGCTCGGTCTTACATCTTGTGAGCCTCGTCATAAACAAGATGTACTGATATTATACCCCAACTGGGCGGAGGGTATCGCTATTACATATTTGGCAAAGGTTATGTTAGAGGATAAAGGATATACGGTAACCTTAAAGCGTATAGAACCAGGTCCGATTTATACAGCTCTATCTCGTGGTGATGCTGATATATACATGGATGCATGGCTTCCTCATACACAAAAAGATTATTGGGCTAAATACGGGCATAAACTAGATGTATTAGGAACTGTTTTTGACGATGGTATAACCGGGCTTGTTGTTCCTGCCTACGTTAATATAGAGTCTATAGAAGAGTTGAATGAAAATAAAGACAAGTTTGACAAGAAAATCTATGGCATTGCTTCAGGAGCAGGAATCCATGCTAATACAGAAAAAGCAATAACCGCTTATAATCTCGATTACTCTCAGATTTCCTCTTCCGAAACGTCTATGATAACAGCCTTGAAAAAGGCAGAGAAAAATAAAGAATGGATTGTAATAACAGGTTGGAAACCACATTTTATGTGGACTGAATTCGAACTCAAAAAATTGAGTGATCCAAAAGGTATATATCCTACAGATAATATTCAGGTTATATCTCGGCGCGGGTTTAAAGAAGACAAGCCCGAAATTGCTGCTTTTTTTGAGAATTTTAAATTAGATGACAAGCTATTACACGAACTGATAATTGATGTAAGTATGGATAAGAATCCTGAAATTGGAGCTAAAGTGTTTTTTGAAAAACACCGGACTTTTCTGTAATAAAAATGATGGGTGGAGGAGGGTACTTTTACATATACAAATAAGAAAACTACACTATACTCCAAAATGAGCATTTCCTATTTTCAAAAACAATTAATGATTAATGGTAAATGAAAATTAATCATCCTTAACAACAATTATGTAAACGAGCCGCAAAGACATGTGAGATGCTAAAAAATGAATACAAACTTACCGATAGGCCTCAAAAAGAAATCTTAAAAAGCCAAAAATAAACCATCCAGACAAGGGAATGTATTAAATTTGCGATTCGAAAAAAAGCTGTTCTGAAGGCTTGTAAAAAGCCTTTTGACTTACGGTTTAATCTTAAAAAATCAGAGATTATGTTTGATTATAAATTTAGAGATGTATAAATAAGATTGAATGAGTACCGTTTCTTCGAAATTATATTGTACCTAATGTTTTACAAATTGAAAGAGATTTCAGTTATAGAGACATCAAAAAGACTTTTATAAATGTATAGAATTATTATCGGAGTAAGCAAAGATATAGTAAGAACAGTAAGAAGAACTGCCTTCAAGAAACATAATCGCAACAGTATGCCAATCGCGAATTTAAACTATCCTTCAAATTCAATTAAAAGCTAAACTGTGAGGAGCGTTATAAAAAAGAAACCAAAAGTTTTCATCCTATACATTTTTGGATGAGGAAAATAGCAAAATTTCCTTTTCCAATATGTGAACAGTGTCTTTTGGTGAAATATGACAAGTCTCAAATAGGTATATCTGATAGTATAGAAATATACTAAGATTCTATTATTGGGATCCAAGTCAATAGGCGATTAAATTTCTGCCTATTCATATTTGTTGAAAGAAAACAAAGCAAAGTAATATAAATAATTAGTTTTCAATTAGTAAATCATGACATCAGTAAAAGTGAAAATCAGACCTTCCATTGTCGAAAATAGGGAAGGTGCGCTCTATTATCAACTTATTCATAATCGAGTAACCAGGCAGATAAATACAGATTATAAAATCTTTCCTGGTGAGTGGAACAAACGTGGTGCAAATATTATCCTGCCTCTGTTTGATGAAAATAGAAAGAATTATCTCCTGTCTATAGAAGAAAAGATAGTATGGGATACAGAAAGGCTTGCAAATATTATAGACGTATTTAGTAAAAGAGGAGTTTCTTATACGGTAGATGAAGTTGTCTCAAGTTTTGAAAAGCAGATTCGAGGAACTTCCTTTTTTGTCTTTATGCAGCAGTTGATTGTCCGACTCAAACAATTTGGTAGAATTAGAACCAGTGAGACATATAAAACTACCTTAAATAGTTTTATGCATTTTAGAAATGGAAAGGATTTATATCCTTACGACATTAATTCGGAGCTAATGACAGAGTATGAGGCTTACCTAAGATCTAATGGTGTAAGTCAGAATAGTTCATCATTTTATATGAGGATACTTCGAGCTGTGTATAATCGTAGTGTGGAGAAAGGTTTGACAGAACAGAAATATCCATTCAGATATGTATATACCGGCATTGAAAAAACGATTAAAAGAGCAGTCTCTTTTAAAGTCATTAAGCAAATCAGAGATTTGGATCTGGCTCCTTACCCAACATTGGATTATGTGCGTGATATGTTTCTATTTAGTTTCTACACAAGAGGAATGTCGTTTGTAGATATGGCTTACCTCAAGAAGAAAGATCTTAGTGGAGGAGTGCTGTCTTATCGTAGAAAAAAAACAGGTCAGCAACTATTTATTAAATGGGAGCAGTGTATGCAGGATATTGTAGATAAGTATCCTCCTAATGAGTCTTCATACTTACTCCCCATTATTAAAAGTGCCGAGAAAGATGAAAGAAGTCAATACAAGAATGCGTCTTGCCTTATAAACCGTAATTTGAAAATTATTGGAAGTAAATTAGGACTATCTATTCCTTTAACTATGTATGTGGCTCGTCATTCATGGGCTAGTATAGCAAAAAGTAAGAATATTCCTGTTACGGTAATAAGTGAAGGAATGGGGCATGATTCAGAAGTAACCACACAGATCTATCTAGCAGCATTAGATACATCTATAATAGATAGGGCTAACAATATGATACTTAAATCTCTATTGTAGTATTAAAATGATTCTTAAATGTAGATGTCTCTTGCTAAGAGATATGTTTAATGCTGCAAAAGTATACAAAATATTGAAAACAAGAAGATAGTTCTGAAGCTTTTTTTAAGGAAATTATTTAAAATATAAAAATGTTTAGTGAAAGCTTTCTATCCGTTTGCGTATATACTTGATAAATAATCTAATACAATAAAAACATATCTCTTAGCAAGAGATGTGCATACAGCGAGATCATAACTACTTATTGAGAATTTTTATTTAACACATAAGTGTGTTGTAAATAAATAAAAAATCTGCTGTATTATACACTTTATATCTATAACTAATTGGAATACATTATATTGTAATATTTCATGGAACCAGAGCTATGCTCATATCTGAAATAAAACCTTATAAAGTTCCAGATAATAGCACACTATTCATTCTTATGTACAAGCAAGAGATTCCGAGTTGGTACGCTATGCGTGCGATATTCCGCAAAGAAATGGATACAAAAAAACTATTGGATAAGGAATGCATTCGGAGTTTTATTCCTATGCATTATACACTCACTATGAAAAATGGTCGTAAAGTGAGAGAACTGGTTCCTGCTATTACGAATCTGATCTTTGTTCACGCCACGCCAACAGCTATTAAACAGGTCAAGTCAAAAACCGAATACCTTCAGTACATTATCGACTCGAGGAGTAAAGAAAAAATTATAGTTCCTGATGATCAAATGAAACGCTTCATTGCTGTAGCGAGTATTTGCCACGAAAAAATGACTTACCTAAAACCAGAGGAAGTCGATTTGAGAAAAGGAACTTTGGTACGGGTACTTGGTGGTCCTTTTGATGGTGTTGAAGGTGTTTTTGTGAAAGTGAAAGGTGTGCGAAGTAGGCGAGTGGTAGTTCTTATACAAGGTATTGCTGCTGTTGTAACTGCCGAGATAGAAACTGACCTGATTGAAGTTATATCATAAGGTGGAATAATTAACTAATCTAATTTTAATTTTCATAGAATGTATTACTGGATTATAAATATCGGTTTGGTTTTCTTTCTTTGCATGTTCTTTGCATGGATACTAATTCCAAATATTCTGCTTATTGCTTTTCGAAAAAAGTTGTTTGACCTACCGGATGAGAGAAAAATTCATCATGGAATGATCCCCAGGCTTGGAGGCCTAGCTTTCAATCCTGCTATCTTCTTTTCTATTTCTTTATTGCTTGGTCTTGATTTTATTTTAGGGGAACCGGATATTCTTAAGCAAGAAGGGAGTAACGTGCCTGAATTACTGTTTGGCTTCTGCGCCAGCACAATACTCTATTTAGTCGGAATTGCGGATGACTTGATCGGTGTTCGTTATCGTACTAAATTTATTATTCAGATATTATGTGGCGTTATATTAATTGCCGGAGGAGTATGGATAAATAATTTGTATGGTATATGTGGCATTTACGGATTGTCAGAATGGATAGGATATCCTTTAACTATTTTAGTCATTGTATTTGTTATCAACTCAATCAATCTTATTGATGGTATTGACGGTCTGGCTTCCGGACTGAGTGGAGCAGCTTTGCTCTTTTACGGACTAATTTATATCTACCTCGAACAGTGGCTTTTTGCGATGCTGGCTTTTGCTGCATTGGGAGCTCTCATTCCATTTTTTTATTACAACGTCTTTGGCAATGTTAATCATGGGAAGAAAATATTCATGGGAGATACTGGTAGCTTGACAATAGGAATCATTTTATGTATTCTTAGTATAAAGATATTAAATCAACCCGTAGATATTACAGCTTCGTTCAATCCTGCTGTATTGGCATTTGCTCCTTTAATAATTCCCTGCTTTGATGTAATGCGAGTTTTTATAAGTCGCATACGTATGAAAAAGCATCCTTTTATGCCAGACAAAAGTCATATACATCATAAGCTTCTGGCGGCAGGAATCTGTCAGCGAGCAGCAATGATAATTATAATTTCAGTATCGTTAATATTTACTTTGTATAATATCATCCTATCGCAATATGTTGACGTAAGCCTACTTTTGATTATCAACATCATTTTATGGATGCTGGGTAATATGTGGCTGGCATTCAAAATAAAAAGGCACGAACTAAAGCTCTCTATAGTCGAAACAGACAATAATCTCAAAAAACAATCCATTTATAAATTATGAGAATAAAACATTTCTTATTTGTGTTGATGGCTTCCATCATCTTAAATTCTTGTGGATCAACACAAAATATTAGCTACTTTCAAGACTTACAGCAAGGTGTACCGGGGGAAATACTGAACCCGATAAAAATAACAATAAAGACAGATGATAAGATATCAATAGTGATAAGTAGCAAGGACTCCCAATTAGCAGAACTATTTAACTTGCCTATCGTGGCACATCGTGTAGGACAGTCGCAAAGCCCATCACTGAATCAAAATCAGCAAATATCAAGTTATACAGTAAGCTCATCGGGCGAAATCGATTTTCCGGTATTAGGCAAAATACATGTTGATGGAATGACTCGAGAAGAGATTGCAAGTTATATAAAAAATCAGCTGTTATCAAATAACCTGATCAAAGATCCGGTTGTGACTGTAGAGTTTACCAACCTTTCTATTTCAGTTTTAGGAGAGGTAAGTACTCCAGGACGGTATAACATAGAACGAGATAAAATAACTTTACTCGATGCCCTGGGAATGGCTGGAGATCTAACAATTTATGGAAAACGTGAAAATGTTCTCGTTTTACGGCAGACGGCAGGTAAGCAGGTTCCTTATAAAGTGAATCTAAATTCGGGACATGATATGTATGCCTCACCTGTCTATTATCTGCAACAAAATGACGTAGTTTATGTGGAACCTAATAAAACACGAGCACGTCAGTCAACCGTTAATGGCAACAATGTCATATCCACTTCTTTTTGGCTGTCAGTGGCCTCTTTAATAACTACACTCACTGTACTTATTGTTAAATAAAAAGAAAACATAAACATAAATGACTTCAGTTCAACATAATAAAACAGAGCAGAAACAGACGGAAGATCTTATTCGTCTACAAGATTTATTATACTTATGCCTTTTCAGGTGGCGTTGGTTTGTAATATCTCTTTTTATAACAATTAGTATTGCAACTTTTTATATATTAACAACTCCTCCAATATATATTCGTTCAGCGTCTATACTTATCAAAGAAGACTCGAAAAGTCAATCCATATCGAGTGATGTAGCTTCTATGTTTGCTGACTTTGGGTTGTCTCAACCCAATACTAACGTAAATAATGAGTTGATCGCTATACAGTCACCCTCTATTATTCTGGAAACAGTAAAGCGGTTGCATTTGGATGTAAACTATCAGATTAAAGATTCCTTTTACAAAAAAGTCTTATACGGTCCAGATCTTCCAATCACAGTTTCTTTTGCCGATTTGGCAGATAATGAATCTGCAGAGCTTGTTATAAAATTGTTGGCTGATGGGACATTTGAGTGCTCTGACTTTACATCTGATAATAAGGATATTGCTAACAACGTAATCAAAGGCAAGTTTAATGATACGATCGACACCCCATTAGGGAAAATAATAGTAGTCCCAACTTCGTATTACACTAAAAATGAGATGCCTCTGATATATATTTCCCGTACTAACTTATATAGTGCTACGGATTTATTCAAACAGAATCTGACAGCATCTTTAAGCGAGGAAAAAGCAACTGTTATCGATCTGTCGTATAAAGATGTTTCCACACAACGGGCTGAAGATGTATTGAATACATTAATATCCGTTTATAAAGAAAATTGGGTGAAAGACAGGAACCTTATAACAGTTAGTACCAGCCTCTTTATCACTGATCGTTTGAGTGGAATTGAACGCGAATTGGGTGATGTGGATGAAGATATCTCTTCTTACAAAAGACAAAATTTGGTGCCGGACGTAGAAACCGCCTCCAGCATGTATATGGCACAATCGAGGGAGACAAGTAATCTTATGTTGGATTTAAATACACGATTATCAATGGCTCGCTATATGCGCAACCATTTGATGACTTCTACAAATAACAACCAATTGATTCCTGCAAATTCAGGTATCGAGAGTGCTAGCGTTGAAAATCAAATAACGGAATACAATACCATTCAATTGCAGCGGAACAATTTGGTCTCTAATAGCAGCGAACAGAATCCTTTAGTCGTGGATTTAGATCAGTCTCTTCAATCTATGCGTAAAGCAATTGTTTCATCGATAGATAATCTGATTGTAACCTTAAATACTCAAACAAAGAATTTACAGAGCAACGAACAAGAAACAACAGCTCAAATAGCAGCCAACCCTGATCAAGCAAAATATTTGCTTTCTGTAGGACGACAACAGAAAGTAAAAGAAGCTCTTTATTTATTTTTATTACAGAAACGCGAAGAAAATGAATTATCTCAGGCCTTTATTGCATACAATACACGTATGATAACCTCTCCTTATGGTAATTTGAACTCGATAGCACCACAGAAAAGAAATATATTATTGGTTGCCTTTGTATTAGGTCTCCTTATTCCGGTAGTGATAATATTTATTCGAGAGAATACGAATTCTACAATACGGGGACGGAAAGATTTGGATAATCTGATCTTGCCTTTTATCGGAGAAATTCCTCTTTTCTATCCACAGAAACGTGGCTGGCGATTCTGGAAAAAACAACCTGAAGAGAGTAAAGTGGTTGTAAAAGAAGAAAATAAAGATGTCATCAATGAAGCATTTCGTGTTTTACGTACCAACCTTGAGTTTATGACAGCTAAGAAAGATAATTTGAATGTAATTATCTTGACATCGTTTAATCCCGGGAGTGGTAAGACATTCCTGACAATAAACATGGCTATCAGTTTGGCTATAAAAGGTAAAAAAGTATTGGTTATAGATGGTGATTTGCGCTATGCTTCTACTTCCTCTTTTGTTAATTCACCGAAGCAGGGTTTGAGTGACTATCTGGGGAAACAAATCGATAATATATATGATACAATTATTGTCGACGAGAAATATACAAATCTTAGTATTTTACCGGTGGGCACCATTCCTCCGAATCCTACAGAATTACTATTTGACGAACGTTTAGAAACATTGATAAACGATATGCGTAGTAAATATGATTATATATTTATTGACTGTCCACCAATAGATATTGTAGCAGATACCCAAATTATTGAAAGGCTTGCAGATAGAACTCTTTTTGTTGTTCGTGCAGGATTGTTAGAACGAAGCATGCTCTCCGATTTGAATAACATCTATAAGGAAGAACGTTTCAAGAATATGGCTTTGATCCTGAATGGTACGACCAGTGGTATCGGATACCATAAATATGGCTATCGTTATGGCTATCAATATGGTTATTACGGATCCAATAATCAAACAAAGAAAAGAAATAAATAACGATCTGACTTATATATATACACATAATAGAAAATTAATAAAAAAAACTTTAAGATGAAAGGAATAGTATTGGCTGGTGGCTCGGGTACAAGATTATATCCGATAACGAAGGGTGTAAGCAAACAACTCCTTCCCATTTATGATAAGCCCATGATTTATTATCCCATATCGGTATTGATGCTTGCCGGAATACGAGAAATATTAATCATATCAACCCCTGTCGATTTACCCGGATTTAAACGCTTATTGGGCGATGGGGCAGATTATGGTGTGCATTTTGAATATGCAGAACAGCCTTCACCTGACGGTCTCGCACAAGCCTTTATTATCGGCGAAGAATTTATCGGAAATGATGCAGCTTGTCTGGTACTGGGAGATAATATTTTTCATGGAACAGGTTTCTCCGCATCACTCAAGGAAGCAGTACGAGACGCAGAGGATGAAGGTATTGCTACAGTATTTGGATATCGGGTTGATGATCCGGAACGATACGGTGTTGCCGAATTTGATTCAGAGGGTAATTGTCTCTCTATTGAAGAAAAACCTCAGAAGCCTAAATCTAATTATGCGGTTGTAGGACTCTACTTTTATCCAAACAAGGTGGTAGACGTCGCAAAAAATATTAAGCCATCTGCTCGTGGAGAGTTGGAAATCACGACTGTTAATCAAAAGTTCCTTCAAGATAAAAGCCTTAAAGTAAAGACTCTGGGGCGTGGTTTTGCTTGGTTCGATACCGGTACTCACGATTCATTAGCCGAAGCATCTATTTTCGTTGAGGTTATAGAAAAACGACAAGGCTTGAAGATTGCTTGCCTTGAGAGTATTGCTTTGCAAAAAGGATGGATTAACCAAGAACAGATGTGTACTCTGGCTGTACCAATGATCAAAAATCAATACGGGCAATATCTACTGAAAATGATAGAAGAAATAGAACAATAAGCAATGGTGAATATTATAACAACTCAAATAAAAGATGTAGTGATCCTAGAACCGAAGATATTCGGAGATGACAGGGGATACTTTTTTGAAAGCTACAATCAGACTGAATTTAATACATCCATTCGCACAGTGCGTTTTGTGCAGGACAATGAGTCTAAATCGTGTTACGGAGTTTTAAGGGGATTGCATTTTCAAAAACCACCCTTTGCACAGAGTAAGTTGGTACGTGTCATCGAAGGAGAAGTATTGGATGTGGCGGTAGATATACGCCGCAATTCGCCTACATTTGGTAAACATGTTGCTGTGAAACTATCGGGTGAGAACCACCGTCAGCTATTTATTCCTCGTGGTTTTGCTCATGGTTTTGTCGTACTCAGCAATGAAGCTGTATTTCAGTATAAATGTGATAATTCTTATTCACCGCAATCGGAGGGGGCTATTGCATGGAATGACCCGGAGATTGGTATCGATTGGATTGTAGCTCCTGAAGATATAATTCTTTCTGAAAAGGATACTCGGCACCCATTTCTCAAGGATGCAACTGAACTATTTGATTACAACATCGATTACTATACCGAGACATCCGTAAGTATATAAATATACCTATCCTGATAGTATATTATTTTAACAAACAATCAATTGATTATAAAAATGAAAAATATTATAATTACCGGAGGGGCTGGTTTTATAGGTTCACACGTTGTTCGTCTGTTTGTGAACAAATATCCCGAATACCATATTATCAATCTCGATAACCTGACCTATGCCGGCAATTTGTCTAACCTCAAGGATATAGAAGATAAATCCAACTATACGTTCATAAAAGGAGATATTTGCAACTTCGATTTCGTTATGCAGCTATTAAAGCAATATAACGTAGATGGTATTATTCATTTGGCTGCTGAAAGTCATGTTGATCGCTCAATCAAAGATCCATTTACTTTTGCTCGTACTAATGTGATGGGTACTCTTACCTTCCTGCAAGCGGCAAAATTATATTGGGAAACATTGCCCGAAGGTTATGAGGGTAAGCAGTTTTATCATATCTCTACCGACGAAGTATATGGTGCTCTGATGTTTGACGATACACTGTTTACAGAAGAGACCAAGTATGATCCTCATAGTCCATATTCAGCATCCAAAGCTAGTAGCGATCATTTTGTCCGTGCATTTCACGATACTTATGGCATGCCCGTAATAGTAACAAACTGCTCTAACAATTACGGTCCTTATCAATTTCCGGAGAAGTTAATTCCTTTATTTATCAATAATATTATTCACCGGAAGCCACTACCTGTATACGGAAAAGGCGAAAATGTACGTGACTGGCTCTATGTTGTGGATCATGCCCGTGCTATTGATGTTATATTCCATCATGGAAAAAATGCTGAAACCTATAATATAGGAGGTTTTAATGAGTGGAAAAATATAGATATAATCAAGGTTATTATTAAGACTGTCGATCGTTTATTGGGTAATGCCGAAGATCATTCTCTGGATCTGATTACATACGTAACCGATCGTAAAGGACATGATTTACGTTATGCTATTGATTCAAGTAAGCTCAAGCGCGAGCTCGGGTGGGAGCCTAGTCTGCAATTTGAAGAAGGCATAGAGATTACAGTGCGTTGGTATCTTGATAATAAGGAATGGATGGATAACGTCACTTCCGGAGAATATCAAAAATATTACGAAAGCATGTATAATGAAAAATAAAATTCAAATACATATTTACAACTCAACATATTTATGACAACGAATTTATTTGATATATATCATTTTGGAATTATAAAGATTAATAGTTTTATATATAGAACTATTTGGCGACCTTTTTTCGGATCGCTAGGTAAAGGTACAACTATAACTAAACCTCGGGTTATGAATCCGGCTCGTATTTATATCAATCAGAGATGTTCTATCGAGTCTTTTGTTTGGTTAGGAGTCATAAAAGAATCTCATTCAAAGGCTAAAAATCCTCATTTGGTACTTAAAGATGAAGTCAAAATCGGGCGTTTGTCAGAGATATTTGCACACACTTCTATCATATTGCACAAAGGGGTTCGAGTTGCAGACAATGTATACATTTCTGATAACACTCATACCTATGATGATATAAATACCCCATTTATCAAACAGGAGATCAAACTTGTAAATCCTGTTGAGATAGGAGAATACTGTTGGATTGGAAGGAATGTTTGTATTATTGGTTCAACCATAGGTAAACACAGTATTATTGCTGCCGGAGCATTTGTTAGCAGAATGAATATTCCTGATTATTCAGTCGTTGTAGGTAATCCTGCTTATATAGTAAAACGCTACAATACCGAGACCGAAAAATGGACAAAGACCGATAAAAGCGGAAATTTTATCTGAAGATATTATGTTACACGAAAAATTACGAAAGTTAAGATGTAAGATATTCATCTTGCTTAATAAACATAATTTCGCGCAATTTGGGAAAAACGTTTTCATCTTTGATCCTCAAGTTTGGAATCCTCAGCACATACATCTCGGTAGCAATTTATGGATAGGAGATAAGGTGTGGCTTGCAGTATCTTCAAATCGGTCTGATTCAAAACTTGTTATTAAAGATAAGGTTCGAATTGGTCGATTTTCCGAGATATATGCTCTACAAAGTATTATTCTCGAAGATGGAGTTGTAGCTGCTGAGAATGTGTATATTTCAGATAATACCCATGCATATAATGATATAAACAGGTTTATTCGCGATCAAGAAGTAGAATATACAGGAGAGGTTGTTATCGGTAGCGGAACCTGGATTGGTCGTAATGTGTGTATTATAAGCTGCACAATTGGGAAAAACTGTATCATCGGTGCATATTCATTTGTTAAACAGGATATTCCAGACTATTGCGTTGTTGTAGGTAATCCTGCCCGCATCGTAAAACGTTATAACCCCAATACTCAGAATTGGGAAAAAACGGACAGAGACGGTAATTTTATTTAAAATACTTTCTTCTCTGTCTTTCTACACATATAATATTCCTAGAATCACAAAATCGTTTTAATATGAAAATCTTAGTTACCGGAGCCAATGGTTACATTGGTCGTCACGTCGTGTGCAAATTATTGGATCAAGGACATGAAGTTACGGCTTGCGATGTTCGATTGACAGAAGTGGACAAGCGTGCCACTTTGCTAGAATATAATATTTTATCAGGTTCATATCTTAATGCTTATGAGGAGCTTGGAAGCCCCGACGTTTGTTTACATATGGCATGGCGCGATGGGTTTGTACATAATTCATCTAATCATATGGGAGATGTGTCAAACCATTACAAATTTATGTGTTCGTTGATTGATGGTGGATTGAAGCAACTTGCTGTAATGGGTACGATGCATGAAGTGGGTTATTATGAAGGTGCTATTGAAGAGGACACACCTTGTTATCCAATATCGCCGTATGGAATAGCAAAAGATGCTTTACGCCGTAGCATACAATTATATGCCAAATCTCATGACTGTATCTTGCAATGGATCAGGGCATACTATATTGTTGGCGATGATTTGAAAAGTAATTCTATATTCGCTAAAATCAGAACAGCCGTCCTCGAAGGAAAGAAAAGATTTCCTTTTACATCGGGTAAAAACAAATATGATTTTATCGAAATTGAAGAGTTAGCATTACAGATTTCAGCTGTAATTACACAGAAAGATATTTCAGGTATAATTAATTGCTGTTCAGGCAAACCTATGAGTTTAGGCGAGCGCGTGGAAGCCTTTCTTAAAGAAAACAACTTGGATATCAGTCTAGAATATGGTGTGTTTCCCGATAGAGACTATGATTCTCCATGTGTTTATGGCAACGATACCAAAATCAGAATGATATTATCTAATAAATAAATATGACTTCTAGTCCACTTGTTATAGAGAGAAGAGATTGGTTTGGAATCATCCTGTTATTTTTAGTGATGATGATCAGTGGCGGTAACCATTTGTTCCCTCGAAATCCTATATGTTTGTTGATAATAGCCGGATATGGTCTGAAAATTTACAGATTGAATAATGGTATAACATTAAAATATGTTTCCTCAAAATTATGGCTATTCATAACAACATTTCTTGTAATAATAGTATCACAAACTATACTGGGGGGGGATCTTGATAGTGCCGCATTAGCCGCATTATCTAGCGTTATTGCAGGTCTGTTTGTCTATACTTATTATAAGTATGAAGGAATAAATGCATTGATTAACGATGTTACTATTTTATTAAAGATTTTCATCGTTTTGGGATTGATTTCTTTTTTACTTTATACTTTTACCCCTGATCTTTTTTCAAAGTATACATTTATAGATAGTTATGGGGATAAAAGGTCAGTAAGTCATATCGCTTTTCTATTTTATAAAGGACTGGATATCCAAGGTTTATCTTCGAGGCTTTATGGCTTTTTCTGGGAACCCGGAATTTTTCAAATATATCTTAATATCTTTTTATTAATCCAGATCTTCTATTTCAGACAGAAATTGTGGATTGTAGCAACATTATTGGCTATCTATTTGACAAAATCTACTACAGGATATCTTATCGCCATTATCATTCTGGGATATATTTCGGCTCGCTTCTTTTATAAAGAACGAAATCTGTACAGTTCTGTATCTATCCTTTGTACAACTATCATTGCGCTTTTTTTTGTGTGGAATAATATTGTGTCTGTAAATGTTGAAGAAAAAGTCGCCGGAGCTCAGTCTGGATCTTTTTTTGTTCGTCAGGCCGATGTAATTGCCGGATTGAGCATTGCAGCCGAGAATCCTGTGATTGGGATTGGTGCGAATACCGATCGATTTAAGCAAATGAGAAGTAAGATTGCTTGGCAAGGTAAATTGAGTGGTTCAAAAACGAAAGATAGCGGAACAACAAATGGCATAATAAGTCTAATGTACATATGGGGAATCCCGTTTTCTTTGTGGTACTTATGGGCATTAATAAGACAGAATATCTTATACAAGAATCGCTGGTTAATGGCAATTCTACTGATTTTATCTCTAAGCTCTGAGCCTTTGGCTATGACTCCGTTTTTTTTACTTTTCGTTTATTCGGGACTGGATGCAAAGACAATAAATAATTAATTGTTATGAAAAAACTATTGTTCATCGGTTGGGACTATCAAATATATACGCGAGAAATGATAGAAGAGTTTCAGTTATCCGGATATGATGTCACATTTTATAATGTTGTATCATTTTCTCCGGCTACGAAACTAAGAAATCTGATTTCTAAGAAATGGGATAAGGAAGTGCAGCATTCGAGACATCAGGAAATTGTTGTAAAAGAAAAAGACAATAAATATGACATTGTATTTTTGTTATTACCATTTTTCTCTTTCGATTGCTTACAAAACTTAAGAAATGATCATCCGCAGGCAAAATTTATATTGTATTTATGGGATGCAGCCAATGGATATATAAGAAAGGGGATCAATATATCTGATTACTTGGGCTGTTTTGATAAAGCATACACTTTCGATAGACAAGATGCGATACAATATGGCATAAACTATTTACCACTCTTTTGCGTACGGAAGTTTCAGAATCTAAAGCAAAACGAAGTCGAATGGAATAATGTATATATGGTCGGGAACTTAGCTAATTTCAGACGGTATGATGCGATTAAGCAATTTGAAGAATATAGCAAAAAAGAACAAATCAGTTTCAACTGGTATCTAAAAGGAACGCTACGTAAAAATATAAAAGTTTTGCTGCAAGGGAAGTCTCTCAAGTATCTTCATACATCATCAATTAGCAATAATACATTTATCGACATGATGCAACGCTCATCAACCGTATTTGATTTTGCAAACCACGTACAAGATGGCTACACGATGAGAGTGATGGAGAATTTGTGTGCCGGAAAGAAAATCATCACGAACAATCGGAATGTTTTAAATGAGTCTTTTTACTCTCCTGACAGATTTTTTGTTTACGATGATTTAGATTTTAATGGTGTAAAAGAATTTCTGAGGACACCATTATCTGATCCGTCTGCCAGATTTGAAGAATTTTACTTAAGCTCTTTTATAAAAAAGCTTGTTTCGGAATGATTTGTTTAATTATACTGAAACTAAAAGCACCTATTTAGATCAAAATGTCAATAAATATCAAAGCAATAAAGCGGATTATATTTAGTTCAAGTTCCTTATTTATTCTAATAAATTTATTTACTTCTGCCATCAACTTTATCCGTTCTATGGTATTTATGCGTGTTATGGATATGAGAGAACTGGGTATAATCAGCCTCATTCAAACATGTATAATGTTTATTGGACTCTTACAGTTTGGGTTCCTAAACGGTGGATATAGGGTTTTTGCTTATAAGAAGACCAGTGATCAAACGAAGGTTAATAATATTCTTTTTAGCCTTTTTGGTGTCATTGCATTAGCCTTATTGCTTATATGGATTATATTAAGCGTATTAGATATTGAATTACTGATCAGCCCCCGGTATCTGATTTTAACGTTCATTGCAGGCCTATTTTCTTTGATATCTACTTGGCTGACAAATACTATGACGGTGAAAAAGATGATTAAAGATATTAATATCAGAAATCTCATCTCAGGTATTATATCTATAGCCTTAATTCCTCTTGTCTATCTTTATGGCATTATGGGAGGTATCATTAGTATTATGATGCAACCTATAGTTTTTGTTGTCCTGGCATTATTAATGCATAAAAGCTTAAGACCGGATAAAATATGTTTTGACAGAAAGGAAATTAAATATATTCTATCGTTAGGATTTGTCCCATTTATGATTGGAATATTTACAATTGTCAATATTCAGATCGAACGTTGGTCTATAGCATATATACTGAATGTGGAAGAATTAGGTAATTTTTATCTTGTTTTTATATTCTCTTCTTTATTTGTTTTAGTCCCAACGTCCATTAATTACCTTTTCCTTCCCAATATCATTTATTCATATGAAAATGGATTAATGGCAGAATTCAGGCGGCATGTACGTAATTATACATTAGTCCTGATGGGATATGGTATATGTGTAGTTCTTGCCGTACTTACTGCACTTCAACCATTGGTAGATATATTATTTCCAAGTCACTCGGGCAATACTCACTATGTGTTTTTTTTGATTCCGGGTTTAATGTCACAATTATTATACTACTCGGTATCTGCTACTTTAAATGCATGGAAAAACTTCACTCCATTGCTAATATCTGGACTTGTAGGAGTATTTTCTGCTATAGCAATAATCGCTATAACAGGTTCTATGAAGCTTTTCGACTTGACGGTTATGGTTTACATAAAGAATATCTCATATTTTTTACCAACTCTTTTCGGTGGAACTTATATCTATTTACATCGTCAAAAATTTAAAAATAAATTATGAGCAAAATACTTTTCATCGGGCTACCTTATCATAATTACATAAAGGCACTTACAGATGAGATGGAGTTTCAAGGGCATACGGTTACTTTCTATCCTGTAGAATTACGTAAAACAAAAGACAAGATTCTTCGTACGCTCTCGCCTTCGTCATACATAGACAAACTTGATCGGTATCATTCTCTAATGATAAGACAGGAAAAAAAAGAAAAATATGATTATATTATTTTTTTGCAAGTACACACGATCTCTATGTCTAACTTCTTAGAACTTAAAGATGATCATCCCGAGTCGAAATTTATATTATACACATGGGATGCTTTGTCGCCTCTTGTAAATTATGTTCCTTACATTCCGTATTTTGATAAGGTTTACACCTTCGATCCGACAGATGCTGAAAACTATGGACTGAACTATCTACCGTTGTTTTGTGTAAGAGACTTTCAGAATCTCCCTATTGTAGAGCCGGATACTGATGTATATATGGTAGGAAATTTGGTTAAACCAGACCGGTATAGGGCTATTCAGGCATTCGAAAGATATTGTAAAGAAAACGATATTCGCTTCAAGAAGTATATTAAGTGTACACCTGTTGTAATAATTCAATTATTGATTAAAGGTTTTATCCCTAGAGGACTTAAGCTAAGAAGCATTTCTCGATCTCATTTTATTCATTTACTACAATATTCAATAGCGACATTCGACTTTGCCAATCATAAACAGTCTGGATACACAATGAGATTCATCGAAAATATGTGCGCAGGGAAAAAGATCATTACGAATAACAAGCGTGCTATTGGTGAGTCATTTTATTCTTCCAACCGCTTCTTTGTTTTTGACGAATTGAACTTCGATGGTATCAAAGAATTTATACAAGAACCTATAAAAGATAGGGACGTTCGTTTCGATGAATTTTCTATACAATCCTTTATCAGCACCTTACTAACAATATAAATAAAATGAAAAAGAGGTGTTTACTCATCATGCCATTGAGTTTTTATTCGATGGGCAATCAGATAATATCCGGATTGAACGAATGTGGTTATGATGTGAGAATTTGCAATGATCGTTATCCGGATAATTTATTCACAAAAGTTCTGTGGAAAATAGGCATAACTAAAACGTTATATAGAAAAACATACAATCATATAACTCGCCACTTCCTTCAAGACGAAAGATATGATATCTGTATCATTTTGAAAGGATACGGAATAGATAAAAAACTGATAGATGAAATATATAAAAAGTGTTCATGTATAGTTGGTTATAATTTCGATTCTTTTGCCTTTCATCCTTTATCACTCTCTTGGTATCGCTTGGTCGATAATTTTTATACGTTTGATTATCATGATGCAAAGAGCTATGATGTCAAAATAATAGAATTGTTTTCTGCAATAGAAAAGCAGGAGAAAAATGTAGAAAGAGTATATGATATATCTGTAATACAAAAGATACATTCCGAACGCTTGTCATATACCAATAAAATATTACATCTGTTCCAGCCCGAGAATTCATACGTATATCTACATGAAAGTAATTATGTAACAATGGCTCTGAATTTTATCAGACATCCGTTTACGTACATTAAACTACGACGATATATACATCTTAAAACATTGTCGTATGACCAATATGTAGATGTATTATATAAATCAAAGTACACGCTTGATTTTGCTCATCCCAAACAAAGTGGTATTACTATGAGATGCTTTGAGGCTGTGAGCTGTGGAACAAAAATAATAACGAATAACAGGAATATATTTAAAAGCGGATATTTCAACCAAGAGAATACAATCGTATGCGATAACTCGTCTGTAGTCAATAATGAAATAATCGAAAAATACAAGCAGATGTTGCCTTCAGATGTAATACCTCGTAGGCGGAATATTATAGATTTCGTAAAAGAAATAATCCAATAAATAATTCTGTGTTTTTAATAAATTCACAATGAAAGAAATAAAATTATCTATTATCGGAATGGGGCGAATGGGTATTACCCATTTCTCTATTATCAATTCACACCCTAATGTAAATATTGTATCAGTTTCCGATACTTCAAAAATTACATTGGACTTATTGAAAAAATACATACCATCGCTTCAAGTATTTACAGACTACAAGGGGTTGATTGATAAAACAATGCCGGATGCTATTATCGTCTGTACCCCACCTAATTATCACTATGCAATATGTAAATATGCTTGTGAGAAGGGAATTAATGTTTTTTGCGAAAAACCCTTTACTCTTTCCACCGAAGAGGCTAATGAACTACAAGAAATGTTCAACAAAAAAGGCTTAATTAATCAAGTTGGGTATGTAAACCGCTTTAATGATATGTTCACAACAGCGCGAGAATATGTAAAAGAAGGCTTACTCGGTGATATTGTAAGGTTTAAATCGGAAATGTTCAGTTGCACTATTTCAAAACCCGAAACAGGTGAGAGCTGGCGTGGTAAAAGAGAGAGTGGTGGCGGGGCTGTTTATGAAATGGCTGTCCACGTGTTAGACCTTATTAATTATATAATAGGCGTTCCAAATAAAGTTATTGGTACCAGCATGAACCAAATATATTCGAAGCATGTGGAGGATATGGTTTCAAGTACTTTAGCATACGATAATGGGTGTGTTGGGACATTATACGTGAATTGGAGTGATTCGAGTTATAGAAAACCTAGTAACAAAATTGAAATATTTGGTACAAATGGAAAATTACTGGTAGACCAGTACGAAATGAAGATATTTTTAAATGAACCTGTCTCAGATCATGATTATAGAAAAGGTTGGAATACTATATACATCACAGACATCTTTAAACCTGTTCCTTTCTACGTTCGAGGAAATGAATTTACTAGACAATTATATCATTTTGCTGACAGTGTTTTAGATGGTAAGATTGTTGGAGCTACCCAATGTACATTTGAAGACGGATATAATACGCAACGTTTGGTGCACGACATGTTCAATGACTATGATAATAAAAATAAACAAGATTAAATATGGAAAGAATAGATAAAGTCATCTTTGGGGATAATCAGTTTTTCGGGATTAATCACATGTCACAAGAGAAAGCTCAACAACTTTCCGAAAAATTTCATGACATAAAGAATATCTACAAAGTATATGATCTTGCTTTCAAAAATGGCATTGGAGCTGTTATGCTTAATAGTAATGATCGCGCAAAAGATATATGCGAATATTTTCGTCAGAATAAATCAAAATATAATGATATCGTATGGTATCCTTCAATTCCTTATCCACACAAATATGCAAATCTGGTTGCAGAAAAAGGGATATTTCCTGCAATCAATGAAGTAATATTTTCTAATAACTCAGCAGTAGGAGCATTGTCTATGATTGCCAAAGGAGGAATGGCAGTATTAGGAAAAGACCCTATAAAGATGATGCAGATGTTGATAGATGCCGAAGTAAAAATGTTTAAGGGATTAAATGTTAAAGTGTTATTCCTGCAAAACATCATAACAGATCTTCTTCTTGGATATGGAACAAAAGATATATTTGAAGCATATTGCGACTATGTTCGTAAGAAATATAAATTGATTCCGGGGCTTATTACTCAAAATATGCCTTATTTGAAGCAAAAACTATCTGAGTGGGGAATAGAGGAGGTTGTTATATGCAGTTCTATTAATAAGATAGGTTACCTTATGTCCCCTTCGGTAGAAGCGTATGTTGATACAATTCGAAATAATGATTCTTCAAAATATCAACTTATGGCAATGAGTACACTTGCTTCCGGAGCAATTAGTGCCCCTGAAGCTTATGAATTTATTAATGCTCTGAATATACAATCCGTTGTTTTTGGTGCTTCTTCAGAAAGAAATATCAGAGAAACTGTGAGTTTAATAAAGTAGAATTGTTTTGATTATCATTAGTTTACTGTTTAATCTCTGTTTGTCTGAATAGAAATTGCTTACCATTAAAAACGAAATAAGCAAGAATTACACTGAAATATGAATTATGCAAATTTAGACCGCCTCAAGATTCTGGATTATCTTGAGAGGTGCGGTAATGAGGCTTCTGTTGTTGATATAATAGCATATTCAGGAGCAGAAAAATTGAGGGTATACAGCTTGATAACTAAAATGGAACTGAATGGGGAAATCAAAATTTTGGAAAGAACCTCTTTTGGTGCTCCTATGTATATTAAAATAGTCTAAAATATATGTCTATTCCATTATTATACATTTATATATAACCGATCAATTAAATAATTAATCAGATCTCGTGTAGAATCAAAATAGTCTCCAATCAAAGAAATACAGAAGTTCGACTATATTTTCTTACGCAAATTTGAATTTAAATTATTCTAGCCGTCTTGCTTGTGATAAGTAGGGCGGTTTTTTTATTTTAAGGATTATCTATATAACGTTCGATATATTTTATTGAAAATCTTAATTCTTCTTATATTGTAAAGGTGTCAGGCCAGTTCTCTTTTTAAAGTAGGTGCCAAAAAAGGAAGAATTTGGAAAATTCATCTCCTCCGATATCTGTAAGATAGTCATATTTGAGCTCTTTAGTAATGCTTTAATTGCCATAATAACCATATCGTCTATCCATTGTTGGATATGTATACCACTAGCATCCTTCACTATTTGAGATAAATATTTGGGCGTAATAAACATTTTATCTGCATAGAAACGAACACTACGTTCTTTCATATGATATTCAAATAACAAGCTGATGAAAGTTTGTAAGTATTTTTCTTTGCGTGTCAATACCTTATAGTCAATCTTCTTGTCCTGGTATAGCTGCAAAACTTCATAAATTAATGTCTGCAATAAACTTCGTGCAATTTCTTCTTTGTAAAGAAAATTTGTTCTTTTGTAACGCTTTACAATAAAGGCATGCAATTCCAATAAATCATTCGTTTCTTCTTCACTTATCTTTAAACAAGCCATCTGATCTATTTTTTTAGGAATATCAATATCTATAATTAACTTGATATCGGAAATAAAGTCAAAAGAAAATAATAAGAACTCTACAACTAAATCTTCACTTTGCTCTATCAATTCTAAAATATAATTAGGCAGAACAACAATAATAGTACAAGGCTCAATTTTGTACTCGCGTAAGTTAATTTTGATTCGTCCGGTACCTTTCACACAAATAGCAAAAGCTATTCCTTCCATAATTTGCGGATATCTGAAATCAAAAGCATAATCATCAATATTAGCACCATCATCGGATATAACAAAGTTCTTTATTCCGTGATTTGAGGTTTGATCTTTAAAGTCATCCAGCGATATTTTAGCATAATTTTCCTTATTCATGATCTTATATGTTTCATTTTGGCCCTAAAAATATAAATAAATGTTGAAAACTGCATAAAAAACGAAGTTTTGAACATTTTTGGCGTAGTATTGATTTAGACAGAACCATATTATAAAGAGATCTTTGCGACAGAAATGAATAGTTGTAAAATTACTTTTAATGAAAGTTATGGATAAATTGAAATTATTTTTTAGTAGATCGGTATTGTGTCTTCTATTTTTAGGAATGGTTTCCTGTTCCGCAAAAAAGAGTGAAGAAGCCAATTCAAGACCTGTTCCGGTAAAAATACAAACAATAAAGTATAGTGATGATATATACCAACAAGAGTATATAGGAACTGTAGAAGGTGAGAATGCGGTTGATGTTAGTTTTCAAGTAAATGGAAATATTGAACAAGTATATGTACAGGAAGGACAAAATGTTCGAAAAGGACAATTGTTAGCCCGATTGAATACAAGTTCTATTGAAAGTATGCACAATGCAGCAAAATCGACCCTTAATCAGGCACAAGATGCATATAATCGCTTGTCTATTCTCTATAAGAATAACAGCCTTCCGGAAATAAAATATATAGAGGCGAAGACTCAGTTAGAGCAGGCGCAAGCTAATGAGCAAATTACCCGTAAGAATTTACAAGACTGTAATTTGTATGCTCCCATATCTGGTGTAGTAAGTCAACGCTATCAAGAAGCAGGAGCAAATGTCGCTCCTGGTACTCCAATTTATAATTTGGTAACTATAAATTCAGTGAAAATAAAAATAGCTATTCCAGAGAACGAAATTTCAGCAATAAAGATTGGTGAATCTTCACGGATAAAAATATCTGCGTTGAATGATGCTGAGTTTGAAGGCAAGATTCAGGAGAAAGGAGTATCTGCAAATCCGTTATCACATACCTACGATATCAAGGTACAGGTAAATAATCCCAACTCACAGATTATGCCGGGAATGGTGTGCAAAGCTTATCTAATAAATCCATCAGAAGTTTCAGGTCAAAAGAATATTATAGTTCCGTTAAAAGCCATACAAGTAGACTTTTCCGGTAAACAATTTGTTTGGTTAAAAGACGACCAAAATAAGGCCGTATATAGAGAAATTACTCAAGGTAAACTGATAGGTAATGGAGTTGTAATAGAGGAGGGACTGCAAGATGGGGATAACCTAATCATTGAAGGCTATCAGAATGTAAGTCCGGGTGTAACAGTCGAAATAGCTAAATAAGAAGAAGATATGAAATCAGAATCTGGTATTATCGGCTGGGCAATGAAGTATAATAAAATTATATTGCTCATTGTAATAGTGTTAAGTTTATTTGGAATTTATGCTCTCAATGTGATGCCCAAACAGGAATTTCCTGTATTTACAATCCGTCAGGGAGTTGTAGTGGGAGTGTACCCCGGAGCCACTTCTGCCGAAGTAGAAGAGCAATTGGCTAAACCTCTAGAGAATTTCTTGTTTACATACAAGGAAGTAAAGAAATCGAAGACATATTCACATTCCAAAGATGGAATTGTCTATGTATATGTCGAGCTGAATGATGATGTAAATAACAAGGACGAGGTATGGTCAAAAATAAAACATGGATTGATGTTTTTCAAAATGCAGTTACCTTCAGGAGTTTTGGCTCTTATTGCTAATGATGATTTTGGAGATACTTCGGCATTACTAATAACGCTTGAATCGGAGACCAAAACTTATCGACAATTGGAAACATATTTAGAAAATCTCGAAGACCGTTTACGAACTATAGAATCTGTTTCCAATCTGCGTCGTTATGGTGAACAAAATGAACAGATAAGTATATATGTTGAAAAAGAAAAACTGGCAGCATATGGTATTAATATATTGAACCTGTATCAGACGCTCATCACGAAGGGATTTATTACTACTGCAGGTAAGATTGATAATCGTGATATGGATGTGCCAATACATATCGAGAGACCCTATCAATCTGAGAAGGATTTGGAAGAACAAATCATCTATTCAGATGCTCAGGAAAATCATATTCGATTGAAGAATATAGCGAAAGTTGTTCGGGAATATCCTAAGCCTAACAGCTATACTACCAACAATGGCAAAAAGTGTCTCGTTTTATCTACTGAAATGCGTGAAGGCTATAACGTTATTCAATATGGAAAAGATGTCGAAAAGGTTCTCGAACAATTCCAGAATGATATTCCTAGTGATATTCATATCTATCGTGTAGCCGATCAACCTCAAGTTGTGGCTCATTCTATCACAACTTTCCTAAAAGAGTTAATGATTGCTATTGTAGCTGTTATACTCGTAACAATGATATTATTACCCTTACGGGTTGCCGGCGTTGCGGCATCTTCCATTCCTATATCTATCTTTATCTCTTTAGGGCTGATGCTTGCTTTTGGCATGGAGCTTAATACGGTGACATTGGCTGCCCTAATCGTGGTATTGGGTATGATTGTAGATAATTCGATCGTAGTTGTAGACAGCTATCTTGAAAAATTGGATCATGGTATTCCTCGTTGGCAGGCATCGATAGAAAGTGCCAAAGAATATGCTAAAGCAATCATCTCGGCAACACTGGCAATCAGTCTAACTTTCTTTCCATTCTTGGTGATGCTTACAGGACAGTTTCTCGACTTTGTAAAGCTCTTCCCTTGGACTGTACTTATTACGTTGGGTGTATCTTTGGCTGTGGCTGTTCTTCTTATACCATTCCTACAATATTTCTTTATACGCAATGGATTACATCAGCCCGGTAAGAAGCAGAAAGAAACATTCTTAGATAAATTACAAAACGGATATAATTGGCTATTGGAAAAAGTATTTCAATACCCGAAGATATCTCTTACGATAGGTATCATTTCTATCATATCGGGTATTTACATGTTTGCCAATGTTCCACAGAAGCTCATGCCTATAGCTGAAAGGAACCAGTTTGCAGTTGAAATATATTTACCGAACGGCAGCTCTCTGGAACAGACAGAAGTGATAGCTCAGGATCTTGAAAAGGTTTTGAGGAAGGAGAAGACTGTTGTTTCTGTAACGTCTTTTATCGGAACGGGATCTCCTCGTTTTCAGACAGCTTATGCTCCTAAAGTGGGAGGACCTAATTTTGCTCAGTTTATTGTAAATACAACATCGAATGAAGATACAGAATTGTTGTTGGATAAGTATTCCACTCAATATGCCTATCATTATCCGAATGCCTTTGTAAAATTCAAACAATTAGAGTACGAATCAGTAGATGCTGACATTGACGTTCGTATATCGGGAGAGAATATAGCTGATCTGAAGAAAGTGGCAGACACTTTAATGACTAAATTAAAGAAACTGGATGAACCGATCAGAATTTATACAAATTATGAGGAGCCATTGCCCGGTATAAAGATAACACTAGACCCTGTAGAATCCAATCGGTTGGGCGTAAATGAAGGAACTTTGGCGTTAGGTTTGGCTTCCCGTTTCGGGGGAACACCAATCACTAATATCTGGGAAAATGATTATTCATTGCCTGTTGTATTGAAATCCAAATGGGAGAATAAAGATCCTGTGGCCGAGGATGTATCGAATGAGTATGTTGCAGGTTTATTATCACCAAGTGTCCCTTTACGCCAGATAGCTGATGTTTCAGCAAACTGGACTGAAGGTCAAATCAACCGAAGGAACGGAGTACGCACCCTATCCGTTTTCGTTGATCTAAAGAGAGGCGAAAGATCGGGACTGGTTCAACCAAAGGTAGAGGAGATTGTGAATGCAGTGGCTGCGAAATCGTTACCTAAAGGTGTTTCTATTTCATATGGAGGAGTGAAGGAATCTGATGGCGAGACAATGCCAAAACTGATTAAAGCTCTTTCTATCTCAATCGTTATCATCTTTTTCATACTTGTGTTTCACTTCAAAAAGATAAGTTTAGCTACACTCGTTTTGGCTTCTACCTCTTTGAGCATTTTTGGCGCGGCTATTGGTTTAAAGGTGATGAATGTGGACTTTAGTATAACGGCTGTGTTGGGAATTGTGAGCCTAATTGGTATTATCGTTCGTAATGGAATTATTATGTACGATTACACCGAAGAGTTAAGGCATAAACACGGTAAAACAGTATTTGAAGCATCATTGGAGGCCGGAAAACGACGGATGCGCCCTATATTCCTTACATCAGCTGCCGCATCTATGGGAGTTATTCCTATGATCATAAGTAAGAGCCCGCTTTGGTGTCCGATGGGAACAGTTATCAGTTTTGGAACTATTTTCTCCATGATATTCATCCTTACATTATTACCCCTTGCTTATTGGCTAATCTATAAGCATGAAGATAAAAATATATCTAAAGACGAAACCGAACAATTATGATCAAAAAATATATAACAATAGTAACAATGTGTATGATAACTATATTTATATCTGCACAGACGAAGTATAGTCTCGAAGACTGCAAGCAATTGACTATCGAGAACAATCGAAAAATTAAAAATAGTCGGTTGGAAATCGAATCATCCAAGGAAACGAAAAAGGATGCATTTACTAATTATTTTCCATCGGTCAGTGCTTCAGCATTTGGATTCTCGGCTAAAGATCCTTTGGTTACGATGAACATGGGAGGAGCCCCGATCGGATTTCTTAAGAATGGGATGAGTGCTGGTATTACAGCGACGCAACCGATCTTTGCCGGAGGCAAAATAATCAATGGTAATAAATTGGCTGACTTAGGAATTCAGGTAAGCCAATATCAGGCTAAACTATCCGAAAATGATATGTTGCTGAATACAGAGAATCTTTACTGGCAATTGGTTTCTTTGTATGAAAAAAGAAGAACTCTGGATGTTATAGACAGTCAGGTAGATCAGTTGTTGAAAGATGTAGAGTTGTCTTATCAGACAGGAATGATTAACAATAACGATGTTTTGAAGGTAAAATTAAAAAAGAATGAGGTCGTAAGTAATCGTATTAATCTAGATAATAATATCAAATTGCTAAAAATGTCTTTGTGTCAGCAAATGGCTATGGATTTGAGTTCAGCAGATTCTTTAGATATACAGGTTCCTAATATTGAAGACGTAGAATCGCCTATAAAATATTATGTGGATCATAAAAATGTTTTACCCAATAGAGCAGAAGCAAAACTCCTTGATAAAAACGTAGAAGCCTCGAAGCTGCAGACTAAAATAAAAAGAGCTGATTATTTACCCACAGTGGCTGTTGGTGCAACATATTCCAGAGATAACTTTATGGATAAATGGAATACGAATGGGGCCGTTTTTGTTTCTGTCAATATTCCAATTTCCGGATGGTGGGGTGGTTCTCATGCTATCAAGCAGCAGAAAATACAAGAAAAGATAGCATTAAACAATAAAATAGATATTGAAGAACAATTGTTGTTACAAATGCAGAACGTAAAAAATGAATTGGATAATACTTATAAGCAAATATTGTTGGCTAAAGATGGTGTTGAGCAATCTACAGAAAACTTGCGTCTTAATAATCAGTATTATAAAGTCGGTACAGTAACTCTTACGGATGTATTAGATGCCCAGACATTATTACAACAGAATCGAGATAAGTATGTTGAATCGTATGCTAATTATCAAAAGAAACGGATTGAGTATTTGCAAGTAACCGGGCGCTAATTTTTTTTATTTAATACCTGTTTTTGATAGGGCTGTATGATCTTATATAATAATTCATTTCATTGATAATGAATTAAAATATCGAGATTGTTACAAAATCCCTTGATGGTAAAAGGACATTTTTTATTAAATGTCCTTTTATTTATAATATTTCCCTGTGATTTCAATTGGATTTATCTCTATAATACCCGTTGCTTTCAGCATTTTTTCAGGAAAGCTCAAATGAGATAATTGAGGGGTATATTTTGAAACAACAGCATGTAGCACATTTTCTTTGAGCGATTTATCTTCCACCATTTTGGCTGTACCCAAGATAATTACACTTCTGAATGCAGTATTTGTATCACAAACATTTTCGTTATCAGGAATGATTGCACCCATTTCATCCACTTCAAATCCAACCTTATCATTTTTAGTCAAGTTTGAAATCTTTTGTCCTTTGATCAGTCCGTGGATATATACTTTTTCATCATAGACGATGAAATGTACAGGGACAACATATGGATACCCATTTTCATTGTGTGTACCTATGCGTCCAACTTCTGCTTTTTTCAATACATCATCTATCTCTATCTTCGATAACTGATGATGCTTCATTCTTCCTTGCATGATAATAGTTTTTTATATTAGTATATTACAAAAATATTTATTTTTAGGATTGTCTTTATGGTGCAGATATAATAAAAAATGATAGGCCAGATATTGCGATCTCAGGATATAACTTGAAAAAAGGAATAAAAACCTTAAGTAAATATTTATAACTGTCTAAGAGCATTTATATCCTTACAATTTTATCTGATACATATTCAAAATCTTTTAGGTGAGTCGCCATTAAAATTGTAATGTCGGGATATTCACGTTTTATATTCTGAAATATAGCAATAGCATTTTCGGAGCTAATACCGGCTGTAGGTTCATCCACAACTAATAGTTGTGGCTTTTTAAGCAAGGCTTGTGCCAGAAGTAATTTCTTACGCTGCCCACCACTCAGAATTTCGCCGTTCTCTCCCAACCAGCTATCTAGTCCATCGGGAAGCGATAAACGCCAGCTAGTAAGATCTACTGTATCTAGTACGTGTTCAATAGCTTCATCCGGATGACCTTCAAAATTTTCGCGCAATGTTCCCGTTAATAAATAAGCTTTTTGGGTAACATAAATACATTCCGGAACAGGTAGATGAGACAATTCAATATCGTTATTCCAGACTAACGATCCACATCTACGGTATTCAGGATAAAAAAGGCTGTTTAACAAAGTCGTTTTTCCTTTTCCAGTTTCTCCGAATAGTGAAATCCATTCACCTTTTTTTATTTCTAATGACACCTCTGAAGTAGTCACAGATGTCTCAGGGATCATTGCACTCACATCTTTAAGACTTAGGCTCTCCATTCTTGAATGTACGATTACAGTTTCCAGAGGTTTCTCTCCATCCTTGATAATCCTATCAACATCTTCAACTTGATGAGCAACAGCACTCTTTTCTGATTTTCCCGAAAATAGCATTTCTGCCAATTCGGCCTGTGCCATAATACCGAAAAATATCCCGATGGCTGTAGGTGCATCTATACCATTACCAGATGAACTCCATAGTAAAAGCGATGCAATATAACTAAAACCGAGTCCCGCAATTAGCTGCAACCAAAATGAATTGGTTTGTAACTTGTCTTCCAATTGTTCGAGGCGTAATAGCCGTTGTTCGTATTGTCCGATAACTTTCTCTTCCAAACTGTATTTCGATATTTCTATTCTCCCTCTAAAGCTTTGTATAAGAATTTGATTGTTCTCTTCGCGGCATATCTTTAGTTCTTCATAGAGTCTTCTGTTTTTCCTGAAAATTAATTGAGGAATAATAAATAAAAGAATAGCAGATGAAATCAAAAATTCTATTGCAATAGTTTGAGAAAAGACAATAAGAAAGAAAAAATATATACTGAGTGAAATGATTAGTGCCGTAAAAGGTAAAAGCCACAAAAGAATGTGGTTCAATATCTGGTCGATTCCATGTGTACTATTCTCGAGTAGTGTGGAATTATTATTTACCTGTTTTTTGAAATAGGGAAATCTGGCTACGGACTGAAAGATTCTCAATTGCAAGCTCTGCTGAGCATCTAGTGTGGCTTTGTGGTTTTCCAATCGCTCAAAGTATCTTGCAGCCGTTCTGAAAAATGCCATTAAACGGATTATAGCAGATGGTACCAGATACGAAAAAGTAGTACTTGCAGTAACAAACACCACACTACAGATCGCCAAAAACCATCCTGAGATAGCCGGAAGAGCAATAAAAGAGATCGTCCACAATAATAGAAGAAATGCTCCTCGCAACCATTTGCCAGCTAAGGGCTTTAATATATATACTCTTATAAATTTATTCATGACTCATTTGCTCTCCCCAATTTAAGTTTACGATTGTATTCGCTATATTATCGAACAACTTCTCATGGGAAGCGACTATTACTAATCGGTCTTTTGCTAATTTCATTATCTCCGGAATGATGATTTCGATTGTATCGGGATCTAGGTTGGCTGTAGGTTCATCTAATATTGCTATTGGTTTTGGATACAACATCATTCGAGCAAGTGTAACTAATTGTTTTTCTCCTCCTGACAGTTGTTTGCCATTATGACTTAGTTTAGTTTCCCAACCATCGTCCTTTTTAGCAAGTATTTTATCTAAAAACTCAGGGTATTTTTGTGATTTATTCGTTTCATTTTTTAAGAAAACATTATATCTCAAAGTTTCGTCAAAAACGAAAGGAAATTGATTCATGTATGAAGAATTGGTTCTAAGCCACTTTTGCGAATACTTAGTATCCTTTCCGTTTACTGAAATACTATTGTCCTGTAAACACAGGCTTCCGGAGCATATTTTTAGCAAGGTTGATTTTCCTGAGCCCGAAATTCCCTTTATTAATACTAGTCCTTTTGAAGGAAATTGTACATTAATATTGTGTAGAACTTTCACCGGTGAATCGGGATAAGCGAAGTTCAAATTGTTAATAGCTAAATTGTTAAACTGATGATCAATATTGATTGAAGTTGTGTCGATGCCTTCATTTAATATTGGTATTAATAATTTTGCTGCAGCCACAGCTCTGTTTCTGTCATGGTAGGCACTCACGAATTTCCGTAAATAAAAGAAAAAATAAGGAGACATCATTAGTAAAAATAATGCAATCTGAAAGTCGTAACCTTTTCCGTAATTAGGTCCTGTCATAATACCGAGAAGACTCATCCCTAAATAGATTGCAACGACAGCAATACAAATAGTAACAAATAATTCTAATACTGCTGACGATAAAATAGCCACTCGCATGACATTAGTCGTTGCTTTATTTAACTCCTTACTTTTTTCTGACAAGAAATTATATTGAGGTCTGAAGTTATCTAAATTAACTATTTCGGCAATAGTCTGAAGGCGATTATAAAATACAGCTGAATATTTCAAAAAGAGATTAATGTGTTTTTTATGAAGAGCTTCAGCACCTATGCCTATTATTATCATTTGCATTGGGATAACAATCAATGAAACCAACAGTGTAAGACCAACCCATTTTTCGATCCAAAAACTAACAACAAGTATCATTCCACTAACCAAAAGAGATGCCATTGCGTATGGAATAAAAAAGGCATAAAAAGGTTTCAAATCCTCACAAATTCTGGTAATATAGAGAGTGCTTGCTACAGAGTCTAATTTATTGTTGTTTAATAATATGGGATATAGATTTTTTTTGACTTTGGATACAATCGTATTTCCCGCTTTATAGTTGAATATCGAAGCAAAATGAGCAAAGATATATCTAGCCGTAAGAAACACTAATGAATATAGGAGAGGGTCTGGCTGAAGTAATTCTCGATTAAGCCATAAGGCTGCAAATTGTGATAAATACCAGCAAAAAACGATAAAAGATACCGCACTTAAAATAGTAAATACCGCAGCTACAATATATGAACCTTTAGCCTCTGTTATTTTTTTACTCAGCCATCGGGATGCATTATCTTGATTTGAACTCATAATGATTATCTATAATTTTCGTTCATTCATCAACAAAGATAATGAATTACTCCATGTTGTTACAACATATAGTAATGATTTTCCTTAATCCTGGTTTTATACTACAAGAAACGAATTAGGAAATATTAATAGCTATTTTATAAAAACAGAGTCGAGATACCTACTATATGTTATTAATTAGACCTAAAATACCAAGAAAATGCGATTGAAGGCCTTTCTTTCAACAACTAAATTTGCATTTCTAATATTTTATAAAATCAATGAAAAAGAGTTTATTACTCTGCTTTTTATTTTTATGCATTATTGAATCTGCATATTGCCAGTTCTACACTATATCGGGAAAACTCTTAGACAAGAAACATCAGACGCCCATAGAGTATGCTACAATCTCTATCTCAGATCTTGGCTTAGCTGTTACTTCCGACATTGAAGGGAAATTCACTATTAAAAATATTCCAGCGGGATTTTTTGAGCTGAATATTTCTATTTTGGGATATGAGAAAAAAGCATTCAAAATACAAGTAGATAAGAATAAAAACGATCTGCTTTTTTATTTGGCAGAGGATAACTTACTATTGAATGAAATAGTTGTTACTGCAGAGAAGAAAGTGGAAGATCTTACAACAGCCTATACTATCGAACGAGCAGCATTGGATCAGATACAAGTGTTGAATATCACTGAAATAGCAGCTCTTTTACCTGGGGGTCAAACCAGTAAAAAAACACATTTAGCTGGCGTTAGGGGTGCTGCTGATAGCTTCAATCTTCGCTCTAACGGAGGAAGTGAACTAGGCTTATCTTCTTTTGGAACAGTAGTTGAAGTCGATGGTGTACGAATATCCAACAATAGTCAATTTATAAAAGAAGTAAAGGGGGCTGATACCCGCAATATCGCTTCAAATAATATTGAGTCTGTAGAGGTTATAACCGGAGTTCCTTCTGTCGAGCATGGAGACTTATCTAATGGGATGATACGTATAAATTCCAAGAAAGGCAAATCGCCATTAAATATAGAACTAAGTACCAAGCCGAATACGAAATCTATAGCTATCGACAAAGGCTTCCTCCTAGGAAAGAAGTGGGGGATACTTAATACGAGTTTTGAGCATACAAAATCCAACTCCGATATAGCTTCGCCTTATACGACTTATGTCCGGAACAATCTATCTCTGATTTATTCCAAGGTATTTAATCCATATCGGAATAATCCTTTAAATTTTTCTTTGGGTTTGACCGGGAATGTTGGTGGCTATAATTCGAAAGGAGATCCGGATGCTTTTGTAGATACTTACACTAAAGAAAGGGATAATGCACTTCGGTTGAATATGAAGCTAGATTGGCTAATTAACAAACCGTGGATTACTAAATTAGAATTTTCGGGAACTCTTAATTATTCGGATCTACAATCTGAGAAGAAAGAAAACAAGGATAGTAATACTTCAACTGCTGCTATTCATACATCAGAATCTGGTTATTTTATTGGTTCTTTGTATGACATCAACCCGAATGCCGAGATTATACTGATCCCCGGAGGATATTGGTATACAACAAGAAGAGAAGATAGTAAACCTCTTTTGTTTACGGCAAAGATGAAAGCTAATTGGGTACGAAAATTCGGAGATGTTACTAATCGATTCATGCTTGGATCAGATTTTAATCGGACTACAAATCTAGGCAAGGGAATATATTATACCGATATGCGCTATGCTCCTACATGGAGAGAATATAAATATAGCGATCAGTCTGCAGTAAATAATCTGGCTCTTTTTGCCGAAAATGAGGTAGCTTTTCTCTTACCTAGTGAAACTTCATTAAAGGCATCAATTGGTCTTCGAAGTGATTTAACATATATAAGTAAATCCGAGTACGGAACAATTAATAGCTTGTCTCCTCGGGTTAGTGCAAAATATATATTCTGGAATCGTCCCAAAAACACTCTTTCTTTAATGAGTTTACGTGCAGGATTTGGAGATGCTGTAAAGCTTCCTTCTTCATATATATTAAATCCAACTCCTACCTATCAGGATAGATTGGTCTTTACACCAGGTACAACGGCAGAAAATACAACGTATTACGCATATAATACGATGCCCAGTACAACTATTTACAATCCGAATCTTAAATGGCAAAGAAGCCGTTTAATAGAATTAGAATTCAATGCTCGTATTGGACAAGTAGATATTTCGTTATTAGCCTATAATAGTAAGACAATAGCCCCCTATGCTGATGCTACCCTATACACTCCGTATTCTTATAAATTTACAGATCAGACAGCACTTGACAATAATTTAATTCCTGAAGCTAACCGTTCATACGCAATAGATAAGACTACCGGAATAGTTACCGTTTCAGATTTGACAGGGAATTTGCCTAGCCAACAATTAGCTTATAAAGAAAGGAATACATTTAAGACCAATAGTTATTATTACAATGAATCTGATTTTTCGAAAAGAGGGCTGGAATGGGTAATTAATTTCGGAAAAATCCCCTCTATTCATACTTCATTCCAAGTAGATGGATCTTACAACTATTATAAGGGTCTAAAAACAAAGTTGATAGCATATTCGCCCAGCCTTTCTCAAAATATGGCTGACGGAAATCCTTATAAATATATCGGTCTATATGAAGGTACAGATGAAGTTGCGAATGGCAGCCTCTCTAAAAAAATAACAAATAATCTTTCGATAAGTACTCATATACCAGCAATACGCCTCATAGTATCTCTTCGATTGGAAAGTTGCTTGTACGATTATAAGCAAAAATTGAGCGAATCATCTACAGGCTCACGAGGTTTTGTAATAGACAATAGAAGTGATTACATCCCTTCAAATTCAGAGACAAATATCTATAAAGGAGACTATTTCGTTGCTCTTTATCCTTTATATTATGTGAGCTTGGATGATATGAATACAAAAATTCCATTTAAAGAAAAGTTCTTATGGGCCAAAGATAATGATTCCGCTTTATTCAACGAGTTGGCAAGAATGGTGGTTCGGTCAAATGTCAATTACTATTTCAAACCTACAGATATATCCGCATATTTTTCGGCGAATCTGAATGTGACAAAAGAGTTGGGTGATCATGTTTCAATATCATTTCTGGCAAATAACTTTTTTAATAATGTTGCAAAGGTTAAGAATAAACAAAATAACAGTGAATATTCTTTATTCGGCTCAGGTTATTTACCTGAATTTTATTACGGACTAACTCTTCGTATCAAATTGTAAAAAGATGGTTGAGAAAGATGTAAAATAAATATAAACATATAAAAAGTAACTTATGAATTTACAAAAATTATTTTTCTTACTAATAGCAGTTCTTACAATTGGAACTTCTTGTAGTGACACTGATGATGATAAATACCAAACTTATGACGTGGCTGTAAAACTGGTTTATCCGGATGATTACACTTCATCTGAAAATGTTATTGTTACACTCGTTAATACAACTACGAAAGCAGCATATACCGCTACAACAAACGCTTCGGGGGAGGCATCTTTTAAAGTCTCTACAGGTATCTATCAGGTAACAGCGACTGATAATAGGGCCGTTGGTGGAAGCTCTTATGTTTTGAATGGTCAATCGAATCTTACGATTGGAAATAATTGGGTTAGTGCCACCCCGGTTGAATTAAAATTGAATGCATCTAAGACAGGACAAATAGTTATCAAAGAATTATATGTTGGAGGATGTCAAAAGAATGATGGATCGGGAAAATTTCAGAATGATGCATACGTTGTTTTGTATAATAACTCAAGTATTGATTTGAGCTTGGAAAATACAGCGTTAGGTACAACTATACCTTACAATTTTACATCTGCTAATAAATACTATTCGAACGGAAAGCTTTCGTATGAGGCAGAAGGATGGGTTCCGGCAGGAGCTGCTATATGGTATTTTAAGAATCCGGTAAAAATAGCGTCCGGTAAGCAAATTGTAATTGCTTTAAAAAATGCAGTAGACAATACTACAACCTATAGTAATTCGGTAAATTTAGCGAACTCTGAATATTATTGTACATATGATATCTCGGGACAATATACAAATACGACTTCTTATCCTTCTCCAGCTTCTGTTATTCCTACAAGTCATTACTTGTCAGCATCTGTTTATGGAGCGGGTAATGCATGGCCTTTAAGTACTATATCTCCAACATTCTTTATTTTTAATACACAAGGAACAACTCCGGCAGCATTTGCCAGTGATGCAACAAAAAAAGAAGATTATTTCGGAAGTACGGCATTAGTAAACTTAAAGGTTCCGGTAGAATGGATTCTTGATGGTGTAGAAATAAAAGGACAAGGAGTTGATGGCGTTAAGCGATTAACCTCTACCGTTGATGCGGGCTATGTAACAATGATTAATGGTTTTGGGTACTCAATATACCGTAATGTAGATAAAGAAGCAACGGAAGCAGTTGAAAGTAATGCAGGGAAATTGGTTTATAGTTATTCATTGGGAACAACCGATCAACAAGATGGAACAACCGATCCAAGTACAATCGATGCCGAAGCTTCAATTAAAAATGGTGCGCGCATTATATATAAAGATACCAATAATTCAACAAACGACTTTCATCAACGTAAGAAAGCTTCGCTGAAAGATTAATACACAAAAATAATGGCTAAAAAAGTACATAATATAACGATTCTTTTGCTTCTGGTTGGATTTTGTATACCCAAAAAGCTAATTGCGCAATACGAAAAAACAGGATGGGAAAGTTATGAGTATGTACAAGAATCAAATCCCTGGCTGTATTCTGATAATGCAGCCGGGCTTCATACTATTACTATCGACAATCTTTCTTATGCAGAAGCTTATTTTAATAAGAAAAATGGTAAGTTAAGAAACTACTTTCAGTCTGATAATAGTTTCCAATCTGGAGCAGATGTGAAATCTTTATATCGATTAAATTCCAAAACAGTATTTTATGGAAATGTAAATTATAGTCATTTTGAAGGCAAAAATATGGGGGGAGCTACCTTTATTGATCCTTATGTAAGCCCATTCAACATAGTGGAATATGCAGATAGTACGCAGGGGAAAAAAGCGTTGGATATATATCATCTGACAGGGGCATTTAGTACGGAACTTGCCAGAGGATTTAATGTAGGAACAAAATTAGATTATAAAACTTCTAATTATGCCAAATTTAAAGATCTTCGTCATGAAAACAGAGAAATGGACTTGATACTCACATTAGGAGCAGCTTACCGGATATCTCCATTTTGGGAAGCTGGTATTAATTATACATATCGACGTAGGGACGAAGAAATACGTTTTCAATCATATGGGAATACCGATCAACAGTTTAACTCATTGATAGACTTTGGTGTTTTTTATGGGCATCAGGTACGATTCAGTAAAAGTGATGGTTATACAGAGGCTAATACTTTCAAACCTCTATTTGAAGAGTTTCAAGGAGCATCCTTTCAATTAAATTTTACATTATCTCCTAACATATTATTTTTTAATGAATTGACTTTGAAGTGGAGAGACGGATATTATGGTAAGCGTGGCACATCGTCTGTTGTATATACAGAACATACTTCTAAAATAAATGAGTATCGGGGGAATTTGACATTGCTAAATAGTAACGATCGCCACATACTCTCATTTAATATAAGCAGAGAATTGCTCAAAAACTATGAAAATTCATATCAAAGAAGTACGCTACCCAATGGAACTAACGTGATTGACTATTCGAGCCAAGAAGAAATGTTGAATAAGACAATCTGGAGATTTAGTGCTGGGTATACCGCATATCTTGGAGTAAAAGATTATTCTCCTATATGGATATTGAAGATTAATGGAGAAGCAAATAATATGAAGCAAACTGTTTCTATTTATCCGAATTACCGCAAACAAGATATAAATCAATGGAATGTAGGGATGTCCGCCAGTCGTAATATTATAAAATCATTAAATCAGTATAGTTTAACTCTTGGACTCGGTTATATTTCAGGAGGAGGTAACGAAAAGAAAGATGGGACTTATGATTCTTCCACTCAAGGATCTACCTCTGTTAGTTTAGATCGTTATATCTACCGGGAATTCGAATATCTGACGACAGACCGTGTCCGAGGAAATGTGACCTTTCGTTATTCAAGGCTTTTTCCAGGCAAGATAAAAGGGTATGCACAATTTAATTATGCTTTGACAAATGCCTTTTCTACCAAATACATTGGTAAAACTTTTAATGAGCTCGCTCTATCGGTAGGAGTTGGCTTTTAATAAATAGAATAAGGAATCACTAAGAACAACTATCATAAAAGAACCAATTATGAATACAATTATTCAGTGTGACAAAATAACACACTATTATGGAACAAAACTTATCTACCAAGACTTGAGTTTTGAAGTCAAGAAAGGTAAGATATTAGGATTGCTCGGAAAAAATGGAACGGGAAAGACCACAATTATAAATATCCTCAACGGATATCTACGCCCACAAGCAGGTGTATGTCGAATTTTTGGTGAAGAAATGGATCACTTTACGCCACAGACCAAAGCTCGTATAGGTCTTTTGCTCGAAGGACATATACAGCATACGTATTTTAATGTTGTACAAATAGAGAAATTCTATAGTAGTTTTTTTCCAAATTGGAACAGAGATGCGTATTATGAATTGCTGAAAAAACTACAGGTAACTAAAACTCAGAAGATAAGTACGATGTCTTGCGGGCAACGTTCACAAGTAGCTCTCGGATTACTATTTGCGCAAAACCCCGATTTGCTGATTCTCGACGATTTCTCTATGGGATTAGATCCCGGCTATCGCCGCTTGTTCATCGAATATCTGAAAGAATATGCGACAGCCGAAGATAAAACGATTTTCCTTACATCCCATATAATACAAGATATGGAAATGCTTATCGATGATTGTATTATTCTCGATTATGGTAAAATATTACTTCACCAACCTACAAGTTACATCATAAATAAATTTAAACGCTATCGCTTTACAGCCAAGACTGAAGAGATAGGTGTTGTAGATGGATTATGGAATACAGAAAAGATCGGATCGGTTTGGGAAACTTATTCCTTTGACGGAATAGAAGCTGTGAATCAAAAACTAGCTCCTTTTGCTGTTGCTGAGGTAAAAGAGGAAGCATTGACATTAGAGGACGCTTTTATAGGTTTGACAGGTAAATATTAATAAGAAACAGAATATAATAGATATGATACAAGCTCTTTTATTTAAAGAATGGATTAAAACCCGACGTGTGGTTACCTTAATTGGAATTATCTTCGTTGCTCTGATTATTTACACACTAATAAACACAGGACAACAATTTCGTCTTGGAGGCGCTGTACAAATTTGGTCGACAGTGATACTTAAAGATATGCCTATTCTCCCCGGATTTGCACAATGGATTCCTCTTTTGGCTGGTCTTTTATTAGGTGTTTCTCAATTTGCCCCTGAAATGCATGACAAGCGTCTTAAATTGACTTTGCATTTACCTATGTTAGAAACAAAAATTATGTCTGTTTTACTCTTTTTTGGAATAGGCATCTTATTATTTATCTTTTTGTTAAGCTATCTTGTCTTATCGTTTTCTTTTTCTTTCTATTATCCTTCCGAAATTATAAAAGCAATGATATGGGGAAACCTACCATATTTGTTTGCTGGTGTTTTTGGATACTTATTCGCTGCATGGATAAGCCTTGAACCCGTATGGCGTCAACGAATAGGATATACATTGGCCTCTATTGGCTTTCTTTCTTTCCTATTCATCCGCTCCGTTTCAGGAGCCTACATGCCATTTATGCCATATCTTGTAGTTTTAATGATTCTTTGCTTTTTCTTTCCCTTCTATTCTATGTATCGGTTTAAAGATGGGGCACAATAACGGAATATTAATTGATAGAAAGTTACAGAAATGAAGTTTAAAAATATTATTTATATAATCATACTGTTGTTCATAACCTTAATAGGAATGTGGGCAATTCCTGCTTTGGTAAATAAAGCAACATATAACTCAGACCAATATCCTTTTGCCTATTACAGTACAATACTGAAAGATATTGGCTTAATAGATTACAAAAACAAAAAGTTCCCGATGGAAGATTTGAAGGGGAACGAATATAATACAGCGCAGTTCGACTCCCTGATGCCAATGTTGAATTATCGTCAGTTGATGACTGATGGGAAATTGCCGGATAGTATCAATGGGCAAAAAATAACCCCGCAGTTACTCCGATCTAAATCTGTTGTTTATAAATACAAGCCTTCAGATATAAATACTCCTGTCAATGGGCTTTATATTTTATTAGAAACTATGCCTAAGCGTGTAGGATTAGAAATTCCGAACGATGTGTTTCGTCTTAAAAATAACATTGAGTTTATAGATGCGCAAACCAATACATTGGAAGTTGAAAAAAGTAGGCTTTTTCAACAGGCTCTCGACAAAGAAGGGTTTCAGTATCCCGCCCAATGGCTTATAGGAAATCCAAATCCACGTAAGCCTTACGACGAAGGATATTTTGTATTGGATGCTAACAATCAATTATTTCATATGAAGATGGTTAACAACCGTCCTTATATAAAGAATACAAAAATCGGAGAGAAGATACAGGCTTCATATTTCTCGATGCTGGAAGTTGCCGATAAAAGATTCTATGGATTTCTTTTCAGCAAACAAGGCGAACTATTTATTATCGAAAATGATGGAGCTAATTATAAGAAGGTGAAATTGGATATCGATCCGATAGATATGCAAAAAGACGAAGTTATTTTGATGGGTAATATATTTGATTGGACTGTCTCCGTCGTGACACCTTTTGCTAAAAAGATTTATGCACTAGATGCCGAAACCCTAAAAAGAATTGGAGAGCATACTATTGACCGTACGCCCGGTAGATGGGATGCTGTTTCTAAATGGACATTTCCTGTATATTTAACTCTCGAAAAATCAGAGACTAGCTATATACAACCCTATTTTCACTATATAGGGATTTATGGCTTTGCAGTAAATCTAATTATAGCATTCTTGACAGTTCTTTTTATAACGGGCTCTCCTAAAAGGAAGATTTTTAATGGAATATATATCTTTTTAACCGGTATAGCTGGCTTAGTAGCTTTGTTAATCTTGCCTAATTCAAAAAATAAATAAAGTGTATATGAAAAAAATTATGTTATTAGCCTATATGGCTATTTGTTTAGTTTCTTGCACAAGCAAGAGTACGGATAATAAAGAAAATGATACAGATTCGACTTCTGTAGCTCAAGTATCGGGTCTTGCCATGTATTCATTAGATAGCTTATTGGCTGAGGCAGACCAATTAGTTAATAAAAAAGTAATAGTTAAAGGTAGTGTAACACACACATGTAAGCATTCGGGCAAACGTTGCTTTATTGTAGGTGACAACGAAAATGTATCTATGCGGGTAGAAGCTAAAGGAAATATCGGTGGCTTCAATCGCGAATTAGTAGGTTCTGAATTAGCAATCACCGGAATCTTAAAAGAACGTCGTTTGACTAAAGAATATATAGATCAGTATGAAAAGGATGTAAACGAAAAGAAAGTGAAGGAAGACGGTTCTGCTGAAACTTGCCAGGCCGAACTTGCTAATATTAGTGAGATGCGTGATTGGATGAAGAAAAACAATAAAGATTATTACGCCATTTACTATTTAGATGGAGAAGAATTCAGTATCGTCGAGCAGTAGAACATTGCGCCGTTGGGCAAGGATTATTCATAGGGACTTAGGATTTCTAATGGTTGGAGTCAGTCTTGTTTATGCGATTTCAGGAATTCTATTGAATCATATGAACGGAAAAGACCCGGCTTTTCATACCGAAGAGATAACTTTGCGAGCTGAAAAAGGACTTAGTTCGCAAGAGTTGACATATTGGTGGAACGATAGGAAAGATGTTCCGCCTTTGCGGAAAATTCTATCGATAGATGATCAGCATCTTAGATTGATGCTAGACGGTGGAGTCGGCGTTTATAATTCTGGCAGTGGAATGCTGGATTACGAAAAGCATAGCAAACGACAGTTCGTTTATTGGATAAATAAGCTTCATTACAATAAAGTAAAGGGCTGGAGTGTAATGGCAGATTTCTTTGCCGTATCTCTCATTTTCTTTGCCTTGTCAGGTCTTATTATGGTAAAAGGGAAGAATGGTATTAGTGGACGGGGCAAATGGTACCTACTATTGGGGCTTATAATACCAGTCCTTTATATAGTGCTTTCTTGATTTATAAGTGAAAAGAGTATGTTCGTTTTTTTGAGCATACTCTTTTTATATACAACCAATACCTATTGATAATACCTTAATATTCTTAATATCAAATAATAGACAAAAAACCGTTGGTATTATTTAAAGATGCAGAGTAAATAGTCTTTTTCTATTTACTCTGCATCTTTAAATATGTAGTTTTATTCGGGCTAAGGTCAGAAAGTCCCGTCTTTTTTTCGCTCTATTTTACTGCGTATATTTGGATTTACAAGTATGTAGCATCCCTTTACATTTACTTTTATCAGATTGTAGGTTGTACCGCAAGTCGTGTCGGAGGTTATTCTGCGATAATAATATGTTCCTGATCTTATTTGTGTCGGAGGAATATAGGAAGCACTGATAGCTCCGGCTATATTAAACCAGGATACGCCATCTGTACTCGATTGCCATTGATAGGTATAGAATCCCTCTCCACCTGTCACTTCTGCCGTTAGAGTTACTTGTTCTCGTACACATACCTCTAAAGATTGGTCTGCGGTACTCGGTGTGGGTAGCAAAGCTGGTGTCACTGTAACATGTATGCTATCGAGTTTCGCTATACCACAAAACTCAGGTGTAACTGATACTTTATACCAACCTGTCATATTTGTATCTACATTGCTAATAGTCGGATTCTGCATATCAGAAGTAAAATCATTTGGTCCTGTCCATGTATAATTAGTGCTCCCCAGAGTTATGCATTTAAGCTGTATTGTTCCTCCTGTACAAATCGGATTTGAACTCGCATATACTATTTTTGCCGTCTCTAGGTTTGATATCATTATCTGCTGCTTAAATGCGTTTCCACATTGGTCGTTGATACGAATTGTATAAGTCTCATCTGCTAGCCCGTAAGTAAAATGAGCAATACCGCTGGTTGTTATATCTGCAACACCTGGTATTTTCACTGTATTATCTGCATTCCACAACTGATAGGTATAAGGAGCAACTCCATTCATAGCTTTCACCGAAATATTTCCGGTTGTTCCTCCTACACATACATATGCCGAAGTAGCCTTAGGGTCGAGATCTAACGGTGGAGCTGTATAAACAATCGTTGTATCACCAATAACACAAGCGGTAGAATTATTATCTGTTAATATACCTAGCACATAAGTTCCCGGTGCAGAGAAAGTAAAGGATCCGCCGGGGGCAATTACCGTTTTATCATATCCCGTAGGACCACTAGTTAAGCGGTAATATGTATTTGTAGGATTACGTTTATATGTTATAGTACCCGTTGGAGTTATTTTCATCCCCGAACAAGTTTGTTGACTAGTATATCCAAGGTCTTTATAGTTATATATCCCCGGATTATTGAAGGTTGAGACTATCGGATTTCCGCAACCATGATTCACTGTGAGAGTGTAAGTTCCCGGAGGTAAGTTTGTTGCAGGCATAGTATAAGAGGCAGATGACGATGTCATTGTTGCCGATTGTGAAACATATCCAGTCGGTCCTGTTATTGTTAAAGTGGTTCCTATTGGCCAGCCTGCATTTGCGGATATATATAAGCGTCCTTTATCTACAGTACATTTATCATCGTACGAACTGCTTGTGCTCAATGCATAACTTGTCGGTAGTGTGGATGCTATATTACGTGTAGTAGTATAAGTAAATCCATTAGCATAAACTGCAGTGAATGTATATGTTTTACCATACTCTAAAGGGCAAGAATAATTAGTCGCAGTATTAGTTAGGGTTTGGGTACATACCACCACATTATTGGGGTCGGTAATAGTCACCTCAACAGGTATACACTTATGGGTTCCGGTTGGTAGATAATAAACTAGTTGATAACTGTCACAATCAAATCTATTGGTTGTAAATGAAATGTTCCGGTTTATAGCGGAAATTGAACTCGTGACTACTGTTCCATTTTGATCTGTACACGTAACTGTATACTGAGTATCATACTCTAATGTCATTATATCATTCGAGTTGACACTGTTCAACCAGTTTGGATTATTATAGACGATATCTCCCCCTGTTGTTTTTTTTACTACAATATGTAATGGATAACAAAATAATCCATCATAATCTGTCCATGGTCTTACGGTATATGTATAGGTATTGCAATTGCGATCACGCATAGAATAAGTGAAATAGGTAGGTTTTTTTATATTCGTAGTGAAGCTTTTGTAAATGTCATTACAACCTTTCAAACGTATATAAATAGCAAGACTATTTGATGAATAAAAATTAGCTATATTATAAGGAGATATATTCAATAACATTCCGCCAGAGGCAGTACTGTTCCAGTCTGACCATTGGGTTGGTATCTGTCCGGCGGGAGCTGCTCCTATTTCATACATCCTATCGTTGTAATATCTTTTATAATCAGGATTAGCCGATATTTCAGTAGAAGAGGCAGTCCATTTTACATATCCACATGAACCTTGAGTATTATCCAAATCGGGGAGAAAAGCAGTCTGAGTAAGGTTACTAAAAGTAGGAAATCCAGAAATAGTACCCAATGTAAAATCTCTTACTGATGTATAACATCCGTCATTTACTTGTACGGTGTAATTCCCTGCAGGGTAATTTGTGTTAGGAAATGTGTAAACACTTCCACTCTTTGTGGGCGTCACCGTCTGTGGAGTAGCAACCCCTGCGGGTGCCGAGGTAATCGTAAACTTAAAATTTCCACTACCATTGGTAACATTCAGCGCAATAATACCTGTACCACATCCTAGATATGATTTACGTGAGACATCAGAATTAAGCGATACTTCCGGTACTTTGTAATTACCTCCTACAATCAGATTTGAGAGATTTTTAACCGTACTATACTCACTGTCTATTTTACAAAAAGCTCGAACAGTCAGCTGATATGTACCGGGAGGTATATTTCGCAACACATGATCACTTTGAGGATTTATAGAAAAACCGCCCTCAGAACTAAGTCCGTATTGCACATTAAAAATATTTGTGGTATCTCCCCCTAATGTTACGGTTATTTCTCCATTCGACAAACAGGTAGAATTCTTTATTTGGGTACTTACAGTGAAGTTGGGACTACAAGTCTGTGCTCCAATTTGTGACGAGCTAAGTAAACTTATACACAAACAAGAGAATATATAAATAATTCTTTTTGTCATAATATATTTTTATAAGATTCGTCTTTAACAAGAACAATAGTCAATGTACCCTCTAATGGGAAGTTATAATCACTATTTCCATAAATCTCTGGAAAAGTAAATGTTGCAGTATTTCCTTCTATAGTCAAAGTGTACAGAGGAGATAAGGAATATGGCGAAGAAAAATTATCTTCTGGTTTTGGATCTATTTCCTTCTCAGATTCTTTAGCTGGCAATAGTAACATTCCCTCATTGATTACATTATATTCCGCGAGGTTGTTCCACAGAGTACAAGCAGCTAGCTTTCCCGATTGTATATATACCGATAAGAATATGGGATGAATGGGAAATGGCAGCTTGTTTATCCCATCTAGAGATGTGGTGTCATTAAAGGTATGCGTCAATACTTCAGCTTTAGTCTCATAGTTACGAACATTTATTGTGGCACTACGAAACCAATAATTTCCATTAGTCTCTTGTTTTACATCCTTTACTATATTGTTTTGCGCAAATGCAGAAATGGTGCATACGCAAAATATTAATGCATAAAATATTTTCATAATTTACTAATCTTTATTTTGTACAAACTATTGTCATTTAACCTTAAAAACAATGTTCATAAACGTTTTTTCGGAATAAGTAAATTGTGCGAAAAGTTTGTATTTCAAAATCCCTGTATTACTTAATGTGATATTCTGGAAAACCGTATTATCATAATAAGGAATGAAATACTCTAAGTCATTACTTGCTAACACCGGTAAAGTTGTTGCACCCGCACCCTTGATAGACGACGCTGAATTAGTCAGTTCAAATTGTTCTCTGTAAAGAGTATATAAGTCAATAGTAAACTCTTGTGTAGCTGTGTTATAAGATGGGTCTGCGGTATCTGTCGGTAGCACAACAGATGGCATATAAAAGAATTTCGGTGTAACTGCTGAAACTTCCGCAAAAAGTTTTATCCATTTAATCCCATCATTATAATAATATCCGGGGGTTACATCGTTAGTCGTAGCAGTGTTATACACAGTCATTCCTGCTACATGCGCTAGTAAAGGAGAAAATGATGTTGTTGATGAAAGTGAAACGCGTGGTAGCAGTAACCCTTTTGTAGAGCTGTGGTCGGAATTCTCCTGTAAATCGAGTAACGCATTTGAATTTGGTTCATATCCCGAACCGATGGTTACCTGGCCACGTAATAAAGAAGAAGCTCCTAACATTATAACTATGAATAATGTTTTCAGTTTGCTTCTGTTTAGTTTGAAGTTTGTTGGTTTCATTTAGTAAATGTTTTAGTTTTATAATGAAATAATTAATCACTCATTTTTTGCTTATATAATTCTATCCCGTATAAAAACTTCAATACCCTATATTCTCTTCCGAATACTTTCCCAAGCGGCGGTTGAAAATAAATGGGATGACAACAAATATTAAAGACAAACAAATTAAAGACAAACAAGTGGTTACCCCGTTTTATAGGGTATTGAAACTTTTGTATGGGTATATATAGTTCGTGTAAATGTCTGGAGTGGAAAAGAAACATTATGCTATAATTTATTTTTCTAAAGTTTGCTATCTCATTGATTTTTCTGATTAATCAACAAATGTAATGTATAGAGCAAAGGCAAAAATTTATCGTATAGGGTATATCTCCTGTTAAGAGATATACTTTAATATGTAATATGCTGATAACGTGTATTATATATATTCATAGATCTATCTAAATTAAATTTATGAACATATTGCAGATTATGCCTTTTTCTTTTTTATGTCTTTTAATTACTTAAATTCAATTTATTTTCTAATTTTGTAATTAATTAAATATCTCTTAACAGGAGATATTTTTTTTGTTTATTCTTATCTTATTTATAATTAGACTGTTGATGTCTTCTGTGACAGATCTATTTAATGATACAAAATAAATTTGGTTTGTTGTTTGCGAACATGTCTCATCTCTTTTTCTCTTGTTATTTATGTCTTCAATATATAGTATCGCTTGTGCTATGTAGATAGTTTAATAAATCAAGCGTAAAAAGTTTGCAATAAAATGTTGTAATAAATCTCTGGTGTATACTCACTATAGTCTTCTAAAAAAACAGCTATACATCTTGTGATATATAGCTATTTATAATTCCTGTATTGTGATCCCGAAGCGATTCGAACGCTTGACCCACAGCTTAGAAGGCTGTTGCTCTATCCAGCTGAGCTACGGGACCTCACCTTTTGCTTTTAAGCGAGTGCAAAGATAGTACTTTTTATAAAAAGAAAAAGATTTTATTTCAAAAGTTTTCAATTTTTAGTGCTTAAATAAATTAGAGGTTTGTAAATCAAATCTTTATAATAATCTACATGTAAAAGATTATCAAAAGACAAGATATAAAGTCAACCGTTTATTTTATTCATATTATATTTGTATTCTTATTAAAAGAAAAATAATTATGGAAATAAAAGGAAGATTTGATCATTTCAATATAAATGTAACAGATTTGGATAAAAGCATCAGTTTTTATAAAAAAGCATTGGGCTTGAACGAAATAAGGCGTAAAGAGGCTTCAGACGGATCTTTTACTCTTGTATATTTGGGAGATGGTGTTAGCCCTTTTTCTTTAGAATTAACATGGCTGAGAGACCATCCTCAAGCATATGAATTGGGTGAAAATGAAAGTCACTTATGTATAAGAGTAGATGGTGATTATGATAAAATCAGAGAATATCACAAAGAGATGGGGTGTGTTTGTTACGAAAATCATAGTATGGGACTTTATTTTATAAACGACCCCGATGATTATTGGATTGAAGTTTTACCTATCAATAGATGATATATTTCCAACAATTTATTAATACTAATTTATATTGATTTATTCGTTTTTGTTAAACAAATATACATTTATATTATCTTTGTAGCTATTACCATTCATATAAAAATATGGACATTGTCATATCGATACTAATTACACTTTTATTTGTTTTTCTTAATGGTTTTTTTGTTGCAGCCGAATTTGCAATTGTCAAAGTAAGATCTTCTCAACTGGAACTGAAAGCTCAGGCTGGTAGCCGTACTGCAATCCTGTCAAAGCGTATAGTTTCACACCTTGATGCATATCTTGCAGCTACTCAGTTTGGTATTACTATTGCCAGCTTGGCTTTAGGGTGGATTGGTGAGCCTGTCGTATCTAAAATAATAAAAGAATTAATAGGGCTATTCGGATTGGAACTTGCTCCGAATATTCTTTCGACTATTTCTCTTATTACGGCATTTGTTATTATTACTATACTCCACATTGTTTTAGGCGAATTAGCTCCTAAATCGTTGGCAATACAGCGTTCGGAACAGACAACATTGGCTGTAGCATATCCTTTACATGCTTTTTATTGGCTGTGTCGTCCATTTATCTGGATGCTAAATGGTATTGCTAATTTTATACTGAAACTAGTTGGACTACATACTGTTTCGGAGCAAGAAGTGTATAGTAGTGACGAGCTGCGCTATCTTGTTGATCAGGCTAAGGAAAGCGGAAATGTAGATAGTGCCGAATTTGATATTATTCAAAATGCATTTGATTTTTCAGAACGGACAGCACGTCAGATAATGGTTCCTCGCACTCAAGTTGTAGCTATTGATGCTAACGATTATGATGAGAAAACCCTCGAATTTGTAATAGAAGAGGGATATTCTCGCATTCCATGTTATGAAGATAATATAGATAACACTATTGGTGTTGTTCATCTAAAGGATATATTGAAAAAGATGCGAATAAATGGAACTGTAGATATACGTTCTATTATTCGTCCTGTTTCATTTACCCCAGAGACCAAAAGGATTGGTCAATTACTGAAAGAATTTCAAGTAAAGCATCAGCAAATAGCAATGGTGCTTAATGAGTATGGTGGGGTAGAAGGGGTTATTACGATGGAGGATATTCTCGAAGAATTGGTAGGTGAGATTCAAGATGAGTATGACAATGAAATTCCTTTTGTAGAACAAACCGGAGATAATACATATTCTGTAATTGCCACTGCTGCCATCTCTGATATTAATGACGAACTACCACATCCTATCGATAAAGATAAGCAATACGATACATTGGCTGGCTATTTAATAGATAAGTTTGGTCGCATTCCCAATACTCACGACAAGCTTGAAGCCGAAGACTATCAGTTTACTGTAGTAAAGAAAAATAAGGCTTCGATAGTTTTAGTGCAACTCAAAGATCTGGCTCAAGATGAAGAATCTGAAGATACAGAACAAGCCAGAACATCTCAGATTTGAATAAAAAAATAGAATGGATTTTGAACTTCAATATACCGATGATCAGTCTAGTGCTCGCGCAGGGTTGATAACGACAGATCATGGACAAATAGAGACTCCTATATTCATGCCCGTGGGGACGCAAGGTGCTGTAAAGGCCGTCCATATGACTGAGCTCGAGAATGATATACAGGCACAAATAATTTTAGGAAATACATACCATCTGTATTTACGTCCGGGGTTAGATATTTTACAACAAGCAGGAGGTTTACATAAATTTAATAGTTGGAATAAGCCTATTTTGACCGATAGTGGGGGATTTCAGGTTTTTTCTTTGGCTCATAATAGAAAGCTTACTGAAGAAGGTGCCATTTTTCGCTCTCATATCGATGGCTCTAAACATGTATTTACTCCTGAATACGTAATGGATATCGAACGTACTATCGGCGCTGATATAATGATGGCATTCGATGAATGTACACCTGGCGATGCAGATTATACTTATGCAAAAAAATCGCTAGACCTTACAGAACGATGGCTTGATAGATGCATAAAACGTTTTAATGAAACCGAATGTGAATACGGTTATAAACAAGCATTATTTCCTATTGTACAGGGATGTGTATATCCTGATTTACGCAGACGAGCTGCAGAGAATGTCGCTTCTAAAGGTGCGGACGGGAATGCTATTGGAGGGTTAGCTGTTGGAGAGCCTACAGAGAAGATGTACGAAATGATAGAGGTTGTAAATGAGATTTTACCAAAGGATAAACCTCGTTATCTGATGGGGGTAGGTACACCGGCCAATATTCTCGAAGCGATAGAACGTGGAGTAGATATGTTTGACTGTATAATGCCCACACGTAATGGACGTAATGGACAATTATTTACTCGCAATGGGATTATGAATATGCGAAATCAGAAATGGGCTAAAGATTTTTCTGCAATAGAAGAAAATGGAGCTTCATTTGTTGATACTTTGTACACAAAAGCATATCTTCGTCACTTATTTATAACGAATGAAATTCTAGCATTACAGATCGCTTCTATACATAATCTGGCTTTTTATTTATGGCTTGTCAAAGAAGCCCGTCAGCATATAATAGCAGGTGATTTTTTGAGCTGGAAAAGAATGATGATTGAGAATGTTTCAAGACGTTTGTGATTAACTGAATAGAATGAAAATACTATCAATACTTGATAAGTACATAATAAAGAAATTTTTGGGAACATACATATTCTCAATTATTCTTATTATTTCTATATCCGTAGTGTTTGATATAAACGAACGACTTGATAAGTTTTTAAGTAATAATGCTCCCTTAAAAGCGATCATATTCGACTACTACATGAATTTTGTACCATATTACACCAATCTTTTCAGTGCATTATTTGTGTTTATTGCGGTAATATTTTTTACGTCCAAACTTGCTGATAATTCTGAAGTTATAGCAATGTTATCAAATGGGATGAGTTTCAAACGATTGATGAAGCCCTATATGATTTCAGCAGGTATTATCGCAATAGGATCATTCATTCTAAGTAGTTTCATAATTCCACCAGCCAACGAAACGCGTATAAAATTTCAGAACAAATATATAAAGGATAAAAGTGTCGATTATGCAAGTCGTATACAAATGCAGGTAGATAAAGGAGTTATTCTTTATATCGAACGTTTTGATAATAAAACACGACTAGGATATAATCTTTCTTTAGATAAATTTGAAGGTAAGGAATTAAAATCGAGACTGGTTGCAAGCAGAATAGAATATGATACAGCATATCACTGGGTTCTTAATAATTATTCTATACGCGAATTTCATGGTATGAAAGAAAAAATCACAACCGGGACTCGGATAGATACCACACTGAATGTTATACCGAGTGATTTCCTAGTATCTGTAAATGATTTTGAGCAGATGTCAACGCCTAAGTTGTATTCGTATATACAGCGACAAAAGGCCAAAGGATTGGCTAATGTCGGAGGGGTAAGTATTACTCAATTCGAAATAGAATTCCATAAGCGATTCGCATCAGTATTTTCAGCATTTATACTCACCATAATAGGTGCATCTTTATCTGCTCGGAAAATGAAGGGCGGAATGGGACTTAATATTGGAATCGGATTAGGGTTGAGTGTAACCTATATTATGTTTCAGACGGTAAGCTCTTCTTTTGCTGTTTCAGGTACAATGCCCCCAATGCTGGCCGTATGGATACCGAATATTGTATTTATGTTTATAGCTGCATACTTATATTCTAAAGCACCAAATTAATATCTACATTCTTTCTTCTTTGTAGACTATACAAATACTGATTCTTACCAAGTTTCTTTTGTTTATCGTCTCTCTCGGTCACAATAAGTGATTGGAGCTTATGGTATATTACAAAATATTCGATGAATTACCTTGTAAGTAGAGGTCAAATATTGCTCAGCACTAAATCTCTAATTATTAATAATAAAAATAGAACCTACGAATCTCACGACTCATAGGTTCTCAAAAACTTTTACAAAACTACACTACTATCTTGGTTGATAGTATATTTTAAGAATGTCTCTTTCTTTATTTTCCGTTTTAATCAGAATTATTACTCCAGCTTTTATTTCATAAATATCCGGCTAGTCTTTTTTACTGTCTGTTTATTATCTGCTACTTTAACTATATAAACGCTGTTTTGAATAAAGTAAGCGTCAGTGAAGCTTTCGGAACTATATTTCTTAACGTTTTTACTAAATATTTTTTTACCGTTCAGATCGTATACAATAGCCAGACAATCTACTTCAGACATATTGGTTACTACGATAACATTGTTATTTACTGTAATATTGATTAATGCTGAACCTTCATCATCGTCAGTTAGTACAGAGTTGCTGGAAACAATATCGAAGCGATTTTTATCTAAACTACTTTTTCCATTAATCGCATATTCTCCATTATTAACAATAGGGTAGATGTGTCCTGTTGTTAAATCTCGAAGGTATAGTTTACGATTTTCTATATCCGGAGTAACAGATAAGTTTAATGTATAATTTTCATTTATTGAAGTTTTTACATCAAAAGCTGTACCTGTTATTTGTGGTACTGTTGCTATTTGGAACTTCTCTTTATTTGTACCTGATACGTAAATCTGAGTCAAACCATTTTCTAGTAACTTGTATCCATCCCAACCATTATCAAATCCGTTTGTAGTTGCCGGATTTTCGAACAACCATACGCGGTCGGCCGATGAATCACCTATTACATCCATAATAATATGAGGATAAGCTTCGCTATTGCTACTTTTTAATGAACGCCATGCTGATTGATTAATCAATTCGTTCTTTCCTAATTTAGCGTATTTCAAAGTTATCGAACCGGATGTTTTAGCGTTCAACATGAATGTATGCATCGATAAGATCCTATCAGGTAAAGTTGCTTGACCAGCCAAGCTGAATGGTACAGCTTGATATTGTCCTCCGCTAATACCGGTAGCAGTAGATCCATTTAGCTTACGCCATTGGTCACGGGTTCCTGTATTGAATAAGTATACAGTTTCTTCTTCCAATAGTCCGGTACCAAAAGTAATTGCATCTGTTGAAATAGGGATTGCTGCTGTATATGAGTTACCAATCAAATTCATGCCTGAATAATTCACATTCGATGTTTTTGTTAATGGCACAATCGCATCACCTACATTTAGTGTACCTGTGAAATTATATATTTTGTCAGGTAAAGAAGTAGCACTATTGGTCATTTCATAGCCCTTGAATGCTTTTAATTGAGTATCCGGGCTATATGGTGCAGGACGCCATTTGTCTCCGCTGTAAGGCTCTACCCATTGGTTTACAGTTTCTACTCCGGTAGAAGGAAATTCAGAGCTATTTACCGGTATCCCGAAATATTGCCACTGTCTCTTATAGTATCCACAAGTAGAACATTCGTATGCTTTGTTATAGAATTCGACAGTCGCATTTACTGCTAAGTTCGTTGCCGGATTGGTAAAAATAAGTGTTCCTGTAGCTTCATCTGGAGATGTTTTTACGATGATAGTTCCTTTATCAGAGTTACTGTCGTTGACGGTTCCGTTTATAGTTAATTGATTTTGGGTTGTTACTACGAGGTTCATATCCGAGTTATTGGTAAGATCTCCAATAATTCGGTCTTTATCTAAATACAGATCATTAATAGCTGCTCCCGCACCATTTCCATTACCTGAAGGTCCGTTATTAGAAGCGGTTGCAAACTCAATATCATCTCCAGAAGCGGGAATTAATTCTGCTGTCCAGTTAGGCTCTTTAGTCCAATCGTTATCAATAGTACCATGCCAGAAATTCTTATAATTAGGATTAGGACATCTTATTATAATTGTTCCGTCAGGAACATTACATACTTTCTCTAAACGAATATCATCTATATAATAATCATTTCCTTGATTTCCGGTCAAGTCATTTCTGAATGATAATACTATATTATCTACTTTACAACTTTCTTCATCATCAGGTATAGGTACAGAGAAGTATAGTTCCAGATATGTCCAATGATTTTTTACTGAAGTATCCCAGTCTTCTAATTTTTTTGATTTTACTGTAGCTAATACTTCTCCTGTTTTAGGATGTCTTACGTCAATTGCTATCTGCGAAGGTCCATTAACAAGATACAACCAAAGTGAAGCTCTATATGAAGCACCGACTTGTAGAAGTTGCTCCCTTTTATAAAATGAATTTAAGATTTGTCCAGCATTAACAACCATTACAGCCCCATTTTCTGTATTAGAACGGTCTTGTACGGTATTGTTTTCGTTGTATGCCGGAGTCCAGAAATAATATTGATATTCACGATGCCCTAATTTTATATATCCGGGAGCAACAACTGCATAGTGATTATTATCAATAGCATATAGATTATAATCATCAGTCTCTGGATATGGCGTTCCTAAGGTAAAACTTCCGGAAGGCATATATGGTGAGGTTGTTCTACCAAAGTTGATAGATTTATCACTTGTGCCAAAATCTTCAAAAAATATAGTCTGTTCCTCACATGGAGATACTGGTTCTGGATTTACGTGAATGTATACAGTCGCTTTGTCACAAGCTACGGGAGTGCCATTATCGCATACTTCATATACGAAACTGTCTGTTCCTGTAAATCCATTATTTGGAGTATAAGTAAACGTACCATCAATATTTAGAACTAAAGATCCATGAACCGGAGCATTAACCGGAGTAGTGTTTACTATCTGGTTATCGCCTTCGGGATCAAAATCATTCAGTAATACGTTTCCATTTACTGTTTTATTTACTTCACTATAATAAGCATCATCATTTGCATAGGTATGATTTGTCTTATCACTTTTTGGTAATACAGTAATTGTTACTGTTGCTCTGTCGCATGTTGCAGGGTCACCATCATCACATACTTCATATACAAAAGTATCTACACCTTTAAAGCCAGCATCTGGAGTATAGACGTATGTTCCGTCTGATGATATTGTAACTGTACCATGTGAAGGAGGAGTTGTCGGGGTTGTATTTATAATTAGGTTATCTCCGTCAGGGTCAAAGTCATTCGTTAAAAGATTTCCCGATAGAGGTATGTCTTGTTCGGTAACACCTGTGTCATCATTTGCTACAACATTGTTATTAATCGATGGGTCTCGTTCTGGAATAACATTGATTGTAATTGTTGCTGTTGCACATGCTTTAAGAGGTGCAGGAACATCATCACATACAGTATAAGTAAAAGAATCGGTTCCGATAAAATCATTAGCAGGGGTATATGTATAAGTGCCATTTGCATTTATTGCAATTGTTCCACCGTTTACTGTTGTGAAAGAACCTGTAGAAGTAACGGTCTGGGTATGTCCTTCCAAATCGAAATCATTGGTCAATACATTTCCGCTGATTGATTTGTTTTCTTGTGTTACATTAATATCATTAACAGCATTCGTTGTATTCGTTGGATTTATCGTAACTGTTGAAATGTTGTTGCTTAGATCTGGATCTGATTCTTTTGTCTGCGGATATCCTTCTGCTGTATTATTATATATACCCGATTTGAGTACCTTCGCTTTAATAGTTAATACTCTTTCGTTTTTGCTTAGATCAAGTGCATCATATGGTATATCATATACAGTCCATATTCCGATAATTGGATCATAGGTCGTTTGTTGTTGATTCCAAACTTCGGGATCATTACTTCCTATAGGTGAAGGGGTAACAGTTGAGCCCATAGAGGCTGTATGACTTACATATTCATACCCCGAAGGTAATAAATCGTCTACCGTTATATTCTGAGAATACATCATACCTTTGTTGGCTACTTTGATCGTGAAAGTAACCTCACTTCCTATGGCCGGCGTAGAGTTGCTAACTGTTTTGACGACTTCTATATCAGACTTATCCCAGTTGAATGTAAAATTCAACTCCATCGTTTCCATCCATGACCCTGCATAAACATTAAATGTATTTTCATTCCCAATACCATTATTTCCACTAGCCCACCAGATATTCGCAGGGCTATCAGCCCCCGTAGTATTTATAGCCGGAGATTGTACATTATTATTAGCAAAAGTGCCGGATTGATTAGCTGGAACTGTAAACCAATTGGTATTTCTGTTACCGGGACCCCCTGTGTAAACTTTACTATGATCCCAATACAGTTTAACCGTGGCTTTATTCATATCTACCGGTCTGATGTTTTTCATTGTTATCCCAAGACTTTGTTCCATATCGTAGACAGGGAAATGGACCGGAAAGAAATTTGCTGATGTGAATAGCTTAATAACAGTCCCTGCCGGAACAATGTTGCCATTATCATCTTTCCCATCCCAATACACATCATAGGTTCCTGCATCATTAAAGTATCTGAAAAGGCGAACATCACCAGCAGAGTAACTTCCTGAGCCATCAATGTCTACTAGGATATCCAGAATTCCGGGAGTATCCACATATACGATAAAATATGCTTCTCCACCTGTAGCATCCGCTTTTCTTCCAAATCTTACGTCTGTACTAGCAACCGGACCTCGTGAAGTTTTCCAAATAGATTCATCCGGTTCTGCAACAAATAAAGGATACTGATAGCGATTGGATGTTCCTTTAATAGACTTGCGGTTTTCTTCAATATTGGGGTCTCCATTCGCTAATTTCTCGTTTAGTGGTCCAGAGTCATTAGCAAAAAATACTACATAACCCGCATTCGATTTTCCAAAATTGACATACTTAATATAATAATCGTCTGTTTGTGCAGAATATGTATTATCTACGGGTACATAGAATCCAAAATCATCGTGAAATGAAGAAGTATTTGTTTGACCGGCTGTAGTAGGAAGGCCACTATAAATACTCCAATACCTACAATATACACGGCCTGGACGCTTGGTCGTTCCGGAGGCAACCGTAACATCCCAATCGGTAATTTCCCAACCAGTGTTACCCGGACTAGCCATTTCTACCCAAAAAGCTCTATCTTGACCGGTATTGTTTGTAAATTGACCACCTGCGTTCGTATTGGTAGCACTTGCGGTTCCTGTGGTAGGATAACCTCCCGACGTTAAAGCAGAGGGGCCGACAAAAGCTTGAGCCTGTGTCAGACTTGTATTGGTACTCGTTCTTCCTTGTAAATTACTATTAGCTGTTGTAACTGCCGTTTGTCCTGAACCTGAAAGTCCTGAAGGGAAAAATGTATTATATCCTGTCGATGAGTTATCATAATACCAAGTAAAATTGCTGGTGGTCGAACTCTTAAAGCTAAAGTAGACAGTTTCACCCGCTTTTACATAAACATAGAAGCGGTGATTCGTATCATAATTCGTAGTTGCACTAGGCCTCATCATGCTTCCGCGAGTATCGTAGCCTGTATTTCCTGCAGTATTTCCGGGAACATACAACGAACTTAGACGACTTACTGTCGTAGAGCCTTTCCAGTTACCGGAACCTTCAGCATGAATATATGATACAGATATTGTAAAAAACAATAATAGAAATAATAGATAAAGGTTTGATCTTTTATGATGAGTAAAAAAGTATCTTTCAACTTTCAAACTTTGATTCGGATAAACCTGAGTATGGTATTTTTTATTCATAATTCAAATAATTAACAGACTTATTGGATCGTATCCCTGATGTTTTATATTCAGCTTTTAACCAATCTATCATTAATTTACTTTTGTGGCTATATTGCAAACCTTCGTATTAATTTTTAAATTTCCACATCATATACATACCAGTGATTACGCTCAATCTTCGATGGCAGTAACAATTTATATGTTTCATCACCAAATTCAGGAGGAGGTAATGGACCCGTAGCCTGATATGGTAATTTTATCTCTATGGCACTACTTGCATTATCTCTTTCATTTATATAAGTGATTAATGTCAAGTTTGTAACATTTCCTTGATCTAAAGTATAGGATGAAACTGAGCCAGTTGCACTCCAAGCTGTCCAGTCGTTAGAACTTGCTAGATTATCTGTTTTTGTAGATGGTTTAAATACATACGTATTTTTATCAAAATCAATGTATTTGTAACTATATTGAGCTTTGCTGTCTACTAAAGGAGTACTATAATGTTGCGCAGAAAGTTTTACATTCAGTTGAACTTTTGCTAGAGCCCTAACTAATGATACATTATTGAGTTGATAGTTCGTATTGAAATCATGAGTCTTATTTCCGGACATTAACAATGGGGTTGTAATGTTCGCAGACCATGGGTTATTTACTCTTTGCCAAATAGCTTGTAGGTCTTCTATAGCTGATACTTCATCAAGGTTTGTTTTAATTGTAGAGCAATTTGCTACTATATATACATTTCTATTACCAGCCTCAGCCTGTGTGAGATTCAATGAGACTTTCTTTGTGCTACTATTCCAAGACCCTCCGGTAAATGTTACTCCTGAAATATAATATTTAATTAACGTCTGAGAACTTGTAGTCGGGAAAAGGAATACATATAAATCATTTACAGTCTGCTCTTCTTCCGTTCCATCACTTTCGGCTTTCGTTATATTTTTAATGTAATTATTTACACTTAATGACAATTCTATATTGTTGTTATCGAATCCTGGTTCCGGCGTCTCTTCATTTGAACAAGCAACAAAGAAAAGGCTCAGAAAGAATGTTACATATATTATTTTTTTCATAGTCTTTATCTTTTATTTGCTAAAAGTTTTTACCAATGCATCGTTGTAATATACCTGAAGGTATGACCCATCTCCCACGCTAGGAATAGTGCTTAGGGTATATCCTACAGATGCCGTAGGATCAAAATTATTAAACGATTTTTCGGTCGTATTATCAGAAAACTTGAATGGTGCGACTGTCTTCAGCACAATGTCATGCGGAGCACAAGCTTCTATCGTATTGCTTATTGTTATTTTTCCGTCCTCATCAATTCCTACATTGTAGCCATATCCCATGTAAGTTGCGCTCTGCTTGATCTTCCATGGATCGATACTATAAATGATCTCGATTGTTTGTAATTTTTTTATACTAAAAAAATAATGATGGTTACGGTAAATATTATAATCTGGTTTTTCTGTTTGATTTCCTGTGGCAAAAGACAAATAATCGCTCTCAGCTATGGTACCGTCATATGTTATGATCGGAATTTCGTATAGCGTTCCGTTCAATGTTTCAATAACAAAGTAATTGACAGGCCGATGAGAGCTTGCCGACCAGCTAGGAGCTGACATCAGAGCCTCCGGCATGTAATATATAAACGAATTATCTACCTTTTTTAACGGTTTATCTTCGTAATAAATCGGTACGATTGGTGTTAACGGAGATTGTAGACTAAATTGTCGATAAGCATTTTTATAATATATGCTTTTTACGCCCAAATTAGTTGTAGAACCGTCTATTTTTACCTCTAGTCTTGCTAGTACTCGAATAAGTTTTACTCTGTCTTCGCCATTAGGACGAAAGGGTAGGGGTGAGTAAATATTTCCGCCTTGAGTAATGGTCTGATTCTTGTATATTCGAGACATTGGGAACCCTTTTGTTTCAGTAGCATTTAGATATAAGTCTGTGTCTAAATCTCTAAAGGTATTCATATATGATTCCATAGCAGACCGCGTGGTTATGCTTTTTAAGGCTGCTATGGGCATATTAGCTACAAAATAAAAATCACGTTGACCGGGCCCCGGATTCAGTTGTACAATAAAAGACTTGTCTTTTTCTGAAATAGGAATATTTTCATCAAAGTATTCACCCACCTTTATACCGCTAGATGAATCGAAGACCAGCATAGCCAAGTCATGAACCCGGTCTTCATACTCTATATCATCTGCATTCAAAGTCTCTAATCCTTCTGCCTGGGCTTTAGTTACCGAGAGATAAACTACCGGCTCGGATTGCGGGTTCTTTTGATCATCATAAATTAGAGAATCACAACCTGCAAATGATAATGAAAGTCCTAAAAGTGATATATATATTAAGTATAATCTTGTCATAATCATATAGATTATTAAAGCAAAGAATGCTTTATAATTATAAATCTGTGCTATAGCTATGTACAAGCCAGTTGTTTACATAGATTGCGCAACTGAAATTTGTCCCGCACTCTGCACAGTAATCTTTAAGTACAAATTTTATTGTAAAATCGTTTTCACAATTCAAATTAATTCCTCCATTAACAGTATTCATCAAAATACTACCTATAAGGTCTCCGTTAAATACTTGCTGGCCTGTTTTGGGATAATTGATAGTCAAATTATTATGATATCCGGTAACAAGCTCTAACATAGAGAAATTCCATGTTACACTATTATCTGTGTAAACAGTATTTTGTTGAGGATAATATATTACAGGAGAATTATATGGCATAGAACCATCTATATTTATAGTTCCATTAGCCGATGATACAGCCACAGCTAAATCTTGAGGCTTTAACTCTGTGATTGTTGCATCAAATTCGACAATCACTTTAACACGATTGGTTAACTCGCGCAAATTGATTTTAGTATGCTTATATAGTGATCCACTTTTTTCAGGATCGGGCAAAAATACCGTTGGGCTTTCACCTTGCCAAATGCGTTCAGTATTGCTTAAACTAGCCGCTCTACTTTCTGATGACTTAATAGCTAACATTACATCTTTCTTTGTTGTAATGCCGGAAGAGAAAGTGCTTCTTGTAAAGTTTTCGTTTACTCCTGTCCATGCAATAAATGAGAAGTTTCCGTTCGAAACAGGAACAAGCACTTCAAAATCGCGGTTAAGAGTTACATTCTGCTTGCTCACTGAAGTTACAAGTTTACCCTCTTCATCAAACGCAAACACTGTGAGTGATGATGCTTCACCTATGAACGTTGAATCTACAGCACAAGGTGTCATTGAAAAAAACTTCACGTATACACCTTGGGGACAGTCTTCTAAGTCGTCATAAATAAGAGAATCACACCCCCAAAAAATTGCGCTTAATGTTAACGCGGTCATCAATATCTTAATTCGCAAATTCTTCATTTGTTGCATTTTGTATATAATTGATGTTTTAAAAGACTGGGGGAAAAAGGAATCCTTACTTCCCCCAGATATAATTAGAATTATAAATTTTCTATAAATCAGATTCCCAGATCAATACTATAAGAATGAAGTTGCCAAGGTAATACGGTAACATCTACACTCATCCATGTTTCAGGAGTAGTCAACGGATCTGTTGGATCTACAGGATTTTCCGGTTCCTCTACACCTGGTACGTTTGGCCTAGGATCGGGATTCAATGGTTTTTTAGGACCATTCGGATTTGATGGATCTACCGGTTCTCCTTTTGGATTATTCGGATCTTCAGGGAACAATGGATTCCAGTTAGTTCCTAAATTTTTAAATCCTGTAATATGGATATGATATACATTATTTCTTACAACCGGAGAATTATACCATGTAGGAATATTATCAGGATTAACCCATGCATAATACAATACTTTACCTTTTACATATCTTGCTACAGTTTGTCCGGTTACACCACCTTTGCTTGGTGTTACAGCATTTGCAGCGCTCACATAAAATTTACCATTCGCTCCTACGAAGAAGTCATCACCTGCTGTATAAGTTTCTCCGTCAGCAAAAGCCGCAGCAGAAGGTGTGAATTTAGCTCTGATAAGAACATATGCAGTGTTACCCTTCTTGTAACCGGATTCATTTCCGGCTCCATAGGCGTGAGTGTTTGGCAGGATAAATTTACCGGATAAGCTAGCTTCTAATTCATCTGTTATAGCCGATGATGGATTTGTTGCATAGTCACTCATAGTAGCAACATTAGTTCCTCCAAACTGAGTTGTTGGATCATATTCTTCGAATAAACCTGAGTAATCATATTTCGAACTTGAACCTGTAATTTCGGTACCCCAATATTGAGCATCGGTAGTTGGTACCCATCCAAAATTAGGTGTTGCGAAATCAGCTTTACGTTGAAGATAAAGAGAGCTTTCTCCTTGTGCCAATACCCATTTGATTTCAGAAATTGTACCTAAGATGGTAGAACCGTTTCCTGCAGGAACATCATAAGTTAGTCCTTCAGTGGATACCATAACACGTCCAACAGTTCTTTCTACAACTAGACTAACACGGTTTTTAGGAGATGCAGCGGCAGTAGTTTCAGCAGCAGACACATAATTAACGACATCAATTGTTTTAGGTTCAACACAAGTCATTAGAATTTTCTCGTCTGTTGTTCCATTTTTTATAGCTAATTTTTCGGCAGAAGTACTTACAGTTGTACTTGTACCCGAATTAGCTATATACAAAGCAGCTTGAGCATATGCGTTCTCGAATTCAGCAACAGGTGTTTTAGCCAAAGCATTTTCAACCTCTGTCGTTCCATTTATTAATACATAAACCTTTTTAACTCCGGCAGTTGTTTTAATGGCAGCCGATTCTTGAGGAACTAGAGTCACCTGCCCACTTATTACTTCTTTTTTATAATCCGTTCCTACATTAAAAGATTGAGCAGTAACGGAAGCACCGTCAATAAGATAAATAGCCACTTTGGTAATGTCATCTCTTCCCGCCCATTCTCCAATCAAACGATAGTCGTCCGGTAAACTTTTTCTTGTGCTCGAAGACATACTAAGAGTGATACTAACATTTGTAGTAGTCTCTTGTTCAGTAGGTGAATTTAAATTATTATCATCGCTACAGGCTGTAAAAGCAAGCCCTAGGACTAGTACAGCTATTAAGAATAGTTTTGCTTTTTTCATTCTTTTTAAATTATTACGTCATGTTTTACTTTCTGAAATTTTACAATTAAATATTTTGCTTATATTTATTTTATATTGATTGCTTTTTGTAGTGTTTCAAGATTTTTCTTTCCATCGACGCTGCCACTATCGGCTGCTTTTGCAAAATAATCTAAAGCTTTCTCTGTATTTCCTTTTAATATATAGGCTACACCAAGGTTATTCCAAGCTTTAGGATTACGTTCTATTTTATTTAGACGGTCAATTGCAGCATCTAGATTTTTACCTTCAATATCTGCAGCGGCAGAGTTCATTATAGCGATATCACTTTCAGGATACAATCTTACTGCAATATCAAACACTTCTCTAAATTCTTTGCTGCTAGTTGGATAGCTATGGGCTACCAGATACATTTCATTCAAACTAAGTAGTTTTGGGTTCGTTTTAATAATCTGTCTGGCTTCTTCAACATTAAATGGGCGAACAACATAAGCAATAGCATATTCTGTACGGCGTAATGGAGGATAATATTCGTTCAATAATGTACGGTAGGTTTCTCCATTCGATAACCTCTTTAATTTTGCATCGCGAGCATCAGGGTTCGAGGTCTTATCTATTATGTCTAAAATAGCTTGTTTATTAGATAAATTAGATGCATAAACAGCATTTTTCAACCCTGCCCAATCTTCACCAAAGCCCTCTACAGTAAATTTATTGCGGATGATGCCAAATTTTGTAACAAGATAGTCGGCAAAAGAATTAGCCCTGTTTTCTGATAGTACTTTGTTATGCTCAAATCCGCCTTCGGGAGAAGCGTATCCTGCGATACTAAATTCAGTTATCTGTAGATCATTATTGTTTTGTATTTCGCCAATAACTCTGTCTACTTGATCGAACTCACTCTGATTGTTTCCGAAATCACGAAGTAGCTCATAACGATCGACAATATAATTAAATGTTGCAGTATGTCGGTCTTTTCGAGCTTTTACCTCTACTTCAGGAACAATAAACGAGAGTTGATAAGATGCTAGATCTCTTTTGGGTAGTATGTTTTGCGCTATTAGCTGATCGTCTAATACGGTATAACAATTTGCACAACCAGAGGTCGTTCTCAACATAGATATGGAAGCATCGTCCATCCATGCTCTGTAAGGTACAGATACATTATAGTCTACGGATTGAGCTGTGTTGTTATTTCTTTTTATTATAGCATTAGGCTCAGTACTAAAAGGAAGATCTTTTCCGAATGTGCTGTTACGATTCAATATTTTATTTCGCAAGCTTCCTGTTACAACGACAGGAGGGAGGCTTAGACTATCCAGTTTGTTTTGATTAGACTTAAGTATTGGAGTTAAAATAACCATGTCATTTCTATTTACATGTATTTCATCCAGAATGACATCCATTTTAATGGCAACTTTATTATCTTGTTTAATAAAGTGCTCTCCAGATACCTTAACTTGCTCGGATTGCGCTTGTGAGTGTACAGGTATTATAAATCCTGCCAACGATACAAACAAATATATTTTTAAGATTATTGTTCTTTTCATGAATCTTTATTTTAAGAAATAAATAAAAGATAGGCCTAGCTTAGTTACTCCCCAATAATTATAATTTCCTTCATCTAACTTTGTACCACATTCTTCGCATGGATACTCATCATAATGAATACGAGCATAACCGGCTCCGATATTAAATTCAAAATTCCAACGGTTACTGATTACCCATTGATAACCATAACTTATACCGCCTCCGTATAGATAACCTTCATACCTTTTATCTTTAAGGACATCTAAACGTCCGATAGGAATATCCCAGCCTCCCACATTGAATTGAGAAGCATGTGCGTGTATTCCTAAGAAATGTCCGTTAAATGATTCACAAAACCACCAACGGTATTCGGGTTGAACAAGCCAATGCTTAAAATTCTTATTGTCGGAAAAAGAGAATACATTTAATCCTCCGCCAATTTCTAGCGTACTCTTTTTACTTAAACCAACTTCTAGCCCTAAGTTAGGCGTTGTGGTTGCCCAATAAGCTAGATTTGTTTTTATAGCTATTTCCTGACTTTTTACAACAGTAGAAAAGCTAAAAAAAATCAAAAAGGCTAAACAGGCACTTCTTAATTGTTGATAAATATTCATTTTCTTGAGATATATAATGACCAGTGTTTTGTTAATAAACTCGAAAGGCATTTCCTGTAATTTTATAAAAAATAAAACCAATTAACTCTATTTCTTTACTGTTATAGCAACATTTATCCCTACAGTTTGTCTCTAAACCGTGTTTAATATAAAATTTGCGCATATTTGTAATCTTTTATTCTATTATATGTAGCCACTATTTATTTTTATTTCATAAAATTTAGAAAATCTTTATTGAAAATTAAATAATTAAAAGGCTGTTTATGTTATTTTGCTTTGTACAAATATCTATTTATATAACTTTATTATATGTGCATTTTTGTAGAATATTGCAGTTTTTAGTTTCTAATTTCCATGTATTTTCATAATATTATAGTATAATGTGATATATGGTAATTGTTAAAATGCAAAAATTGTTGTTTTATTTATTTAATTAATACGTAAATGCATTTTATGATTCTTTAATACATATATGTATTTTAATTTATTTTATAAATAGTTCAGATAAAGTCAAAACTTATTTTGCTGAAGAAAAAATGTCACAAAGTCAAATTACCTCTAATTATTTTAGAGGCTTTTCTACTATTTTTTAGAGTTAATTGTTATATGTTAGTTGGTTAGCTGGATGGCGGTTACTTAGTATTGATATGTGTAAATGAAAAACACCTTACACTATTATTTATAAATACTGTGCAAGGTGTATGTTGTCAATTTTAAATTGTATCTGATTTTCTTTTCGTGTTTTGTATATACAAAATGTGGAATTAAGGATGTATAGTATTAATAATATTTTTTTGTTCCTTAAAAAAAATTGTGTCTTTGAATTTCTCCACCAAAAGTAATAAGGGTAGAGTATCTTTTTAATGATTCAATCCATTCATTATGGACATTTCTAATGTTTTTATTCTGAGAATTCATACCACTGATTCCATAAATAGCGAGATGTGCCAGAGAGATACCATTACCTTCAAGTAATATATACGATGATTCAATATCTACATTTGATAAATAAAGGAATAGGTCTGCTTCGTTTGCATATTGTCCTGATACAGTATATGTATATAATTCGTTTAACAAATCGTTTAATTCATCTTTTAAAGAGATTAAATCATGTTCATCTAGTAAATTGAGATTGTAGAAATAATTGATTTCTCTAATAATAGACGAGAATATATCATGACTGATGATGACGCTGGAATGTCTTATTTTTTTTAGTTCCGAAGTTAATATTTTTTGAGTGTTAAAAACCTCTTTATCAATAATAAAGTCTTTGAATGGTAGAGGTTGACTTTTCTTAATTTGATAAGCGTATTTAAAAAGCCTGAGCTTTGATAAGTTTTGATGATGTAAATAAAATAGATAAGGCAGGTTACTAAAAGCACACTTTAACACTGAATCTTTGGTTTTGTTTATATTCTTGATGATTTTGATATCATTCTCCAATGTTTTGGTATATGCACTGTTTATCTGGTTTGCATCTATTAAATTAATCTCAAAAATAGCTTTCTCATTTATTTGGGACCCAATAATATTATCAACCGAAAATGATAAAGTCTTGGCAATCAATGCAACTTCGTCAAAAGAAAAGCGAACCTCTCCTCTAAGTCTTCTATAAACCGACTCTTTACCAAGGCAGAGGATGTCTGCAAGAACTGAAGCTACTTTTTCTTTGTCTGATTTAGTTAGTGTTTCTTTTTCTACAATTACTGTTCTGATGGCATTAATTAGTTTTTTATGAACTGTGTTATCTATTTTTGTCTCCCTCACATTATTAAAATCTAAATTATTCATTTTATTTCCTCTATAATATTAGTATTTAGTATTTTATCAAAAGAAAAAAGTGTGTTTTTATAATCTCAATGCCTAAGTTGAGTTAAGACTTAAATGTTTGTGACTAATTAAAGTGTATTCTTTTGTTTAATTGCAAAAATACAGATTGCTTAATGATGTGTAGTTTCATTTTTTGAGTATTATACACATGTTTTTTTCTAAAATCCTATTATTCTTAAATTTAAAACCATATTGTATTATTTATATAATCCGAATTCGTATTTAATCTATTTATATTGTTAAAAATGCATTAATCGTTGTTTTATGTGGTTTATGATGCAAATATTGACTTTGAAAAAAATAAGGATTTCTTTGTTTTTATAATATTAATAATTATAGAAGGAAGATAATAGATAGAAAGCGATGATTTCTTCTGATTGTTTTTTACCAGATAATGGCTACTTTGTTGATACAGTTTAAGAATATAAGCTTGCTATTACTCATAATTGGTCGAGATATACCCTAAAAAAGCCAAATAAGAGATTCTTTAAGCTTTAATAAGGTTTACCTACAATTCACTATATCATATTGAGGGAAAGGGTATTACTATGCACACATACATAATCTCTTAATATACATTATTAAGATTCACTTTCCGATAAAAAACTAACCCTTTTATACTTCTTATTTAAAAACAGCAACAAAAGAATAAAAAAAATAGGACTTTATTGTATCTTTTTGAATTGTTTATATATAAATATTATTTATTAGTATCATATATCTTTTTGTTTGTGGTTTATGTCGTTGGTTGTTAGATTGTTATTGTTTTTTTTTCTATGGTGTCTGATTCAATTGTGTACAATGATCATTATCTAGTATTGGCGTAATTGATACGTTAGTATAGTATTAGAAATAAAGGAGCAGAAAGACCTACTCCTTCTGCTCCCTTATTAAAAAAAGATCCTATATTATTCGTTTTATATATACTCTGAAGAGTTACTCTTTCTCAAGAATAACCATCTCAGAAAACCTTTTTATTGCCTCAGCAAAAGACATTTTTAGGCTAATATAGTTTTGAGGTTGATATATATTCTGTTTAAGAGTATAACCTGCATTTATTATTATTTTATTATTGTCTTTTTGTACTGTATATTGTATTGAGACCAGGTTGTCATCTATAATATAAGGCGATGGTAAATAATTAATCTTATATCCTTCAGGAATATTTATTTCAGATCGATAAAAATCACTTTGCATGTATATCATATCTACAGGTAATGTCCGCTTGGTTTGCTTAAAAGGGTTATCGCTGATGGATAGGTTGCAAAATGGATGAATAAATAATTTATTCGATAAATTTTCAACAGAAGCATCAAATGCGAAAGAGAAAACAAAAGGTTTGTCTAAGTCATCATTTTCATCGATATTGACATCGCCTTTTACATCAATATTGTTATTACTTTTCAATTCTTTTTGTAAATTTTCTATTTTTCCTAGATATGTTGAACGATAATTATATGCTTTTTGTCCTCTCCCGGCAAATCTGGCTTTTACCTTCATTTTACTTTCTTCCGGAATAATATCTAGAATAAAATTCTTCTGTGAAATGGAAAGTTCTTTTTGTCGGATACTAACCCATTCTTCAGATTTAGGTTTTACTACAAGCCCATTTACATTGAGGCAGCGTTCAGGAAGATCACTATAGTAAAGTAACGGTTCGGTGGCGTCGAGATAATATATTTTTTCTCCAATTCTCACTAGGACTATTGTATAATTAAAAAACTGTTGAAAAGGATGAGATAAGCTTATCGATCCGTTCTTTCTTGTACTTAATATTATAGGATATGCTTCTAGTCCCGCAGAACGGATTAGCCCGGTTAGAAATAGGTTTATATTGGCAACATTCCCCGTTTGTTTTTTTATAAAATCGGAAACACTATATTCACTGAGTTTACCATAATTTCCATTCCAATTGTATTTTTCTTTTACATATTTAGTTATAGCCTCCACTTGTTCCAGAGGTGTTTTACTTGCGATATCTAAAGTGGGCAGTATTTTTTTTCCTTCTTTTTCACTATTCTTTATGTACTTTCCGAAATCATTATCTTTCAAGAAATCATCACACATAGCAGGCCAGGTAGTCATTATTTCTTTACTGCCCCCTCTTGGATAATATATTTTAGATAGCTGGAAGTAAAGGCTTATCAAATAATCCTGTTCGGAAGTAATGTACTCTTCGTCTTTAAATGCGGGAAGGTTTTTTAATCCAAACTCATATTGCATTTCTTTATAAACTAAATGACCAAAGCGAATTTCGTCATTTAGTGGTGTTGCTTTATACTCGTCAAATTTATTTATACTTCTTAGTATATATGTATACTCATAGTATGGTATAGCTTTATATTTTAATTTGCTATAAACAACAGGTATTTTCTTTTGAAAATCCCATTTTCTCATGTTAAAAAAGTAAGGAGTCGTAATTAGATATTTGTATTCGATTACCGAACCTTCGCGGACATCAGCTAATGCGACCTTTTTTATACTCAGATTATTGCTAACCTTTTCTTCGTATATGTTTTTAGGATCGAGAATTGTTTTTGTTAATTGTCCTCCTTCCATGTTGTATGTTATGGCTTCTATTTTTTCGATAGACTCCCATTCTCTATTCTCTGAATAGTAAGGTATTTCGAAGTTGGCGTATTTTGTGCCTGCTTGTTTCAGTATTTTAATTTTTACTTTACGTTCCATCGATAACAAAAAGCCTCGAGTTTCGTCTGGTCTAAAATAATAATCACCCAAGTCGTATATCACCACAGCTTCGGCATCTTTGTCTTGCTCATATTGTGACATTGACATTTCATACTGTGTGACTTTGCCGAATTCTTGCGAATAATTGACCTGAGAGTATCCACTTATAATAGATATTATAAATAGGATAGAAGCTGTAATTGTCTTTTTCATATGTACTGTAGGTATATTTTTTTTAGTTCATTATTCTTTACAGTCGTTATAAAATCATAGAATTCTTTATATTCAATAAGGTTGTATCTCCCCGATGAAATCAGTATCGATTTATATATATAAACTTCATTGTTTTTTTGCTTATAACTTATAGAGTATTTTCCATAATCAGATTCCATATTTATATCTTCCGGCAATTTTACTTTTTTGTCGTCAGGTAAGGAATAGCAAATAGTATCTTTATAAAAACTTGGATAATCTATTTGGAGATCACTTTTTCGTGTATCAGGTGTCTCGTAGGTAGGTATCTCTATAGAAAAAGGCTCAATAACTAAGTTGTCCCCATATTTTTTCAATAAATTATGAAACTGACACTCAGCATTCAGCTTTATAGAAGGATTGTCATAAGCAGCCTTCTCTAAATTGAAATTAATAAGATCGTATGAGCCTGTCAAAATAGTATTTCGTATATATTTATCAATCGTATTTTTATTAATATCGGAAGCCAGATAGATTAAACTTTCATAATTGTCGCCTCTAGCTGTTGATGTAAGTTTTATGTTAGACGTTTTGAGATCAACAAGAATCGAACGGCTGCATAATATATCGTTTGGGTTTAAGGGTGGAATGTTTACAAAATGGCTGTTATTTTCATCAATAAGTAAAGCTTTACGAGCTTGAGTAAATGTCCCCATGTATCCGAATGGCGTATTTTTTGAAGTACACTCAAGGTAAACCGTATCTTTTTCGAAAGGAATTGTAAGAATAGCATGATTGAATACCTGAGAGGGGAAAGTCGTATCTACGTCAACTATTTGTCCTCCTGCAAATATTAATGTGTAATATGATTTTATTCCGGCATATTTGAGCATTGCCTGCATGTAGTTCGTCAGAGCTTTGCAATCTCCATATTTGTTGGTAGAAACATAGCTGGCCGGATATGTTTGCATTCCTCCTATATTGATGCTAACGTTTATGTAGCGAGTATAATCCTGTAGATATTTATATAAGATTTTTGCCTTTTCTTTATCATCTGTTACGCTTGAGAGTAACGAGTTTATCTTTGCTTGCTCTGATGCGGGTAGGATATCTCTGCCTCTATTTAATCTATATACCCAGTTTCCAAAAGATTTCCAATTCTCATTGTTGCCCTCTACTCCATATTTGAAATTGATAGGAGCAGCGTGTATTATGGGAGCTTCTGTATTGTTTGGTGAAGCGTTTAGTTCTTTTGTTTTAAGAGGTCTATAATTATATATCCAAACATATCTGATATTATTGTTTATAGTATCTATAACCGGAGGATCAGTGTTTCTTTGTTTAAATGTAATAGGCAGATCTATTGGTGCTTCAGCGACAAGTTCTCCTGAGATTATAGGTGTCCGTGAATTTGTATAATTGAGAGAGGCAAGACTCAGAAATTTAGAATAAATTACTCTGAACGAATAGACAATTCTGTAAGGATATTGATTGTGTTTCAGTTCAAAAGCTTTAACAAAATCATCTTCGTATAAAGAGATATTTGAAATAGAGCTTCTGTCTGTTATTTCTTTATTCTTTAATTTTCTTACAATATTGCCCTGCATATCTTCTATCCAGGCATCTCCCACAGAAACTTTATCGCCTTTGCTATAGTTGATAAGTATCTCGGCATCATGATCGCCCATTCGTTCATTAATCTGTAATATAACAGAATCTGTTCTTATCAATTTGTCACCTTTGATTTGGTTATAACTTTTATACTTTATATATTCACTTCTGAAATCTTGAGATACAGCAAAAAGAGGTATTGTATATAAGATTACAATTGCGACAAATTTCATGATTAACAAGCTAAGTAGGTAAATTAAGATTTGTTTGTAAATATATAAAAAATGTGAACGCAATATTGAGTTTTTGTTGATTTATGTAACAAAATGTATTCTTCAAAAATTATACTAAAAAGGGTAAGTAATACTAATAGTTTTTTTAACTTTGTATCCCTAAAAAAGGATATTAACACACCATGTCTTTAGAGAAAAAAATTAAAACCGCATTAGTCTCAGTTTATCATAAAGATGGCTTAGATGAAATTTTGAGAAAGTTAGATAGTTTGGGAGTTCGCTTTGTGTCGACAGGTGGAACCCGAAATTTTATAGAGTCGCTAGGCTTCGCTTGTGATGCAGTGGAAGATGTAACAGGATACCCCTCGATTTTGGGTGGACGAGTTAAAACATTACACCCTAAAATATTCGGAGGTATACTCTGTCGTAGAGAACTTTCGGAAGATATGAAGCAAATAAAAGCGTACGATATACAAGAGATTGACCTCGTTATTGTAGATTTATATCCTTTTGAAGAAACTGTTGCCTCAGGAGCAGGAGAACAAGATATAGTTGAAAAAATAGATATTGGCGGTATATCATTGATTCGCGCCGCTGCAAAAAACTTTAAAGATGTAGTAATTGTAGCGTCAAAGGATCAATATGCTCCTTTAATGAGTCTTTTGGAAGAAAAAGGCGGAAAATCAGATATTGCAGATCGTAAATTCTTTGCAAAAGAAGCGTTCTCCGTATCATCGTCATACGATACTGCGATCTTTAATTATATGGATAATTATGAAGGATCGGCATTTCGCTATGCCGAAGATGATGCAATGCATCTCAGATATGGAGAAAATCCGCATCAGAAAGGGACTTTTTACGGAGATTTCAATGCGATGTTCGATCAATTACACGGACGTGAAATTTCTTACAATAACTTGTTAGATATCGAAGCCTCAATAAGTTTGATCAGTGAGTTTGACGAAACCACTGTAGCTATATTGAAACATAATAATGCTTGTGGTATAGCTTCGAGAGAAACAGTAGTTGAAGCATGGAAAGATGCATTGGCTGGAGATCCTGTTTCCGCTTTCGGTGGAATTATTATAAGTAATAGAAAAATAGATAAGGTAGCAGCTGAAGAAATAAATACTATTTTCTTTGAGATTGTAATTGCTCCCGAATATGATAAAGAGGCTTTAGAAATACTAGAACAAAAGAAGAATCGTATTATTCTGGTGCAAAAACAGCCTTTAGAGGGAACTAAACAATTCCGTTCATTACTGAATGGTGTCTTGGTTCAGGATAAAGACCTAAGTATACAAGCCGCTTCAGATTTCAAACTTGTTACAAACAGACCTTTGCAAGGAACCGAAGCTGAAGATTTGCTATTTGCGAATAAGCTTGTAAAACATACGAAGTCGAATGCTATTATTCTCGTTAAAAATAAGCAACTTTGTGCAGGTGGTACAGGACAAACATCTCGTGTTGACGCTCTCAAGCAAGCTATAGAAAAGGCCGATGCTTTTGGCTTTAAGCTTGATGGTGCTGTAATGGCTTCTGATGCCTTTTTCCCTTTTCCCGACTGTGTCGAGATCGCAGGAAATGCAGGTATCACAGCTGTGGTTCAACCGGGAGGATCTATAAAAGACAACCTTTCAGTAGAATATTGTAACGAACACAATATATCTATGGTTATGACAGGAGTGCGTCATTTTAAACATTAAATGTAATTGTAAATAAGCAAATATAACATCAATATGGGATTATTCTCTTTTACTCAGGAAATTGCGATGGACCTTGGCACTGCCAATACTATCATCATACATAACGACAAAATTGTTGTCGATCAGCCATCAGTAGTGGCTTTGGAACGTAAAACAGGGAAAGTCATAGCTGTTGGAGAACAAGCCCGACAGATGCATGGCAAAACCCATGAGGATATAAGAACAATCAGACCTCTGAAAGATGGTGTGATTGCTGACTTTACGGCTGCGGAACAAATGATTCGCGGACTGATAAAAATGTTCAATAACAAAGGACGTTTATTTGCACCCTCATTAAGGATTGTTATTTGTATCCCATCCGGAAGTACTGAGGTTGAAACCCGTGCGATCAGAGACTCCGCAGAACATGCCGGAGGTCGCGATGTTTATATGATATATGAGCCGATGGCTGCGGCACTTGGTATTGGCCTAGATGTGGAAGCACCGGAAGGAAACATGATCGTTGATATAGGTGGTGGTACAACAGAAATTGCTGTAATTTCTCTTGGAGGTATTGTGTCAAATAAATCAATAAAGATTGCAGGTGATGATCTTACTGAAGATATTCAGGAGTATATGGGACGTCAACATAATATCAAAGTAGGAGAGCGCACAGCAGAAAATATTAAAATAGCAGTTGGTGCTGCTTTGACTGAATTACCTGACGAGGATGTGCCTGAAGACTTTATTGTTCATGGCCCAAATAGAATGACATCTTTGCCTATGGATATTCCTGTATCATATCAGGAAATGGCTCACTGTCTCGATAAATCTATTTCTAAAATGGATTCGGCTATCCTAAGTGCTTTAGAACAAACACCTCCGGAGTTGTATGCTGACATTGTTCGCAATGGTATATACCTTACAGGTGGTGGCGCATTGCTGAGAGGTTTGAGCAAACGTTTCTCTGATAGAATCGGTATCGCATTCCATGTAGCAGAGGATCCGTTGCATGCTGTTGCCAAAGGTACTGGTATAGCCCTAAAGAATATAGAGAAGTTTAACTTCTTGATGAGATAAAAGAGAAGTGATTTCTGAACAAATCGCGAATCATAACTATTTTAATATAGATAATTACAGAGAATGCATAACCTAATCAATTTTTTAAGAAAAAATAGCCATTGGTTTGTGTTTATTTTCCTTGAAATAATCTGTTTTTATTTTATATTCAGTAGCAACTCTTATCAAAAGAGTATATTTTTTAACTCTTCCAACGAATTTACTGGAAGAGTTTATACTATTTCAGGAAACGTGTTGTCTTATTTTGGATTAAGGTCGGAGAATGAGGAGTTATTACTGAAAAATGCAGATTTACAGTCTCAAATTGCAGAATTGAAGGACTATATTTATGATCTTGAGAATGATTCCTTAAAGACAAATGCATTTATTACCGACTCTCTGGGCACTAGACAGAAAGAGCCGCATATTATAGCTCGTGTAGAAAATAACACTATATCACAGATTTATAACTTTATTATAATCAATAAAGGGAAGAAAGATGGAGTTCAGACTGATATGGGGGTAGTTTCTCAACAAGGTATAGTTGGTGTTGTTAGGGATGCTACTTTAAATTACGCTGTAGTTCAGCCTGTATTAAATCCTCATAGTAGATTTAGTTGCAAGATATTAAACTCTAATACTGCAGGAACTTTAGTTTGGGAAGGTGGAGATCCTCGATACGCAAGCCTTACTGAATATCCTAAATATGAGAAGGTAGAGAAAGGTGATACTATTGTAACGAGTGGTTTCTCTGATATCTTCCCTGAGGGTATATTTGTAGGTGTAATTGAAGACTATAAAAGCGGCACGAATGATAATTTCTATTCTTTAAAGATCAAGTTATCAACAGATTTTGGATCATTGAAAAGAGTTCTTTTACTGAGTGGAAAAGATGATGAAAGGAAAGAATTGGAGCAAAAAATAAAAAATGTTCAAGAGCAGTAATATAAAGTATATAATAATGTTTGTACTGCTTGTATTATTACAAGTATTGGTACTAAATCGGATTTCATTTCTCGGATATGGAGTCCCTTTTGCGTATGTATATTTTATAATAAAACTGCCTATCCGCTCTAATAAAAGTTTAGTTATCTTTTTAAGCTTCTTAATCGGATTTGTTATTGATCTTTTCTGTAATACGCCGGGAATAAATGCCGCAGCTTCCACTTTTGTGGGGCTTGTTCGCTGGCCTGTGCAGAAGTTGTTCTTTATGGTTGACGATTATGATGAGCAAACCCCGAGATTGTCTTTATTAGGAGGTGCATTTATAAGATATGCTATATTTTTGACACTGATTCACCACATTGTACTAATCTCAATTGAATCTTTTTCATACTTCAATTTGGAAATACTTTTGCAACGAATTCTTTTGTCTACTTTACTAACATCATTATTGGTGTTTGCATTTGAAGGTTTATCTTTTAAGAAGAAAAACTCATGGCAAAAAACATCTTAGACCTATCTAAAAGAAAATATGTACTAGGCGGAATAGCCTGTGGCATAATTCTTATATATATAATTCAACTTTTTAATTTACAAGTGCTTAATCCTGAATATAAGGATTTTGCAGATGGAAATGCATTCTTCAACAGGACATTATATCCTGCAAGAGGAGTCATTTCTGATAGAAAAGATCGAATACTTGTATATAACCAGCCTACATATGATATAGTATATATACCTCGTGAAGTACAGCCATTTGATACCCTCGACTTTTGTAAGTCATTGAATATAACCAGGGAGCAGTTTGATAAACGTATGAACGACATAAAAGATCGTCGTTTGAATCCCGGATATTCGTCATATACAATGCAAACGTTTATGACTCAACTTACAACTCAAGAGAGTGGTTTATTACAAGAAAAATTGTATAAATTTCCCGGTTTCTTTATTCAGAATAGGACATTGCGGCAGTATAACTATCATAATGCAGGCTTATTGCTGGGCTACGTAGCAGAAGTAAGTAGAAGTCAACTGGAGAATGATCCTTACTATGTAAGAGGTGATTATGGTGGGAAATCGGGGCTTGAAGCATCTTATGAAAACTATCTAAGGGGAGAAAAAGGCATAGAAGTCTTATTAAGAGACGCTCATGGACGTATTCAAGGGCGATATGAAAATGGAAAGTTTGACAAATCACCCGTATCAGGAAAAAATCTAACACTTTCTGTAGATATAGATCTACAAGCATATGGAGAGTATCTTCTTCAAAACAAAGTTGGATGTGTTGTTATGATCGAACCTTCGACAGGAGAGATATTATGCTTGGTTACATCTCCTACTTATGATCCTTCTATGCTACTGGGTCGTAACTTTAGTAAGAGTTATAAAGAACTAGAAGATAACCCTCTTAAACCATTATTTAATAGGGCGATACAAGGAATGTATCCTCCCGGATCTACTTTTAAACCAACACAGGGATTGATTTTCCTCCAAGAAGACATTATTACTTCCAATACACTATATGCGTGTGCAGGAGGGTATCCGCCACTGGGTGGTCGTCCCAAATGTCACCCTCATGGTTCACCACTGTCATTAGTTCCTGCTATTGCAACTTCTTGTAATTCATATTTTTGTTATGGATTATCTGCGATGTTAGGAAACAGAAAAAAGTATAAAAGTACTGTTGAAGCTTTTGATATTTGGAAAGATCATATGGTAGATATGGGATTTGGTTATCGCTTAGGTGTAGATTTACCTTCTGAGAAGAGAGGTTTTATTCCTAATGCCAATTTCTATAGCAGAGCTTTTAAAAGAGAGAATTGGAGTGCTTCCAATGTTATTTCTATAGCAATAGGTCAGGGGGAAATAACAGCTACCCCTTTGCAAATAGCAAACTTTGCCGCAAGTATCTCTAACAGAGGATTCTACTATGCGCCACATGTTGTGCGTCAGATACAAGATACGCCTTTAGACAGTATATATACGCATCCTCACTATACCGGAATAAAAAAAGAATACTATCAGTATGTAGTAGATGGGATGGCTCTTGCTGTTACAGGCGGTACATGTAGAGGAGCTAATATACCTGATATTGAGGTTTGTGGTAAGACTGGTACAGCCGAAAATCCACATGGTAAAGATCACTCATTATTTATGGGTTTTGCTCCTAAAGATAATCCGAAGGTGGCTATTTGTGTTATTGTTGAAAATGCAGGATTTGGCGCTACATTTGCTGTTCCTATCGGACGTCTGATGATTCAGAAGTATCTGAAAGGAGAGGTGCCAGCTTCTGATAAATATATTGAAGAAAGAATCGCAACTACGACAATTTTGCCTCAAACATTTTTTAATTGGAATAGGGCTAATAAGAAGTATGATGAGTTTTCTCAGCCTGCGGTATCAAATACAGATGGTGCAGTAGATGAAACATCTATAGAACCATTTTCATTAAACCCTGCTGAAAATCAATAATAAGGAATGTACAGAAGAGAAGATGAACACATAAAAAGCAGTATAGACTGGTTTACTATCGCATTATATCTGATTATGGTATTGTGCGGATGGCTCAGTATATATGGAGCTAGTTATCAATACGGAAGTACTACCAGCATGTTTGATATATCGGGTAGAGCCGGTATGCAATTGGTTTGGATTGGTACATCGATTGTTCTGGGTTTCATAATATTAAAACTGGATAGCAACTTATACGATATATTGGCTTATTATATTTATATAGCTTTTATATTACTTCTTATAGCTACTATATTTTTATCTACAGACATCAGAGGGTCTAGGTCGTGGCTCAAAATAACTGATTCGGTGCAAATACAGCCTGCCGAATTTGCTAAATTTGCAGTAGCTTTAGCTCTGGCAAAGTTGCTGAGCACCTACAACTTTAAATTGCTCACCCCTAAAAATCTGATAACAGTAGCGGGACTTATTCTTCTCCCTATGTTGCTGATCATCATGCAGAAAGAGACAGGATCTGCGCTTGTATATACAGTCTTCATATTAATGTTATATAGAGAGGGACTGCCCGGAATTATTTTGTTCTTGGGAATATCAGCCATTGCATTTTTTGTAATTGGACTCAAATATTCGGATACAGATATAGGTATAATATCTACAGGTGAGTTTGTTACTATAATTTTAGTTATACTGATCTGTGCCGCATTATTGGTAAGTTATAGACAAGATAAAGTAGCAGCTCGTAATATTATATTGGGAATGCTGGCGTTATTTGGAATTCCATATCTGATTTCGCTACTGAATGTAAATATTGATTTTGGAATTATTTCACTAATCGCTCTTGGTGTACTTGTAGTATATCTTTTGGTTCTGGCGAAGAAATATTGGTCGAAAGTATATTTTCTGACAGCCGTTTTTGCTATTAGCAGCCTTATATTCGTCAGCTCAATAGATTACCTTTTCTCTGATGTTATGCAACCTCACCAGCAGATGCGCATAAAAGTTACTTTGGGGATGGAAGATGACCTAATGGGAGCGGGGTATAATGTGAATCAATCTAAGATTGCAATAGGCTCAGGAGGGCTTTTAGGAAAAGGATATTTAAATGGTACTCAGACTAAATTGAAATACGTTCCCGAGCAAGATACTGACTTCATATTCTGCACAGTAGGAGAGGAACAAGGATTTGCCGGATCGGTGTTTGTTCTTTTATTATTTTTAGCATTGATTCTACGTTTATTCTATCTGGCAGAGCGTCAAAAAAGTACTTTCGGAAGAGTATATGGCTATTGTGTTGCTTGTATTTTTCTCTTCCATGTGATGATAAATATAGGAATGGTAACAGGTTTAACCCCTGTGATAGGAATCCCTTTACCTTTCTTTAGCTATGGAGGTTCTTCTTTGTGGGGATTTACAATCCTTCTATTTATATTTCTACGTATTGATATGGCAAGAAAACGTAGATAGAAATTATAGTGTTTTATGATTTCTCAAAAAAGAGGCTAACTGTTCGTAGCTACTAATTTCAATTTTTATTGTATTATACTCTACTATAACTTGTTCAGATGATTGAACTTCAATTCGGAATATAGCATCATTCAAATCCTTAGTTAATGAGAATCCGTTTCTTTCTAATATGTTTTTTGTCCAGTGGTGTAATATTCCATCAGCTTTAAGATAGACCTTTCTATTGTTGGCTCTTCTCGGTAAGAAATTGCCTGTATATCTGTCGAATACAACATTGTCTCTTTTAAAGAAATCATCTAATGTACCTGACAATACGATGTCTTCAGTTACTCCCGTAGTCAACCCCTTTTCTCTTGATAATAGCCAAAGACGGTCGGCTAGGAGCAAGGCCATATCAATGTCATGTGTTGATAATAATATTGTCTTATTTTGATACATTGCCAGATTATGGAGCAAATTCATAATCTCTATACGGCTTTCAATATCTAGAAAAGCTGTAGGTTCATCCAGCAAAACAACAGGGCACTCTTGCGATAAAGCTTTGGCTATCATAGCTTTTTGCCGCTCTCCGTCAGACAATTCAGCTATATAAGAATTAGCCTTATGTGCTATTCCTACATCTTCCATTGCTTTCTGAACAATTGATTTATCATTCTCTGATAATTGACCGAAAAATCCGGTGTAAGGATAACGTCCCAGCTCAATAAGTTCTTTGACAAGTAATCCTCCGGCAGAAGTTTTATCAGTTAAGACTAGGCCTAATCGCTGTGATAATTCTTTTTCTGATAAAGATGAGATGCTTTGATCCTCGAAAAGTATATCGCCATCTTGCGCTGGTTGTGATGCACTAATTGTTCGTAATAGTGTCGATTTTCCGGCACCGTTAGCTCCTATCAGACAAACAAGTTCTCCTCTATATAAATTGAATGACAGGTTGTTATAAAGAATATTATTATGCTTAGATTTGGCATAGCCAATACCAATATTTTGAGCCTTAATTACTACTTCTGCATTATTCATAAGTAATCACTACAGTGTATTCAAAAAAGTGAGTAATATTTAATTTACATAAGTAAACTATTTGATATTCAGTTGATTAATTTGTAAACTTAATGGAAATATTGTATTTTTTTCTGATTAAGAATTACATATATTATTACAGGTGCTCCAAAAATAGGAGTGATAGCATTTAATGGTAGTACCCCACTGGCCCCCGGTAATACACAGATCAAATTGCAAAGCAAAGCCATTGCCGAACCAATTAGTATGGTAATAGGTAATAATGATTTATGGTTTGATGTTCCCAATATTAATCTGGCTATATGTGGAACTGCTAGTCCGATAAATGCTATAGGACCACAGAATGCACAAGTTATTGCAGTTATCAGTCCTGCACAGAGTAAGAGTAGAAAGCGAATAAATTTTATATTTACACCTAAGTTTGCTGCATATCTTTCTCCTAATAACAGAGCATTCAAGGGCTTGATTAGTAGGATAGAAAGGAGTAAGCTAACACAGACAACGATGCAATAAAAAGGCAATTGCTCTTTTGATACTCCCGAAAAATCTCCCATACCCCATATCATGAACGAATATGCATCTTCGCTAGTACTCCAAAACTTCAAAATAGATATAATAGAAGATGTAAGATAACCAACCATTATACCAATGATCAGTAACATAACATTATTTTTGATAATAGATGCGAATCCCATAATGATAGCTAAAATAATAGCTGCACCAATGAAAGCACCAAAAACAATAGTCATCGAATAAGACAAATTAAATCCATTTACCGATCCGAAGCTATTTCCTATTAAAAGAATTACAATTGCTACTCCCATGTTTGCACCCGAACTGATACCTAATATTCCCGCATCAGCCAGAGGATTGCGAAATGCTGTTTGCAGCAACAAACCCGAAACAGCAATTGCTCCTCCTGTAAATAGAGCCGTGATGGCCTGAGGTAAGCGAGATTCGAGTATAATATAGGTCCAAGCTTGTTTCTCAACTTCATTTCCTTGCAATATTTGAAAGACAGCTTGCGACGGTATTGATACAGAGCCTAGAAATAGACTTAAAACAAATAGTATAAATATACTTATAACGAATAGAATACTATATGTAAATCCTTTGGACATAAGGTACTGAATGTATAAAATAGCCCCTCGTTGTAGGAGGGGCTTGAATATTTTAATAAAGAACTTTATATTTATCTCCGGTTTCCTTCACTACCCGCTCATAGAAATCTTTAGGATACCCTACTCGCTGTGGCGAAGATGGTTTTCCATGTTCATTACGGATAAACTCACCATCTTTTTCTTTACGGACAACACCATCCATATATTTGATGACTAAGAACTCACCAAGTTTTTTCCATTTTTCAAAAGCATACTGTGCTTGCTTTTCACTATATTTAGTTAAGAATTGAACTGCTTGTTCGGGCGATTTCTTATATAATTCTAATGCCTCCTTTTCAGTACTATTTTGTTCAGCTAAGAACTTTCCTTCTAATTCATCCTGTACCTTTTTCAAATCAGAATGCATATAATCGTATTTATTATATACCATATTTGACACCCAATTCTGAATCCAAAAGCTTGATGTCCAAGAGAATGTATACAAATCACCATTGCCTTCACGATAACATTCAGGTACCTCGGTTACAGAACAATACATCGGTGTAAATACAGTTTGAGCAGCATCATCTGTTCCAAACCATAATACTCCACCGATTGAATTTGGTAGCCATGAACGCATCTGAGATGTGAATACAAAACCTGATTGTTGAGTTGCAATAGGGCGTTCGTTACAATATTCTACAGAATCTACTTTCCAAGTCAGCGGAGCCCAGCGATATGGAGATTTGAAAGGACCGGCTCCAATATCGTTAGTCCAATCTAATTCAGTTCCTTCGTAATGGTCTCTCATCATCCCTTGTATATCAGCAAGAGATAATTTCTTATCTGGTTTGATATAAAGAGGCATTGGTTCCTGAGTTTTTCCTTGTGCATAGGTCACAAACTTAGCCATGTCTTTATTGCATTTGTTGAAGAAACTCCAAACGCGAGCTTCACAAAAACGCTGACCTCCAAAATCCAGGGGATTATATGCCTTAGAAAAGCTAAAGTCTTCATCTTTACCAGTATAATAACCTTTCTCACGGGCAAAAGAAATAACATCTTTTGAGTAAAGGCAATTTTTTGGATCTTTTAGAGGAAATTGATGTATACGAGATTGATTTGCATGGGCCGAAATGCAGTCGTCAGGTATACGTACAGCTACCCAAACAGCTCCTCTGTTTCCCTTACCTTTACCAATCATCTCTAAAACCCAGATTTCATTCGGATCACCTATCGAGAATGACTCTCCTCCGCTATAGTAGCCATATTCAGCAACAAGGTCGGTCATTATTTTAATAGCTTCTCTTGCTGTCTTGGCTCGTTGCAATGCGATATATATAAGACTTCCATAGTCGATGATACCATCCGGATCAGCCAATTCTTCACGTCCGCCAAAAGTTGTTTCGCCTATTGTTACTTGATACTCGTTCATGTTACCAACTACATTATATGTTTGGCTAGCTTGTGCTATTTCTCCTAAATATTTTCCGGAATCCCATTCATATACTTTTAGCATTTCTCCTTGTGAGTATTTTTTTGCTGGCCAATGGTACAACTCTCCAAATAGAGCGTAAGAATCTGCCGAATATGTTATCATTGTTGACCCATCGACAGACGCATATTTGCCAACTAAAAAATTTGTGCAAGCAAATATGTGAATCTCGCAGAGAAAACAAAATAACATGAATAATGATATTTTCCTCATAGAATTATAAATTATTGTTATATAAGCGTAAAGATACTTCAATTAATTTATTCCTGCGATATGATTGTATCATTTTAATAAAGATGTATTTCATAATGTATTTCTTTCTTGTAACATTTGTGAATTATAGAGCTGTTTACAAATGTTCCACAGCTTATCAAAACTAATATTGTAACATATGATTACAAAAATTCTCAAATGTAGTAACGTTTACATTTGAATATAACTTGTCTATAGATCATTTAATAAACAATTGTAATATATTAAAATCCTTGAATAAATGTATCATAATATTATATATATCAGATAATTATTTAAATAAAATAAAGTAATAATTTAGATATATTAGCCATAATTCATTATATACAATAATACAGCCTCTAAATAAGGTATTTTATTAATTTATTTACATACTAATTAGTTTATTATATATTTATTATGAAGTGTTTATTTATGCTATATTCAATTGTATACACATATACATAAAACAAAAGTATATCATTGTATCCAAATGTAATTCACAAATATAAACCGAAACATTCTCCATTTGTAAAATATAAAGTTTACATTTGTGTTCTGATAATATACAAAAATATGAAGGATAGAATCAAGCTTATAATGGATAATGAGCACTTAACGCCATCAGCTTTTGCAGATAAGTTGCAATTAGGGCGTGCTGTTATATCTCATATACTGAATGGACGTAATAATCCTAGTTTGGATGTTGTATCTCGTATACTATCAAAAATGGATTATATCGACTCGGATTGGTTATTAACCGGAAATGGTAAAATGTATAAAACCGATAATAATAGAGAAAAATCGCATCTCGCTACATCAACTATACCGGTGAATTCGAATCTCCAGCCCGATTTATTCTCTCTGAATGAAATATCTCAGCCATCCGATAAGTCTGAATCAGAATATCGCAAGGAAATAATAGTTGAGAAGCCTCAAAAAGTAGAAGAAGACATTGTAAAACAATCTGTTATATATCAAAAAGCACCTGAGCGGAAAGTAACTAAAATAATTATATATTATTCTGATAGTACTTTCGAAACATTTAATGCTGATAACAAGCCATTATAAATATCTACTTTTCTATTTATTCGATACAGTATTTTTAATGTAATTGGTTAGTATACATATGTTTATCTTTAATAAGTAACAAAAATGGCACTTTTATTACTTATTACTAATGTAACTTCTTATATATTCAAAAATATATCAAAGAACACTTTTGTATAAGATAAAATTCTCCATAAAAAATAAAAACCTCTCGAATTCTTATATTCCGAGAGGTTCCTTTGTCTTATATACTATAATTATATTCCTATTTTACCCTTTTAAGTTCGACTGTAAAATGTCTTAATAAATCAGCTTCCCAAGTAATCGTTAGTCCTTTTGTAATCGATTCTCTACGATCGAATATATTCTTTAACGCTACAGCTATTACATTCATGTGATTGTCTGTATAAACACGCCGTGGTATGGCTAACCGTAGTAAATCGAGCCCATCGAAACGATTTTTCCGGGTTACAGGGTCTCGGTCTGCTAATAGATAACCGATCTCACAACCTCTGATACCCGCTTCAAGATATAATTCTACAGCTAATGTTTGTGCCGGAAACTCTTCTATAGGTATGTTTGGCAATACTTTTGACGCATCTACAAAGATTGCATGTCCTCCAGCCGGACGTTGATATGGAATATTATATTCATCAAGCTTCTTACCAAGATATTCAATTTGTTTTATTCTGCTTTCGAGACTTTCAAACTCTGTATTTTCATCCAACCCTATAGCCAAAGCATTCATATCACGTCCACTCATACCTCCATAGGTAATGTATCCCTCATAAGCAATTCCTTTTATTTTGGCTACATCATACCATTCTTTCAGATTTGTAGCAAAGAATCCTCCCATATTTACAATAGCATCTTTCTTCGCGCTCATGGTCATAGCATCGGCATATGAGAACATTTCGTCGCAGATCTCTTTTATTGTCTTGTTTTCGTAACCTTTCTCTCGTTTCTTGATAAAATATGCATTCTCTGCAAATCTGGCTGAGTCAAATATTACTTTTTTAGCATATTTATTTGCGATCATACGTGTTTCCTGCAAATTCTGCATAGATACAGGTTGTCCACCTGCCGTATTATTTGTTATGGTTATAATAATAAAGGGTGTACGATCTCCATACTTTTTCAGTGCTTCCTCAAGTTTTTTGATATCAACATTCCCTTTGAATGGAATTTCAAGTTGAGTGTCTTTAGCCTCATCTATCGTACAATCTAACGCAATGGCCTTTCTGGATTCTATATGACCTTTTGTTGTATCGAAATGCGAATTACCCGGGCATACGTCTCCTTCTTTGATTAGACAAGAAAATAAAACATTCTCAGCAGCACGTCCCTGATGTGTAGGCAGAACATATTCAAACCCTGTAATATGCGTTATCATATCCTTCATTTTGTAATATGAAGACGCTCCGGCATAGCTCTCGTCTCCAACCATCATGCCAGCCCATTGCCTGTCGCTCATAGCCCCTGTTCCAGAGTCTGTTATCAGGTCTATATACACTTGTTCCGATCTTAACTTAAACATATTGTATTTAGCATTTTTCAGCCATTGTTCACGTTCTTCCCGTGTGCTTTTATGGATAGGTTCGATCATTTTGATCTTCCAAGGTTCGGCAAAAGGCAATTCCATAATTATTGATGTTTAGATGTATGTTAGACAAATGCTTGATATAGATAATCACTATGAATAAAAGAAGAACAGATTATAAACCTCTTATTTCAAAATGATATTTTAATAGCAATAATGATGTGCTTTTGGATTGTTTTCATACAATATATGCTTGTATTAGTGTAATATGTTTGACATAAAGGTAGTAAAACTTGTGAATAAATTAAAGTCTTTCCTAATTTTATTATAAAGTCAAACTTTATTAACTTTGTACTCGAAATAACTCAGGAAATATTTATCTCTAAATAATAGGTTAATGAAAAAAATGATGGATTTAGTTGTTACTCAAAATGAGCAACTAAACCAAAACTATAGCCTCATTAAGCTCACCACAACAGATAACACTCCCTTAACCGAAATGCATCCCGGGCAATTTGTAGAAGTGAGAGTTGATGGATCTCCCTCAACTTATCTTAGACGTCCTATTTCGGTAAACTTTGTGGATAAGCAAAAAAACGAATTATGGCTACTCGTTCAGGCTGTAGGTGATGGAACCAAGAAAATGTGTGAGTACAAACAGGGTGATATTGTAAACCTTCTATTACCGTTAGGTAATACATTTACAGTTCCTACTTCGAATCCGGAGCAAGAACTTCTTCTTATTGGCGGAGGTGTAGGTACTGCTCCTATGTTATTCCTTGGCGCACGTCTCAGGGAAGCAGGCTATAAACCTAAATTTCTTTTAGGTGCAAGATCAAAAAATGATTTACTCCAATTGGATGATTTCAGAAAATATGGTGAATTGTATTGTACCACTGAAGACGGAAGTTTCGGAGAAAAAGGGTATGTAACGGATCACTCTGTATTAAAAAATACTCAAATATCTAAAATTTATACCTGTGGTCCTAAGCCTATGATGGTGGCTGTAGCCAAATATGCCAATATGAATGAAATCGAGTGTGAAGTATCACTCGAAAACCTTATGGCATGCGGGTTTGGAGTCTGTTTATGTTGTGTGGAGAAGACGCGCGAAGGGAATGTCTGTGTATGTACAGAGGGCCCCGTATTTAATATAGAAAATTTGACATGGATAAACTAAAAATAAATATAGGAAACCTGCATTTAAAGAATCCGGTAATGACAGCATCCGGTACTTTCGGGTATGGAAAGGAATATTCTGACTTTATGGACTTGGGGCGAATTGGTGGTGTTTTTGTAAAAGGAACTACCATTCGCGAAAGGCAGGGGAACGATTATCCTCGTATGGCAGAAACTCCATCGGGGATGCTTAATGCGGTGGGACTGCAAAATAAAGGCGTAGATTACTTTGTTTCAAATATATACCCCGAGATAAAAGACTTTGATACAAACATTATTGTGAATGTTTCGGGATCAACTATAGAAGATTATGTAGAATGTTCTCAAAAGTTGGTATCTCTCGAAAAAATACCTGCTATTGAACTTAATATTTCCTGTCCAAATGTAAAAGAAGGGGGTATGGCATTCGGCACTTCTGCTTGTTCTGCTGCTGATGTAACAAAAGCTGTACGTGAAGTATGGAACAAAACCCTTATCGTAAAGCTGTCTCCTAATGTAACTGATATAACAGAAATCGCAAAAGCTGTAGAGGGTGAAGGTGCTGATGCTGTTTCACTGATCAATACATTGCTGGGGATGGCTGTAGACATAAATAAAAGACGTCCGGTGCTATCTACTGTTACGGGAGGATTATCCGGCCCATGTGTGAAGCCTATTGCGCTTAGAATGGTTTGGCAGACTTACAATGCTGTAAAAATTCCCGTGATAGGTATGGGAGGAATATCATCGTGGCAAGATGCCATTGAATTTATCCTTGCAGGCTCTTCTGCTATACAGATAGGAACACATAATTTTATTGACCCTACAATTTCTGTAAAGGTTGTAGATGGCATAAAAGAATATCTGGATAAGAATAATATCAATTCCATTACAGACCTTATAGGAGCTTTGCAAGTATAATCTGATTGTTGGTATATTTCTAATTTAAGATTAGATAGTTATATAAACTTTGTAAAAATGAATTAACATAAATCTATGAAAAAGGTTTTTATATCCAGAAACTATAAAGGAATAGAGAGTGCTGGTGGAAAAGCAAAAACAGATGTAGAGTTAATTTTACAAGGTATTGGGTTTAAGAATATAGGATGGAAACAAAGTTCGAGCAACAATAAAATCATTGATTTTGTTTTAAATATTACAGGGATACTAAAAGCGGTAATACGAATGCCATCTAAAGGTATTTTATTTCTTCAGTATCCGATGAAAAAATATTATGCATTCATTTGTGGTATTGCTCATTTGAAAAACACTAAAATCATTACACTTATCCACGATTTAGGAACTTTTAGAAGACAGAAGCTTACTGTAGATAAAGAAATTACGCTCCTAAATAATTCCGATTACATTATAGCCTTAAATAAGAGTATGGCGAAATGGTTGGAAGAGAATAATTACAAAGGACAGACTGTGACTCTTGATATTTGGGATTATCTGTCAAAATACAAAAATACCTCAAGTTTTAGATTCAATGATGACCAAAACTATGTTGTTAATTATGCAGGAGGGCTTAGTCGACGTAAAAATTTATTCTTATACGAATTTAGTAAGCATGTAGACTCATTTATTTTCAATCTTTATGGTACAGGTTTCGAGCCTACAGAACAGGAATTAAAAAATCCTTACTTTGTTTATAAAGGTTTTGTTCAGAGTGATGATCTGATCAGTAGTATCACGGGTGATTTTGGACTGGTTTGGGATGGTGATTCTATTGATACTTGTTCCGGTAGTTTCGGTTCTTATCTACAATTTAATAATCCTCACAAAGTATCATTATATATTCGTTGTCATTTACCTGTAATTATTTGGAATCAAGCAGCTATGGCACCATTTGTTTTAGAGCACGGTGTTGGTTTTTCGATAAATTCATTATCAGAAATAAAGCCGCGTTTATTGTCTCTTACAAAAGAGGAATATAATGAGATGAAGCGAAATACAATAAAACTCAGCTTACAGATAGAGTCAGGTTACTATATTAAGCAAGCAATGAATAAAATAAAGTTGGATGAAAAATAATATCTATCTGTTATAAAAAAGAAAAGGCATCCAATCGGATGCCTTTTTTATGCTGTTTAAAACAAATTATTCAGCACTTTTCTCTTCTGCAGGAGCTTCTGTTTCAGCAGTAGGTGTTCCTACTACTTCTTCACTTGTTTCAGCTTCAGCTTCTGCCTGTGCTGCATTTTCTTCTGCTTTCTTTTGAGCTACAGCTTCAGCTTTTGCTTTGTTTGCTGCTTTTTCAGCGTCTAAACGAGCTTTTGCGTCTGCCTGAGCTTTTGTTTGGTTCTTGTTGATAGCTGCTTGAGTACCTTTTTCTTTTTCAGCTTTCCATGCTTCAAATTTACTTTCTGCATCAGCTTCAGTAAATGCACCTTTAGCAACACCACCAAGTAAGTGTTTCTTTAACAAAACACCTTCTTCAGAAAGGATGTTACGAGTAGTGTCGGTAGGTTGAGCACCAACTTGTAACCAGTACAAAGCCCTGTCGAAATTTATAGTTATCGTAGCAGGATTGGTATTTGGATTATAAGAACCAACCTTTTCAATAAATTTTCCATCACGTGGAGCTCTGCTATCTGCAATGACGATGTGGTAAAAAGGATAACCTTTACGTCCTCGTCTTTGTAAACGGATCTTTGTAGCCATTTCTTTCTAGTTAATTTTAATTATACATAATTGTTATTAGCGGGTGCAAAGATAAGAATAAGTTTTTGTTATACAATAAAAATGATATAGAGTTATTTACTCTCTTACTAACTATATAAGGGTTATTCTAAATATTTCTTAAGAATAGCTGCCGTGAATATTATCATATTTCTGGTCGAAGGTAGATCTGCATAACCATTCAATAGACCCCAATCATGAATAACTCCGTTAAATCTTACTGTGGTAACATCAACTCCGGCTTCATCAAGCTTGCGCCCTAATTCTTCTCCGGCATCTCTCAATATATCATTTTCGGCAACTTCGATGAGTGTAGGAGGCAATCCTTTCAACTCGTTGGTTGTAGTACGTACAGGGGATACATAAATATCATCGTGTTGCGTTCTGTCTGACAAGTAGTTGTCTCTCATCCAAATCATTAAAGATTTAGTCAGGAATCTTTCTTCTCCATATTTTTTAAATGATTCGGTGTTTATACCAGCGTCTGAATATGGCCATAATAGAATCTGACATTTAATATCCGGTCCTTTATTATCCTTTGCCTTCAGACAAGTCCCGATAGTCATATTTCCTCCTGCGCTATTTCCTACAATAGCTAACCTTTTTCCATCTACATTTATTTCATCGCCATGTTCTGCAACCCACTTTGTGGCAGCATAACATTCATTCAATGCTATTGGATATTTAGCTTCGGGCGAACGGCTATATTCAATAAAGACACAAGCATATCCTGATTCAACGACTAAGTCGCGAACCAGGCGTTTATGAGTTTGATAATCTCCAAGAACCCAGCCACCACCATGTATAAAAATAAAAACAGGGAGTTTCCCTTTAGTTTTCTCTGGCCGTACAATATATAGTTTTATATCATGTTCATCGACTAATATTACTTTTTCTGTTTCCTCAATACCACTAACATCTACTTTTATTGCAGCTTGGGTATCGACCAATACATTACGAGCATCGGATACAGGTAATGATTCAACAGGTTTTCCACCGGAATTCAAAACCTTCAGATACTCTTTGGTTTCTTTACTCAAATGCGGGTCTTTTAAAAAATCCGAGGTATTCATAATCTTAAAAATTTAATTATTATCAATTACTAACCTCTTTTTTAACGGCTTCTTATTAACTGTTGTTTTCTCAAATATTGATAAATAACATTTTATATACTGATTTTTTATTTTTTTACAATAGTTACTTTTGCAGAAACTGCATTCGAAAACTCTTTTTCTTCTTCTATATTTAGAGCAAAGCTGACAAGTGAATATCTCCGTTCGGTTACAGGCTTATCTATTTCTGTTTCTTTTGTAATGAATATCCCTTTACTTCCTTCAAGCTCTATTTTACAGTTATATATTCCTTTTTCGAGGATGATAAAATAGGCATCTACTACAGCTTTAGACTTGATTTTACCTAAATAATCGAGACTTACACCTGTGCAAATATTTGCATTATATGAAATAGGATCATAATATTGCCCGGTAGCTCCTTTATCCAGACCTTCTACTGTCTGAACCAAGGTACGACCCATCACCGAAGCTACTTTTTCGGCATGCTCATTCATTTGTCTGTCTAGGCTTTTTCCTATACCATCAGCAAGTTTTCCTGCTGCATCTGTTGCTTTTTCACCAACTCGGGCACCGTGTTCGTCTACAGCCTCGGCAACACCTTCTATAGCATTTATACCGGTTTCTGTAACTTTTTTTGTTGCTTGTTTTACACAGCCCGAACAGGAACTAAGGGTTGTTATAATAGCGGAAAGGATAATAAGTGATAAAATCGTTAATTTTCTCATGTGATTAAAATATGTGTTAAGCTTAATAATAAATCGTAAAAAACAAAGATAGAGAATTTGGATTAGATAGACTAATAAATAAAAAGAGGCTGAATAAAAACAGCCTCTTCATACGTATAATATTGAAATCAATAATTAGTTATTTTCTGGTCTCAATTTTCTCACAACTGCTCCTGTACGCCACATTTCGCTTTCACGAAGAGCTTTTAGTTCTTCTTCTAGTTTTTCACGATAGTCAGGTTTAGAGTTGGTATCGATAGAGCGTTGTGCTTCATTACCGTTTGCTACTTCTGAATATAATTTGGCAAATACAGGTTTTGTAGCATCATGGAAAGGTACCATCCAGTCTAGTGCACCACGTTGTGCTGTAGTAGAACAATTTGCATACATCCAGTCCATTCCTTTTTCTGCAAATAGAGGCATCAAAGATTGAGTAAGCTCTTCTACAGTTTCGTTAAATGCTTCGGACGGTGAGTGACCGTTTTCACGTAACACTTCATATTGAGCAAGCAGGATACCTTGTATAGCACCCATCAATGTACCACGCTCACCTGTAAGGTCAGAATATACTTCACGTTTGAAATCTGTTTCAAACAAATATCCCGAACCAACGCCAATACCCAGAGATACAGTTCTTTCGAATGCACGACCTGTAGCATCCTGGAATATAGCATAGCTTGAATTCAAACCGCGACCTTCGAGGAACATGCGACGAAGACTTGTTCCTGAACCTTTTGGAGCAACAAGAATTACATCGATGTCGGCAGGAGGAACAATTCCTGTACGTTCTTTATATGTAATACCAAACCCATGAGAAAAGTAAAGAGCTTTTCCGGCAGTCAGGTAAGGCTTAAGACGTGGCCACACTTCTATCTGAGCAGCATCTGACAATAGATATTGTATGATAGTACCTTTGGCTGCAGCTTCTTCGATATCAAATAATGTTTCGCCCGGAACCCATCCGTCTGCTATTGCTTTTTCCCATGTTTTGCCACCTTTTCTTTGTCCTACGATTACGTTAAACCCATTATCTCTAAGGTTTAATGCTTGTCCCGGACCTTGTACGCCATAACCGATAACAGCAATGGTTTCATTTTTCAATACTTCTCTTGCTTTTTCCAAAGGGAATTCTTCACGGGTAACTACTTTTTCTACTACCCCGCCAAAGTTCATTTCTGCCATAATTTGTTTTTATTAAATAAAATATTTAGGTTCAAAATTGTTTCCATATAATACAGGTCGAGCATACACTCGTTTCCCCGTCTTTCATTTCTAAAATAAAATTAGAATCTTCTTCTTCTCTTTTCAATATATCCAACTTGGAGCCGTAGCGCCCTTCGGATATATAATTTATCTCAATCCGTCTGATTTCTTTATCCTTGAACATATCTATATCAAACACATCTACAAAATGTTCAATATACTTCATACTGTTCAGGTGTTTATTGATATCCACATCGCTATATTTTACAATAAACTCATCCGCTTTTTCATAATCATCCTTCAACGCTGAGATTTTGCTCAATCCCTCTATCGGACATTCTTTTTCCGTATAGATATAATCAGACAACCCATCCAGCTCTGTCAGATTGGTCGGTTTACGAGTTTTAAGATCTATTGAAGCCCATAGTGATCTCGCATAGCCCATAGTTTTTCCGTCAGAGTCTTCGAAAGCAAAATGACGCTCTGTGAACAATCTGTTTACACTAACAATCCACGTCTTGATTATCATGTTAGTATCGTTTTTCGGATATTCGAACAGCTCGATTGCCATTCGAGACAAAACCCAGACTCGTTGCTGAGAAGTCATTGATGAGTATCCAAACCCACGTTCATCGGCATGCTTCGTTGCTGCTTGCAGCATAAAACCTCCAATCATGGGCAAAGTGGCTCTGCCTCTGAAATCGGTTAAGTATGCATCGATCGTAAATTCGTATCTTCCTATAGGAGCAAACATTAAATATAGTTTTGAATGGATATATTAATTTGTGTCTTGCGATTTATGTCTTTTATCTAACTCCGCTAGCATGTCGCTTAATCTCTCAACTTTCGATTTTGTAATCGCTATCCGACCCGAACGTATAAATTGCAGAACTCCAATACTTTTACTCAGTTCTTCAAATAGATATTGAGTCTCTTTATAGTGTCCTGTTTTTTCCAAAACAACACAGTTTTCATTTATATCGAGAATATGCGCATTGTGTTTGCGGATAAGCTCTTCTACCGATTCTATCTTAAGAAAATCGGGAGTAGATAGTTTATAGAGAGCGATTTCTTGATGAATAAGCTCTTCATCGGTATTGTAATACGCTTTCAGCACATCTACTCGCTTATCTATCTGGAGTACAACCTTTTTTACAACATCTTCGTCACAAAAAACAGTGATGGTAAACTTATGTATGCCTTCTAAAGCTGAAGCAGAAACAGATAGAGTCTCAATATTCAATTGACGACGAACGAATACACTGGTTACCTGACTCAACAGACCAACAGTATTCTCTGAAAATATAGTTATCGTATATAATGTTTTATCTTGCATAAGATTTATTTTTACAACTGTAATATTAGACAGTTTCAAATTTAACGAATCTAATCAATATAATGAACTTATTCGTTCCCTAATAATATATTTGTAACGCAAGTACCGGCAGGAACCATCGGGTAAACCATGCCTTTAACCTCTACCTGTACGTCTAGCAAATAAGCGCCTTTGTGATCCAGCATTTCTTTTATTGCTCCGTCCAATTCATTGCGGTCGTCCACCTTCTTTGCCGGAATATTATATGCTTCAGCTATTTTCACAAAATCAGGATTATTCATCCGGGTTTCAGAATATCTTTCATCAAAGAATAGTTCTTGCCACTGGCGTACCATTCCCAAGAAGTGGTTGTTCAATATAATGATTTTAACGTCAACGTTATACTGCATGATCGTACCTAACTCCTGTATGGTCATCTGAATACCTCCATCGCCAACAAAAAGGCATACTGTACGATCGGGTGTGCCGTATTTTGCGCCGATCGCAGCAGGTAATCCAAAGCCCATTGTGCCCAGCCCTCCTGATGTAACCACACTACGGCTTTGGTTGTACTTGAAGTAGCGCACAGCCATCATCTGATGTTGACCTACATCCGTGACCAATACAGCATCGTGGTTTGTAGCTTCGGATACTTTATTGATAACTTCACCCATCTTTAATTGTCCCGATGTTGGATATAGTTCGCTATCTATGACAACGTCGTACTCTCTTTGATAACATGCTTTAAACTCTCCAAGCCATTCGCTATGCGTGGCAGGGGTTAGTAATTCTGTCACCTTTGGTAGCGTATCCTTTACATCTCCGAGTACACGTGCTGTAACAGATACATTCTTGTTTATTTCAGCTTTATCGATATCAAAGTGGATTACTTTTGCCTGTTTTGCGTACGTCTTAAGATCTCCCGTTACACGGTCGTCGAAACGCATGCCAATGCCAATAAGTACATCACATTCATTTGTTTTCTGATTAGGGCCAACATTGCCATGCATCCCTAACATACCAATCTGTAAAGGATGGTCGGAGGGTATGGCAGATAGTCCCAATACCGTAGATGCCGCAGGAATGCCGGCCTTTTCGAGAAAAGCAAGCAATTCTTTTTCTGCTCCGCCCAAAATAACACCCTGTCCCACAAGTGCTAGAGGTTTCTTTGCACTGTTTATTATTTGGGCAGCTACTTCCATTTCTGATAGTTTTACTTCGGGTTTAGGCTGATAGCTACGGATAAAATCAACTTTTTTGTATTCTGATTTATCCATTTGCCCAAACTGAGCATCTTTGGTTATATCCAGAACTACCGGTCCGGGTCTTCCTGTTGATGCTATATAGAATGCCCTAGCTACTGCCGATGGGATGTCTTCGGCTCTGCGAATCTGATATGCCCATTTGCATACAGGCTGTGTAATACCTACTACATCTGCTTCCTGAAAGGCATCACTTCCTAGTAAGGAAGAAGCAACCTGCCCGGATATAACAACTATAGGTGTGCTATCTATCATTGCATCAGCAATTCCTGTTACGGTATTGGTTGCACCGGGGCCCGATGTTACCAGCGCAACGCCAACTTTACCCGAAGTGCGTGCAAACCCTTGAGCAGCATGTGTAGCACCTTGTTCGTGACGAACAAGAATATGATTTATTTTATCTTTATAATGATATAAACTGTCAAATACGGGCATTATGGCTCCACCCGGATACCCGAATATGGTATCTACACCTTCACTCAACAAAGATTGAATAAGGGCTTCACTTCCTGTAATTTTATTTTTATCCATGATATTTGTCTCTATTTTGTGCTGTTTTATTCAATGATTCTTATTCCACCTAAATCAGCCGAACTAACCATACTTGCATAGGCTCGTAATGCTTTGGATACCGTACGATTACGATTAGGTTTGAATGCATCTTTACCTTTGGCAAGCTCCTCTTGTCGGCGAGCTTCCAGTTCTACATCGGATATACGTACATCGATAGAACGGTTAGGAATATCTATATCTATAATATCTCCATCTTTAACCAAGCCAATAGCGCCACCAGATGCAGCTTCGGGAGAAACGTGACCGATAGAAAGACCTGATGTTCCGCCCGAGAAGCGTCCGTCTGTAATAAGGGCGCATTCTTTACCCAGGTGCTTAGATTTGATATATGATGTAGGGTAGAGCATTTCCTGCATACCCGGTCCTCCTTTAGGTCCTTCGTATGTGATGACAACAACATCTTCGGCTTGTACATCGCCTTTCAATATTCCTTCACATGCCGCATCCTGAGAGTGAAAAACTTTGGCTGTTCCCGAAAACTTGAATATACTTTCATCTACACCCGCAGTTTTTACAACACATCCATTCAGGGCGATGTTACCTTTCAATATAGCCAATCCTCCGTCTTTGGTATATGCATGCTCCATACTGCGGATACAGCCGTTTTCTCTGTCGGTATCGAGAGTAGGGTAGCTGCTGTTTTGAGAGCCCATTACAAGATTAAACTTATTTCCGGGTGCTGATTTATATAAATTTTCTGCGGCTTTTTCTGGATTAGCTTTTGTTATATCATATTTCTCTATAGCTTCCGCAAGAGAAAGTCCATCGATTCGTGAAACGGCAGTATTAATCAACCCACCCTTATTCAATTCGTTCAAAATACCAATTATACCTCCTGCACGGTTGACATCTTGTATATGATATTTTTGAGTATTAGGAGCTACTTTGCACAAACATGGTGTTTTGCGCGACAGTTTGTCTATATCGTCCATTGTGAAGTCTACTTCGCCTTCTTGTGCTATGGCTAGCAGGTGAAGGATCGTATTTGTAGAACCTCCCATCGCTATATCTAATGTCATAGCATTCAGAAAAGCCGTTTTGGTAGCTATATTTCTGGGAAGTACCGATTCGTCACCGTCTCTGTAATAACGGTAAGCATTATTTACAATCTGTTTTGCAGCATCTTGGAATAATTTAGATCGGTTTGCATGAGTGGCAACGATTGTTCCATTGCCCGGTAATGCAAGCCCTATGGCTTCGTTCAGGCAGTTCATCGAGTTAGCAGTAAACATGCCCGAACAAGATCCGCATGTAGGACATGCCGCACGTTCTATGGCGTTTACTTCTTTATCGGAAACGGTATCATCCGCAGCTTTTATCATCGCATCTATCAGGTCGAGGTGTTTATTGTCAAGCTCTCCTGCTTCCATTGGTCCTCCGGATACAAATACAGTTGGGATGTTTAATCTCATCGCTGCCATCAGCATACCGGGAGTGATCTTGTCACAATTGCTAATACATACCATTGCATCTGCTTTGTGAGCATTCACCATATATTCTACACTATCTGCAATCAAATCTCGTGATGGAAGAGAGTATAACATTCCATCGTGTCCCATGGCAATACCATCGTCTATAGCTATGGTATTAAATTCGGCAGCAAAGCATCCCAAAGCTTCAATTTCTGCTTTTACTTTCTGGCCTATATCATGAAGGTGTACGTGTCCCGGGACAAATTGAGTAAATGAATTGACGATAGCAATGAGAGGTTTTCCCATTTGTTCTTCTTTCATGCCATTGGCTCTCCATAGGGCTCTGGCCCCGGCCATACGCCGTCCTTGTGTACTAGTCGAACTTCTTAATTCAAATCCCATAACAATTATACATACAGTTAAAAAAAAACCTTTCCCATTGAATGAGAAAGGCCTATGTTAATTTCCTTATTATATACTTAACTTCATATACATACCTTTCTCATTTATTCTGACCGACGAGGAGAATATCAATGAGACTGAGGATATGTAAAAAGCAATTTGTCATTATTTCGCTATAAAAGTGATCACAAAGTTATAAACTTTTTTTTAAAAACAAATTTTATCCCATTTTTTTTAAGTTGACTAGGAAACTAGTCATTAAATATCTCTTAATGGATTGGCTTCAGCACTTGCAATTGATGTTACAATATTCGTGTAAAATTGTCTAATGGTAGAGGTTTTCGAGTGTGTATAAAGTGACAGTATAAAACCTTTATAAAAAGTGTCACTTTTGTCACCTTTTGTTTGTATATTATTGATATGTAGTATGTTGTTGTTTGTGTGGTTTGTCACTTTTTGAGAGTAATATTTACATTGAGTTGATATGAGGTATTAAATGTTTAGGATTGATAAAATTTATATATTATATCCATATTATAAACACGTTGCAAATACAACACAACAATAATTTTATTAATTTTGCATCCCAATTAAATTTTTTACAGTGCTAAAATTATCCATACTACAACAGATTTTTGAGACTCACAAAAATATACCCGCAATAATAGATTTATTGTCTAAGCATAAAGATATCTATGTTAAAGGTTTGCAGGGTTCGTCAGCGTCTATGCTTGCTACAGCTTTGTTTCACAAGACAGATAGCTGCTATTTGTTTGTGCTAAACGACTTAGAAAGTGCGGGGTATTTTTATCACGACTTGAATCAGATTTTAGACTCGGATAAAGTTTTATTCTTTCCTTCGGCATACAAACGGGCGATAAAGTACGGACAGATAGATGCTGCCAATGAAATTCTTCGTACCGAGGTCATGGGACAGTTACAGGTTGAAGATAAAAACCTGATAATCGTAACATATCCGGAAGCTTTAGCCGAAAAGGCTGTAGCTAAAGATATACTGAAGAAGAATACGATACAGATGTCGGTGGATGAAGAGATCGATCGTAATTTCGTATCTGAGATGTTGGATAGTTTTGGATTTGAATACGTTGACTATGTATATGAACCGGGACAATATGCTATCAGGGGAAGTATACTGGACGTTTTTTCTTTTTCGAGCGAATATCCTTATCGTATCGACTTTTTTGGAGATGAAGTGAGTACAATACGAACTTTTGATATCGAAACACAGTTGTCGAAAGAGAAACTAAACCAGATACAGATTATCCCTGACATGCAAAAGTCGAATATGGATCGGGAGTCATTGTTGAAACTGATTCCGAATGATACGGTTATTGCATTTAAGGATTTTGTATGGGCTAGCGACAAGGTAGAGAGTGTATATAATGATTCTACTATTCTGGATAATCCTGAATATGAGAAAGATTTACAAAATAAGTTGACGTTAAGGGATGAATATGATGCGTTGGTTAAGGGATTCAAGCATATTCATTTCGGGAACAAAGTACAGGTAGAAGCTGTTGTCGAATTCAAAACAGATATACAACCTTCGTTTCATAAAAACTTTGACCTGATCAGTGAAACTCTTCATAAGTATCTCGATAGAGATTATACTATATATATATTAAGTGACAGTGAGAAGCAACAGAAACGGCTAAAGTCTATTTTTGAAGACAGGGGAGATAATATCAATTTTACACCTGTGGAGAGGACTCTATCAGAAGGGTTTATTGACGAAACTTTAAAAATCTGCTGTTTTACCGATCATCAAATTTTTGACCGTTATCATAAATATAATCTTAAATCCGATAGGGTACGTTCAGGGAAGTTTGCTCTTTCTTTAAAGGAACTTCAACAGTTTCAGATAGGAGATTATATCGTACATATCGATCATGGTGTAGGGCAATTTGGTGGGCTTGTAAGATCTGATATGAATGGGAAGATGCAGGAGTTGATAAAACTCATTTATTTGAATAATGACGTAATATTTGTTTCCCTGCACTCTTTACATAAAATATCAAAATATAGAGGGAAAGAAGGCGAGCCGCCACGTATCAATAAATTAGGGACAGGGGCATGGAATAAGATTAAGGAGAAAACCAAAAATAAAGTAAAAGATATTGCCCGCGACCTTATACAGCTATACGCCAAACGCCGACAAGAAGAAGGGTTTAGCTTTGCTCCCGATTCTTTTCTACAGCATGAGCTCGAAGCCTCATTTATTTATGAAGATACCCCCGATCAGGTAAAAGCAACTGCCGATGTAAAACTTGATATGGAGAACAGCAAACCGATGGATCGCTTGATTTGCGGCGATGTTGGGTTTGGAAAAACAGAAGTATCTATTCGGGCTGCATTTAAGGCCGTAACAGATAATAAGCAAGTTGCAGTATTGGTTCCTACAACAGTTTTAGCCTATCAGCACTATCAAACATTTAAAGAGAGGCTTAAAGACTTTCCTTGCCGTGTAGAATATATCAGCAGGGCACGGTCGGCAGGACAAATTAAAGAGGTTCTAAACGATCTGAAAGAAGGAAAAGTTGATATACTGATTGGTACGCATCGCATTGTTGGCAAAGATATACAGTTTAAAGATTTGGGCTTGCTTATAATAGACGAAGAGCAAAAGTTTGGTGTTGCTGTAAAAGAGAAATTGAAGCAAATGAAGTCCAATGTGGATACTTTAACGATGACAGCTACGCCTATTCCACGTACATTGCAGTTTTCGTTAATGGGAGCAAGAGATTTGTCTGCAATAACAACGCCTCCTCCAAACAGGTATCCGATACAGACTGAAGTACATACATTCGATCCGTTGATTATTCGTGAAGCGATAGAGTTTGAAATGAGCCGTAACGGGCAGGTATTCTTTATCAATAACAGGATAAAGAATATACATGAACTTGAAGATATAATAAAGAGAGAGGTTCCTGATGCTCGTATTGCCGTTGGGCATGGACAAATGGATCCCACCAAGCTGGAATCGATTATTATAGACTTTGTAAACCAAGAATATGACGTATTGATAGCAACTTCAATTGTGGAGTCGGGTATTGATATTCCTAATGCAAATACGATAATAATAAACAATGCTCAGAATTTTGGTTTGAGCGATCTGCATCAATTGCGTGGACGTGTTGGACGAAGCAATAAGAAGGCTTTTGCGTATCTATTAGCGCCTCCGTTGCATACCTTGACTCCTGAGGCTAGAAGACGATTGCAAGCAATTGAGAACTTCTCGGAACTGGGTCATGGATTCCACATTGCTATGCAGGATTTGGATATTCGTGGAGCCGGAAATCTGCTTGGAGCAGAACAGAGTGGTTTTATCGCAGATTTAGGATATGAAGTTTATCAGAAAATATTGACGGAAGCAGTCAATGAGCTCAAAAATGATGAGTTTGCAGAACTCTATCATGAGGCTGATGAAGATAATAAGATTTCGGGAGAAAACTTTGTTGATGATGTTCAGATAGAAAGTGATCTTGAACTTTTGTTCCCTGCTCTTTATATACCAAATGATTCGGAACGTATTACTCTCTATCGGGAGCTCGATAATATGGAGAAAGAGTCGGATATAATGCAATTTACAGAGCGTCTCGAAGATCGTTTCGGAAAAATTCCACCCGAAGGTCGAGAGTTGATTCTGGTAGTTCGGCTTCGATCTATAGCCAAAACACTGGGTATCGAAAAGGTCGTTTTAAAAAATGGAAGAATGAGTTTATTCTTGGTTACAAATTCGGAGTCACCATACTATCAGTCGAAAGCGTTCGATAAATTACTCAATTACATCCAGAAGTATCCTCGTAAGTGCGAATTGAAAGACAGGAACGGAAGGCGTTCGGTGAGCATACAGAGCATTCCAAATGTAGAGACAGCTTGTATGGTATTATCAGAAATAAACGGGCTGTAAACAAAAAAAGAGAAAAGCTAACGCCTTTCTCTTCTATGCTTCTGTAAATTTGATATTTACTTAATGTATCCTACCGGTTGAACGAATGTTATTTCTTGTTTGTTAGTAAGTTTCAATGTATTATGTAGGTCGGGGCGAGTAAATGATCCCCTTGCTACAGAGCCTAAACCTACTGAAGCGCAATACAAGTATACATTCTGAGCAATAAACCCACTGTCGATAAATCCGGCTTCTCGGTTAGATGCTTTATCCATATTTGCCATATAGATTAGAGTCAATGAGGCATTGTCCGAAATGTTGGGCTGTCCAAGCGCTTTTCTGAAATCGCCTTTCTCTTTCATCTTTAGTACATTGTCTTTTGCATCATAAATATATATACCTGAGCTCAGCATTACATATACATCAACTTCCTGACGGTTTTGGGACGAAGGAACTGTCCGTTTATCTTCTCTGTTGAAACCATAAGCAGCCCAAAGAAGATCGGATAGGGTTTGGGCCGGCATTTCTTTATATTCGAATGATCTATGAGACTGACGTTCATTCAGCGCCTCCATCAAGGGTTTTCCTCCTGTTTTGGTTGGAGAAACTAATTGTATATCCTGGGCAGAGACACAATTTATTAAACAAAATAACGCAATGGCTAATAAACCTTTTTTCATAATTGTAACCTAATTTTATAATTAACAGAAACAAAAATATAGAATTATATTCGTTTATAAACTCTTGTTTTTGAATTAAGTTCTTTGTGTAGCTCTTGTTTTTAAGTAAAATTCACAACTCGAAATAAAATATATATACTTATAAATAAATTCTATCGCTTATTGTTTTATATTTGTGAATAAAATCCGCTAATAATACAATGCGAAACCTATTCTTTATTGTTTTTTTGATCATAGCATCCTTTTCGCAGGGATTACGGTCACAGCAGAATACATTCCGGTCGCCCATAACTCTTAGTGATACAGCTCAAATAAGTTTACTGACTAGCTCTGCATGGGAAAAAGAGATCTATGCTTTGTTTGGGCATACGGCTATTCGGGTTTGTGATACAACACAACATTTAGATGTCGTGTTCAACTACGGCTTATTTGACTTCAATAGCGATAATTTCATATATAGGTTTGTCAAGGGAGAAACTTATTATATGGTTGGCTCTATACCTTTCAAGTATTACATAGAAGAGTATGGACAAAGAGGTGTAGGAGTTACCGAGCAGGTTTATAATTTGACCTTGAAAGAAAAGCAAGAGATATTTGATGCTTTAGCTCAAAACTCTATTCCCGAAAACAGGGAGTATCTTTATAACTTCTTCTATGATAACTGTGCTACTCGACCTCGTGATATTGTAGAGAAATATGTACAGGGAGAAATAGAATACACTCCAACTGATAAGCAACAAACATACAGAGACCTAGTGTGGGAGTGCGTTGGAATACAGCCATGGACTAAATTTGGTATAGATATCATAATTGGAGCAGATGCTGATAAGGTAATCACAGACAAACAAAAGGATTTTTTACCGGCTTATTTGATGAAAGCCAACGAAGGGGCTCACATTAGAAATACAGATGGGACATACCGAAACTTCATTTTAAAAGAGCAGCAACTTTTGACGCCACAAGAATTAGTTTCATCAGAAAGTCACATACAACCACTGTATGCCGGTTGTATCTTGTTGTTGATTACTACACTCTTGTCTTTCTTAGTCTATAAAAAAAGGTGGTTTACATTAGGACGAATTTATGATACACTATTGTTTATTGTAGCAGGAATTGGAGGATGTGTAATTTTCTTTTTGATGTTCTTTTCCATTCATCCATGTGTTAATCCAAACTGGAATATAGTGTGGTTAAATCCGCTCCAATTAATCGTTGCTTGTTTATTCTTTGTAAAATCACTTTCAAAATTCATAAGTTGTTATCATTTTATTAACTTTGTAGCACTTTTGGCTTTTCTTTTGGCATGGTGTTTGATACCACAACAATTAGAGATAGCCTTTATCCCATTCATCTTATCGTTGTGTATAAGATCGGGGATGAATATTTTACAACTTAAAAAGTTAAAGAAAAGAGCTGATTATAGCTTGCCTAGGCGAAAATGATAAGAATACTAACCTCTTTAGTTGCAGTATTAACCATAACATCTGTTCAGGCACAGACTTCTGTTCACGAGGTGCCGAAGTTGGTGATTGGAATAACTATTGATCAGCTGAGAGGTGATTATCTAGAACTCTTTCAAAGTTCATTTTCTGAAAGGGGCTTCAAACGTCTCTTGAATGAAGGACTGGTATATCAGAATATAAAATTTGATTTTCCAAATTTAGACGATGCCTCTGCAATTGCCACTATATACACTGGTGCTTCACCTTTTTATCATGGTATCGTAGGAAATAAAAAGTACATTGTAGCTAAGAAGCAAGAGGTCTCGACATTTACAGATGAAGCTTTCTTAGGTAACTATACACAGGATAAAGTTTCTCCTTTGGCTATCAAAACCTCTACTATAACAGATGAGTTGAAGATGGCATCGCAAGGAAAATCTGACGTATATTCCTTTGCTCCTCAAATAGCTCAGGCTTTGATATCATCCGGCAAAAGAGGCAATTCTGCTTTCTGGATAGATGATTATACCGGCAAATGGGCTTCAACTACTTATTATAAGGATTTTTATTGGTCGGTAGATCAGGATAATCGTAGTACAACAAACTTTGCATCTAAGGTTTGGAGTATGTATTGGCGTCCTTCTAAGGAAGTTAGTACATATAAGGCTTTTCCTTACGAGCAAAGCGAATCGTCTTTCCAGCACTTTATGGGAGGAGATAAGCAGACTTATGTTTTAGCGAAACAAATTCCTGCTGTCAATGAGAATGTGCGATCTTCGGCTATGACCTTGCTTTCTAAAGCAGAATTAGGTAAACGCACTAATCCTGACTTTTTGTCTTTGACATTCTATGCAGGGAACTTTCCCGGAGTTTCCGATTATTCATACGAGATACAAGATATTTATAGCTGCCTTGACAAGGAGATAGAAAAGTTGTTAGACGAGGTCGAAAAGACTGTCGGTCTTAAAAATACGTTGATCTTTGTCACATCTACCGGATATTACAATTCGTCGGAACATACAATGTCCTCAGCTTTATCAAATTCAAATATCCCAGAAAATAAGTTCTATGTCAATCGTTGCGAAGCTTTGCTGAATATGTACTTAATGGCTATATATGGGAGAGATGGGCAATGGGTTGATAAATTCTATAAAGGACAGGTTTATCTGAACAGAGAACTGATAAAGAGTAAAAATATATCATTACAAGAAATACAGGAAAAAGCGGCAGAGTTTGTTTCTGAATTTACCGGTGTGCAAGAAGTATATACTTCATATCAAATACAGCACGGTCAGTGGAATCCTGTAATGGAATATTACAAGAATGGCTATACTAAAGAGAACTCTGGCGATCTATTTGTCGAATTACAGCCCGGCTATAAAATCGTAAACGAGCAAGATGCTTCATTTAAAGAAAAGCAGACTCGTAATAATGCGATTGTGAGCCCTGTGATTTTCTTTGGCAATAATATTAAGCCCGCCAGAATAAGAAGGACGATTAAAGCTACAGAAATAGCTCCTTCGGTAACATATATAATGCGTATAAGGTCCCCCAATGGAGCAAAAGAAGAGCCTTTACCGGAGTTAATTTGGTAGTACAATAAAACAAACAAAATAAAAAGAAAATAAACTAACTAAATATATGGGATTCGCTGACATTTTAACATCATTATTCGGAAATAAGTCTCAAAGAGACTTAAAAGAAATCAATCCGTATGTAGACCGTATCAAAGCTGTATATCCTTCTATTGAACGTCTGTCACACGATGAATTGCGTGCAAAGACAATGGAGATCAGACAAAAAGTTCAGGAGTACGTAGCAGCAGAAAAGAATAAAATAGCAGAACTCAAAGCCAATATCGAATCACTGGATATTGATCAACGTGAGGATGTGTGGGTAGAAGTAGATAAGCTGGAAAAAGAAATAACAGACAAGTATGAGAAAGTACTAGATGAAGTACTTCCCGAAGCCTTTTCTATTGTAAAAGAGACCGCTCGCCGTTTGACTGAGAATGAAGAGATTATAGTTACAGCCACAGAGTTTGATAGAGAGCTGGCTGTAGATCATGACTTCGTGCGTATAGAGGAAGATAAAGCTATATATCAAAATCACTGGCAAGCAGGAGGTACAGAAATACAATGGAATATGATCCATTATGATGTACAGCTGTTTGGTGGTGTTGTGCTTCATAAAGGTAAAATTGCCGAAATGGCTACAGGGGAAGGTAAAACCCTAGTAGGTACTTTGCCTGTATTCCTTAATGCACTTACTGGTAATGGTGTGCATGTGGTTACAGTGAATGACTATTTGGCAAAACGTGACTCTGAGTGGATGGGACCAATTTACATGTTTAACGGACTTTCTGTAGATTGTATCGATAAACATCAGCCTAACTCAGAAGGCCGTCGTAAAGCATACCAAGCAGATATTACTTTCGGGACAAACAATGAGTTTGGTTTCGATTATCTACGTGACAATATGGCAATCAATCCGTCAGATCTTGTTCAGCGTAAGCATAATTATGCGATTGTTGACGAAGTTGACTCCGTATTGATTGACGATGCTCGTACACCATTGATTATTTCCGGGCCTGTACCTAGGGGTGAACAACAGTTGTTTGAAGAATTTCGTCCACGTGTAGAGATTATCGTAAAAGCACAACGAGATCTTTGTACTAAATTACTTGCTGAAGCAAAAGCAAAAATGGCTTCCAGTGATAAGAAAGAGCAAGAAGAAGGATCGTTGTTGTTATATCGTTCATTCAAAGGGTTACCAAAGAACAAGCCTCTTATCAAGTTCCTTAGTGAACCGGGTATAAAGGCATCTATGTTGAAGACTGAAGAGCACTATATGAGCGAACAAATGCGTAATATGCATATTGTTACAGATGATCTTTATTTCACTATAGATGAAAAAAATAACAGCATAGAGCTCACAGATAAAGGTATCGATTTGCTTACAGGTAATTCTGATGACCCATTGTTCTTTGTTTTGCCTGATATCGGGTCTCTATTATCTGACTTGGAAAATCAATCGCTTACTGACAGTCAAAAAGCAGAAAAGAAAGACGAGTTGATGCAAAACTATTCTATCAAGTCGGAACGAGTACATACAGTCAACCAGTTGCTAAAAGCTTATGCTTTATTCGATAGAGATGATGAGTATGTGGTTATCGATAATAAGGTAATGATTGTTGATGAGCAAACAGGACGTATCATGGATGGTCGCCGCTATTCGGACGGATTGCACCAAGCGATAGAGGCTAAAGAGCGTGTTAAAGTAGAAGCTGCAACACAGACATTTGCAACTATTACATTGCAGAACTATTTTCGTATGTATCATAAGCTTTCGGGTATGACCGGTACAGCTGAGACAGAAGCAGGTGAGTTGTGGAATATCTACAAATTGGATGTGGTTGTAATTCCTACCAATAGACCGATCGCGCGTAAGGATATGAATGACCGTATATATAAAACAAAACGTGAAAAATATACAGCGGTTATACAAGAAATAGAAAAACTGGTAGGGGAAGGTCGTGCTGTACTTGTGGGTACAACATCTGTCGAAATCTCTGAGTTGCTGGGTAAGATGCTTACCATGCGTAAGATAAAGCATAATGTATTGAATGCTAAGTTGCACCAGCGTGAAGCTGAAGTCGTAGCTCTTGCCGGACAACCAGGAGCTGTTACTATCGCAACAAACATGGCCGGTCGTGGTACCGACATCAAGCTTGCACCAAGTGTGAAAGAAGCAGGAGGGTTGGCGATTATCGGTACAGAAAGACATGAGTCTCGTCGTGTTGACCGTCAGTTGAGAGGTCGTGCAGGGCGTCAGGGAGACCCGGGTTCATCCGTATTCTACATCTCGTTAGAAGATGATTTGATGCGTTTGTTCGCATCGGAACGTATTGCCGGAATGATGGACCGTATGGGCTTCAAAGAAGGAGAAATGCTTGAACATAATATGCTTAGCAAGTCTGTAGAAAGAGCTCAGAAGAAAGTTGAAGAAAACAACTTTGGTATTCGTAAACGCTTATTGGAATATGATGATGTGATGAATTCTCAACGTGAAGTTGTGTACAAACGTCGCCGTCATGCTCTTATGGGAGAACGTATTGGTATCGATATCGTGAATATGATATATGATACGGCTGTGAGTTTAACAGAGCAACATGCCGATAATCTCGATTATGAAGGATTGACGGTTGATATGTTACGTTTGTTTACAACAGAGCCACCTGTTGATGAAGCGACATTCCGTTCTACCAAGCCTGATACATTGACCGATATGATATATGATAAGGCTATCCAGAACTTCAAACATAAGATGGATCGTTTAGCCGAAATTGCCAATCCGGTAATCAAACAGGTTTACGAAGAACAAGGTGATAAATTCGAGAACATTCTTATTCCTATCTCAGACGGAAGACGTGTTTATAATATCTCTTGTAATCTGAAAGAGGCATACGAAACACAATCTAAAGATGTGATCAAATCTTTTGAAAAATCAATAGTCCTTCATACAATCGATGAAGAGTGGAAAGAACATCTTCGTGAAATGGACGATTTGCGCCAATCCGTTCAGAATGCCAGCTATGAACAAAAAGACCCATTATTGATTTATAAACTTGAGTCTTTCAATCTGTTTAAGAGTATGTTAAACAGCATAAATAGTAAAGCTGTAACAATTCTTATGCGTGGACAGATACCTGTTCGTGAACCGGAACAAGTACGTCAGGCAGAACCGGAACAAAAGACTGACTATAGCCGTTACCGTACCGAACGTAATGATATAGAAGATGGACAACAAAGAGCTTCGGCTCCGGGGCAAGGGCAAGCAGCTCAGGAACGGCCAAGAGTTACAGCTCCTATACAAGTAGACAAAAAGCCGGGGCGCAATGATCCTTGTTTTTGTGGCAGTGGGAAAAAGTATAAAAACTGTCATGGAAGAAATGAATAATCGGAAGTAAATACTTGATATATTTATAATAATGAAAAGCCCGACAAGTAAGTTTCTGTCGGGCTTTTTTTATGTTATTATGTTTTCTAATACAAACAAAATTTGTATCTTAGCATGTTTTTTAATTGTCAGAAAAACAAAGTGTAAATGTACTTTACAAATATTTGAAAATAAAAATTTTAACTTAAGATAATGGCAGAAACAGAGGACAGAATTATCAGGATCAATATTGAAGACGAAATGAAGTCGGCATATATCGACTATTCTATGTCAGTAATTGTATCCCGTGCATTACCCGATGTAAGAGATGGATTTAAGCCTGTTCACCGTCGTATCCTTTATGGTATGAGTGAGCTAGGTAATACGTCAAACAAACCGCACAAAAAATCCGCAAGGATTGTAGGGGAAGTGTTAGGTAAGTACCACCCACATGGAGACTCTTCTGTCTATTTTGCAATGGTGCGTATGGCCCAAGAATGGAGCATGCGTTACCTTTTGGTAGATGGACAGGGTAATATGGGGAGTGTAGATGGTGATAGTCCCGCCGCCATGCGTTATACAGAGGCCAGGTTAAGTCGTTTGGCCGAAGAAATGCTAAAAGATATTGACAAGGAAACTGTTGATTTTCAATTAAACTTCGACGATACGTTACAAGAGCCGACAGTGCTTCCTACACGTATACCTAATTTGCTTATAAATGGAGCTTCGGGTATTGCTGTTGGGATGGCTACGAATATGGCTCCTCACAATATGACAGAGTCTATTGATGCTATTGTAGCATATATAGACGATAGAGATATCGATACAGATGGTTTGATGCAATATATCAAAGCGCCTGATTTTCCATCAGGAGGGTTTATATATGGTTATCAAGGAGTGAGAGATGCTTTTGAAACAGGGCGAGGACGTGTGGTTATGCGCGGTCGTGCCGAAATAGAGACAGAAGGTAATCATGAAAAAATAGTAATTACCGAAATTCCTTATCTGGTAAATAAAGCTGAATTAATCAAGCATATAGCTGACCTGGTTGGAGAAAAAAGGCTGGATGGTATCAGTAATGTTAACGACGAGTCTGATCGCCAAGGAATGCGTATAGTTGTAGATATCAAGCGTGATGCTAATGCGAATGTTGTACTAAATAAATTGTATAAGCTTACAGCTCTACAATCTTCATTTAGTGTTAATAATATTGCTTTGGTAAAGGGACGTCCTAGAACGTTGAATCTTAAGGATATGATATCATTATTCGTTGAACACAGAATAGATGTTGTTATCCGCAGAACTACATACGATTTACGTAAGGCCGAAGAGCGTGCTCATATTCTGGAAGGATTAATTATTGCATCAGATAATATAGACGAAGTAATAGCTCTTATAAGGGCTTCTAAATCGCCTCAGGAAGCTATTGAAAGTTTAATGAATAGATTCAGCCTGAGCGAAATACAGTCTCGTGCAATCGTTGAAATGCGTTTGCGTCAATTAACCGGACTTGAACAAGATAAACTTCGTAATGAATATGACGAAATACAGAAACTAATTGCTTACCTGAACGAAATCCTATCGAACGAAGATCTTCGGATGCAGGTAATCAAAGATGAACTGATAGAAATAAAGAATAAATATGGTGATGCTCGTCGTACAGAGATTGTATATGCATCTGAAGAACTGAATCCTGAAGATTTCTATGCAAATGATGAGATGATTATAACAGTATCTCATTTCGGATATATCAAACGTACACCTCTTACCGAGTTCCGTGCACAAAACAGAGGTGGAGTAGGAGCTAAAGGTTCTGAAACACGTGACGCAGATTTTATTGAACACATCTATCCGGCATCGATGCACAACTATATATTATTATTTACTCAAAAAGGTAAATGTTTTTGGTTGCGTGTATTTGATATTCCGGAAGGAACCAAGAATTCAAAAGGAAGGGCTATACAGAACTTGCTGAATATTGAATCGGACGATAAGGTTACGGCATTTATTCGTGTCAGAGGATTTAGTGATACTGATTACATTAATAGCCATTACCTTGTATTCTGTACAAAAGCAGGAGTTATCAAGAAAACCAGACTTGAAGCATATTCTCGTCCTCGCCAGAATGGGGTCAACGCAATTACTATTCGTGAAGATGACAGAGTGATTGAAGTCTTGATGACTGATGGAGACAGTGAAATTCTCATAGCAAATCGTAATGGACGAGCAATTCGTTTCCATGAATCAGATGTTCGTGAGATGGGTCGTACTGCTACCGGAGTAAGGGGTATGCGTATAGATGAAGATGGACAAGACGAAGTGATAGGAATGTTGGCTATGTCTAAAGAAGATCAGAAAACTCATACTATCATGGTAGTTTCAGAGCAGGGATATGGAAAACGTACTAATCTGAATGATAAAGACGAAGAAGGAAATGATCTTTTTGATGAAGATGGCAATATTATTCCTGTATATCGTATAACCAGTAGGGGAGGTAAGGGTGTTAAAACATTGAACATTACAGATAAGACCGGTAAGCTCGTTTCTATAAATAGTGTTACTGATGATAACGATTTAATGATAATTAACAAGTCTGGTATTACAATTCGTCTAAAAGTTTCAGATATTCGCACTATGGGACGTGCTACACAGGGCGTTAGACTCATAAATTTAGGAAAACGGAATGATGAAATAGCATCTGTTTGTAAGGTCGATTCCGAAGATGAAGAAGATATTGAACTTGCCGAAATAGAGTTGGATGAAGATACCCAGAATAACTCAACCCTGGATGAAAATGAGGAAATAAATAACTGATATATGAACTAAAAAAATAATTATGAAGCGAAGTTTATTATTAATAACATTATGCATATTTGCAGGATTCTCTTTTGCCCAGAAAAAAGCTGTGAAAGATGCAAAATCCGCAATGAAGAACGTTGATGAAGCAAGAGAATTAATCAAACCCGCACTCACTAATCCTGAAACTGTGAATGATCCAGAAACATGGAAAATAGCAGGTGATATCGAGTACAAAGCGTTTGATGATGAACGAACTTTAGAAATGCAAAAAGAGATCACCGGTAAAGGAGGGAATGAAGAAAAGATGTATATTGGACTTTACAATATGTATGATCCATATATCAAAGCTGATGAACTAGGTCAGATACCAAATGAAAAAGGACAGGTAAAGAACAAGTTCAGAAAGGATATTGTTAAAAATATGAGAGATGGACACAGGTTCTATATTAATGGAGGTGTGTACTATAACGAGAAGAGAGATTTTAAGAGAGCAACTGACTTTTTTGAAAGATACTGGGAGCTTCCTTCTTTAGCTATGTTTGAAGATACAAAAGGAGACTTCAATACACAAGATAGTGTTTATCAGACTATCAAATATTATGCTGTTATTAGCTCTATCCAATCGGCAGATCATGACCGTTCTATCAAACTATTGAAGAAGATTATCGCTGAACCTTACGTTCAGAACAGTACTTATAAGGAAAGTGATGCATATGAACTCTTAGCTAGTGAATACCAACAAGTAAATGATAGTCTTGCGTTTGTACAAGTATTGAATGATGGTGCTAAGAAATTCCCTGGTAATAAATATTTCACACCAAACTTGATCAATGAGTTCATTAGAGGAGGCAAGACGGCAGAAGCTATGGCTTATTTGGATCAAGCGATTGCTAACGATCCAAGCAATACTTGTGAATTGATAGGAGTAAAAGCATCATTGTATGCTGAGCAAAAAAATTATGCAAGTGCAGAACCTGCATATCTACAAGCTATCGCTGCTGATGCTAACTGTGAGAAAGCCCTTGAAGGCTTAGGCGTGTTGTATATACTTCAGGCTCAGGATGTAAAAGAAAAAGCTGGTCAAACAAATAGTAGAAGTGAACAAGCACAGTTAGATAAGCAAACTGCAGACTTTTACCAGAAATCTTTACCATATCTTGAAAAATATAGAGATTTGTTGAAAGCCAGAGGTGCTGATTTTGATTTAGATATCAAACCTGCATTAATGAAATTACAAAATGTATATTATAACTTGAGTCTATTGAATATAGATAAATCAGCTGAATATGAAGCAGTTCAAAAAGAGCTAGGTATATCAGATAAGCAATAATATTTATACTATAAATAATAATAAGCGTCCGGAACTTTTTAGTTCCGGACGCTTTTGTTTTATCATATGTTTAAATAAGGTGAAACTTTATTGCTTCTTGTTAATATTGAGGCTATTTATCACTTTTATTGTGGATAGTTTTTTGTAAATTTGTTAGAAGCGAACTTTAAATACGTAAAGACATGAAAGAAGATAAATTAGTAACAATAGCCATACATACTCCTCAGAAAGCTTATATCTTAAAGCAGGTTTTGGAAGAAAGGGGTATTAACACACATCTTGTGAATGTTTCGCAAAATACTGACGATACAAGCCTGGGGTTGGCCGTACGTGTAGATAAAGAAGATTTAATGAATGCCATATCTGTAATTGAAAATAAAAAACTATTCAGATATGATGATGAGAAGATATCTAAAATAGATGACGGACGAAAACGCATTCTAGTCGCTGTAGACTTTTCCAGTTACTCAATAAAGGCTTGTCATGCAGCATTTACCATAGCGCAACAAACGAATGCTAAAGTGAAAATACTGCATGTATATCGGGTACATTTTCCAATTACATTCCCATTTGCTGATAATTTAAACAAAAATGATGAAAGTGATGTACTAAGTGTAGCTAGACGGAGAATGCTTGATTTTTGTAATGAAATAGATGAGAAAATTACACAAAAAGAATTTCCTCCTATAAATTATTCCTATTCGTTACGTGAAGGACTCATTAGTGAAGAGATAGAAAACTTTGTAGAAGAATATAAACCATTCTTACTTGTTTTAGGTACTAAAGGTTTAAGTAACAATAAGAGGAATGTAGTAGGGAATGTAACGGCTGATATAATTGAGATGACCAATGTGCCTGTGATGGCTATTCCGGAGAACTTTACGATTGAAAATACTCTTGATTTTCAGAATATAGCTTTTCTTACAAACTTTCAGAAAAGGGATCTGGACGCTTTTGATTTCTTAGTTAATATATTGAAGCCTTATCCTAATGTAAGAATAACGCTTACACATGTAAATGTAATAAACAAAAAAGATGAGAAATGGTCTGAGGCTGAGCTTGCTGAAATGAAGAAGTATTTTATCGATAAATATCCGGAACTGAATGTTAGCTATCAACTTATCGATGGTCCAAACATGGCGGATTCGATTAATGAATTTATCAAAAAAGAAAACATTAATATAGTTATGCTAAATACTAAACGACGGAATCTTTTTGGTCGGATCTTTTTACCTAGTATATCTAGAAAGGTTTTAATAAATTCTGACGTTGCCCTTATTATCTTTAGATAGAATCTTAAAAATAGCATAGCGAATAATAGCCAAATTTAAAAGGCTATTGTTTGTTATATAATTACTATTATGTTTAATTGTGGTATTTAAAATCTATTATTACAAACACAAGTTATATCGCCTCTCTCTTTTTTAGTTATCTTTGATTATAATTCTAGATTTTATAAAAATCTATTCACTAGCATTCAAAAATAGAATTTATGGATCATATTGAGAACGATGAACAATTTCAAGGATTAAGTGTAAATAAAGGCACTTCAGAGCAACCGACTATTAATCCTTATCTAAATAGCTTCAAGAAATTTAAACGCAAAACGTATTCTGTGTCTGAATATGTTGATGGTATTCGCAAGGGAAATATATCTATTCTTGGACAGGCAGTTACACTTATTGAAAGTTCTAAACCAGAACATCAGGCTATAGCACAAGAAGTTATAGAAAAATGTTTGCCATATACAGGCGATTCTGTTCGAATTGGTATTACAGGTGTACCCGGAGCCGGAAAAAGTACTTCTATTGATGCATTTGGAATGCATATTCTGAAAAAAAATAATAAACTAGCGGTTCTTGCTATAGATCCATCAAGTGAATTGACTAAAGGAAGTATACTTGGAGATAAGACTCGTATGGAACGTTTGTCTGTTGAAAAAAATGCGTTTATACGCCCCTCCCCTTCTGCCGGATCCTTAGGTGGTGTAGCTCGCAAGACGAGAGAAACGATTATACTCTGTGAAGCTGCTGGATTTGACCGTATTATAATAGAAACAGTTGGTGTTGGGCAGTCTGAAACAGCTGTACACTCTATGGTCGATTTCTTTTTACTTATACAATTAGCCGGAACCGGAGATGAATTGCAAGGTATCAAGCGTGGTATAATGGAGATGGCAGACGGAATTGTTATAAACAAGGCTGATGGTAATAATATAGAGAAGTCTCGTTTAGCACAGTCTCATTTTAAGAATGCTTTACACCTATTTCCTCTTCCGGAATCAGGATGGGTGCCCAAAGTCTTAACTTACTCCGGATATTATGAGATAGGTATAGATGAAGTGTGGAATATGATTGATGAATATATTGCATTTGTCAAAGAAAATGGTTATTTTGAGCATAAACGTAACGATCAATCTCGCTATTGGATGTATGAAACGATTAACGAACGGTTAAAGAATAATTTTTATAACAATGCTGTCATACAAAAGGAATTAAGGATATGTGAAGAACAAGTACTTAATTCTCAGATAAGCTCATTTGCTGCTGCTAATAAAGTCTTAGATATTTATCAGAAGATATCTAAATGATAAGGAAACGTATATTATTGCAGATTTATAACCGAATATTTTCTTAGAAATCATTATATTTGTACACTTTAATAGAAATAATTTCATTGTTGAATTAACATTAATATAAATCATGGAGAAACCATATGCTATTGGGATTGATATTGGTGGAACCAATTCTGTTTTTGGTGTTGTAGACAAACGTGGACACATCATTAATCAGGGTTCTATCAAAACTGGTGCTTATAAAGAAATCAACGAATATGTAACAAATCTCTCAGCCGGAGTTCAAGAAATTATAGATCAGGTTGGAGGATCAAGCAATATCAAAGGTATTGGAGTTGGAGCTCCAAACGGAAATTACTTTACAGGTTGTATCGAATTTGCACCTAATCTTCCATGGAAAGGTGTTATTCCATTGGCTCAGATGCTGACAGACAAACTAAATGTACCTGTGGCATTAACTAATGACGCGAATGCAGCGGCTATAGGTGAAATGACTTATGGAGCAGCTCGTGGAATGAAAGATTTTATTGTTATTACACTAGGTACAGGCGTTGGTAGTGGTATCGTCGTAAATGGGCAGTTGGTATATGGCCACGATGGATTTGCAGGCGAACTAGGTCATACTACAATTCAACGTAATGGACGTATGTGTGGTTGTGGTAAAAAAGGTTGCCTTGAAACATACAGTTCTGCTACCGGTGTAGCACGCACAGCGAGAGAGTTCCTTGAAACAAGAAAAGACCCAAGTTTATTAAGAGAACTTGATCCGAGCGAAATAACATCAAAAGATGTGTACGATGCTGCTGTGAAAGGTGATGTTTTGGCAAAAGAAATTTTTGAGTTTACTGGTCAGATGCTTGGAGAGGCATTTGCAGACTTTGTAGCATTTTCTAGTCCCGAAGCGATTATACTATTTGGAGGATTAACCAAATCAAGCAAATTTATTTTTGATCCTGTGCGCAAGCATATGGAAGAAAATATGTTGCCTATATTCCGTAACAAAATTAAACTTTTAATGTCTGAGCTTAAAGAAAGCGATGCTGCCGTACTTGGTGCAAGTGCTTTAGGTTGGGAAGTAAAAGACTATTAAAAAGTTCTATAAATAGAAAGTATATATGTAGCAGTAGATTTTTTTCTACTGCTATTTTTTTATCAGTAATTTATTATAGTTGAATAGAGATTGATAATAAACTTTTTATAATAAACTAGTGTTTTACTTTAATATGAACTTTTAAAACACAACAAAATGGGAAAATTTGAAATTTCGAAGAGAAAAAATGGTGAATTCCAGTTTAATCTTAAAGCAGGCAATGGACAAGTTATATTAAGTAGTGAAGGATACACAAAAAAAGAAAACTGCAAAAATGGCATTGAATCTGTAAGAAAAAATAGCCAGGTTGAATCTCGGTTTGAGAAACTAGAATCAAAAAATGGTAAACCATATTTTAATCTAAAAGCTACGAATGGGCAGATTATAGGAACGAGCGAATTATACGAAAGTGTAGCTAGCCGCGATAACGGTATTGCATCTGTTGTTAAAAACGCACCTGATGCTGAAGTTGTAGATCTGAGTGCAGAGTAATAAAGATAAGCCCCCTACCCTCTTTTTAGAAAAAAAATGCCATGCAAAGATATTTTCTTTGCATGGTACATTTTCTGTGTTTAATAGTGCGATTTCTAGTTATTCTTCTTCGCTGTAAGCAATTTCTCCATGTTGGGAGATGTCAAGTCCGGTAGACTCGTCATCTTTGCTTACCCTCAGTCCAATAGTTTTATTAACAATAAAGAATAGTATGAATGTTAGAACAGCACTGTATACAACTGAAGCTCCAGTTGCAACAACCTGTATCCATAATTGATTCCAATCTCCGTATAATGCTCCTTGAACGCCCTCCGGGCCGGTGATAGCTCGTGTGGCAAATACGCCGGTAAGTATAGATCCAACTATACCACCTATACCGTGTACACCAAAAGCATCTAAAGAATCGTCGTATTTAAGTTTTGGTTTTACATAAGCAACCATAAAGAAACATACTAAAGCAGAAATTCCTCCTATGGCAAAAGCTCCGAGTACATCAGCAGTTCCTGCTGCGGGAGTTATTGCTACAAGCCCTGCAACAGCACCTGTACAAAATCCTACAATAGTTGGCTTTTTATAAAGAATCCATTCCAGAGCCATCCATATCACAGCGGCGGCAGATGTAGCTAAATGAGTTACAAGGAATGCATTCGCTGCCAATCCGTCAGCTGCAAGTCCACTACCTGCATTAAATCCAAACCATCCGAGCCATAGTAGAGATGTACCTATGAATACAAATGGGATGTTATGCGGTGTAAAAGGGTGACCTATTGTTCTGTATCCTTTTCGGCGTCCTAACATGATAGCCATAACAAGAGCAGATATACCGGCATTGATATGTACCACAGTTCCTCCGGCAAAGTCAATGGCACCCATTTTCATTAGCCATCCACCGCCCCATACCCAGTGAGCCATTGGGTTGTAAACGATGATTGACCATAGGATGATAAAAACCACATAACCCGAAAACTTGATTCTTTCAGCAAAGGCACCAATAATCAAAGCCGGAGTGATAACTGCAAACATACACTGGAATAAGGCAAACAAAATCTCAGGAATGCCAACTCCGCTCATATATGTGTCTAATTTTATACCATGTAAAAATGCCTTATCAAATCCTCCGATAATTTGACCTAGAGGACTGCCGGAATCCATAAAGCTAGTACCAAATACCCAACTGTAGCCAAAAGCTACCCAGATAATACTAATTATACCGGTAGCCATAAGGCACTGCATAAGGATGCTCAAAATATTTTTTTGACGAACAAGACCTCCATAGAATAATGCTAACCCGGGAATTGTCATCATCATAACAAGCACAGTAGCTACTATAATCCATGCAGTATTCCCTGAATTTAAAACTGTAGGTTCTTCCGTAGCTGCTGCAACAGCTTCTACGGGAATAGCCGTTGTTGTTTTTAAAGAGTCAGCAACAGTTGTAAGAGAATCCTGTGCCCATACAGCTGTGGGTAAAACCATAGCTATAAACAATATAATAGTGACGTATTTGAATAATCGATGTTTCATATTTTTATTTTTTACCTAAAGCTTTTTAACCTAATCTTTATTTACTCTCTTCATCCTCTTCATCCTTGTCGTACAAGGCTTCGTCACCATGGTCTCCGGTGCGTATACGGATTGATTGTTCTATTGCCGATACGAATATTCTACCATCTCCGCTTTCGCCTGTAAAAGCTGAACCTAAAATGGCATTAATTGATTTTTCTACATTTATATTTCTCACAACAAAAGCGATATAGATACGTTCTATTGTATTTACATCATATGCTATACCTCTGAATATTAAACCTTGACGGGCACTTCCCTGTCCATTGACTTCCCACCATGACAAAAAGTCGATATCTGCTTCATGTAATGCTCGGCGGACTTCATTAAATTTTGATTTGCGAACGATTGCTTCAATTTTTTTCATATAAAAAATGATAAAGTGTTTTATTTATAATAAGGAGGTTCTTACTTAAAAGACATACCAAATACAAAATGTATATCTTCAAGATTTGGGTTGCAGATGATATGCCCAAATATTGGTAAAGAAAATGAGTCTGTAACTTTTAAACTTTTGGATGCTTTTAAAGATATAGAAGTGAAATTGAATCCATTTGTTCCATAAACAGCACTTTCCCAAGGTGTGAATCCTGTTGATATTCCCATGTCTACTCCCGCAACAGAGAATGGATAAGCTAATTCGATGTAAGTAGAATAAGAATTTTTACCATCTTCTTTCTTATTTCCTTTGCCTAATAGGAATGTATTCCATGTAACATTCAAAGGGAATGATTCGGGCAGTGTATAGCCTAATGATGTTTCTAAATAATGTCCATTGTTACTTCCGTGAGGACTACTCAAATATCGATACTGACCTTCTCCATCCCACCAGTAATCTGTAACAGCAATTTTAAATCCGCTATTTTCATATGCGGCAGTAAAGTCTACTTCTTTTTTACCATTTTCGCTAGTAAAATCTGTAGAAGCCCATGCACCTAGTGAAAATCCATTTACACTAGCACTTAATGTTGGTTGAAAACTGGCTCCGGCTTGCTTATAACCGCGCCATACATAGGAACTTACTAAATCGGCTCCGAAATCAATATTAACTGATTGCGATTTTACGGATAAAGTAGAGAGGAAAGCAAATAATACTATAGCCAGACAACCTTTTTTACCTAAAATTAGAGTTTCCATAATCAAAATATTTAAAGATATTAAAATTCATCTTTATTATTCATTTTGATTAGATATATGGGTTATGAGTTTCTTTTTGATTTATTTATTTGCAAAAATATGACAAAATATTTTATAAATCAAAATAAAGTATAAAATATTTCAAAAAATATTTAGTGAAGTCATAAATTTGGTAGAGATCAATATTGTAAATGTTGTTTCTGTTGCTACTTTTTTAAGTATCAATTCTCGTAAACTTTTTTTTATTTATATTTTTCCATTTAAATTTTCATAGAATACTTAAGCCGATAATTTTTCTTTATTTTTAATCCTTTGAAACACAATGATGTTAAATTTTATTCTAAAAAATCTTTGTAAATCTATTGCAGGATTCAAATCCTTATCCTATCTTTGCATCGCATTTGAGAGGAAATGCTGCTAATAAAAAAGCAAAAATAAAATGGTGTGGTAGTTCAGTTGGTTAGAATACCTGCCTGTCACGCAGGGGGTCGCGGGTTCGAGTCCCGTCCATACCGCCAAAGTTAAAGCCAATAGGCGAAAAAAGTTAGTTAAATCCTACAATATCAATATATTGTAGGATTTTTCTTTTTATCCATATAGCCAGAAAAAGACATAGAACGGGCATCGAACGCCTTAATTCGTTCCCCAAAGTGTTCACCCTAACCGAAAAAAGTGTTCACCCTAATTTGTCTTTAATTGGCAGTGTATCAGACGTTTTTGGAAGTACAAGATTTACTCATTCGAAAAACAATAATGTTTTATTTGTAATTTAAAATGAGTAGTTATGAAAAGTACATTCAATGTCATTTATTACATCCGTCGAGACAAACTTAAAAAAGACGGAACAGCACCTATCTTTTGTCGGATTACCATCTCTCAGGAAAAGGTCAGTTTTAATATAAAAGCTGCAATAAATACAGGTATATGGGAATCAAGTACAGGCAGAGCAATCGGTAAAAGCAGAGAAGCTTTAAGTATCAATAAGATTATAGATTCTTATACCAGCCTTATCAATGAAAAATACAACGAGATATTCGATCGTGACGGGATTGTTTCTGCAGAAGGATTGAAAAACAGCATTCTGGGTATCTCCTCCTCTCCTAATGATATTCCAATCTATCTTTTGGAAGTCTACCGTCAGCACAATGAAGATATGGAAAAACTGGTCGGCACAAAATTCTCTCCGGCTATTCTGCAAAAATACAAATGTGTCTATAAAAAGATTCAGACATTCTTAAAATTCAAATACAATCTGAAGGATATTAAACTGAAGGATATTAAACACAATTTCTTAACGGATTTTGAAACTTATCTCAGAATTGAAGGAAATTGCCAGACCAATACAATCGGGCGCAATATGAGGCTTCTAAAGAAGATTATCAATATAGCAAAGAACAATGGTTGGATCATTGCAGACCCTTATGCGAATTATAAAATTCATTTTGAGAAGGTTGATAGGGGCTATCTGACAGAAGAAGAGATAAAAGCGATTATTGAAAAAGACTTCTCTATTGGCCGGATCGAAAAAGTAAGGGATATATTTATATTTTCCTGCTTCACCGGACTTTCATATGCAGACATATACGAATTAGCGTATGACGATATAAAACCTCATTTTGATGATAATTTATGGATTATGAAGAAGCGTGTTAAAACGAATACCGATATAACCGTTCCTTTGATGGATATACCACTTTCTATAATCGAGAAATACAGGGGGAAACAAAAAAATAACAAAGTTCTTCCGACAATGTGCAATCAGAAGATGAACTCTTACTTGAAGGAAATCGCCGATTTGTGCGGTATTGAGAAGCACCTCACCTATCACATGAGCCGTCATACATTTGCAACGACGTTTTTATCGTTGGGTATTCCGATCGAGTCTGTATCGAAAATGCTGGGGCATACAAAAATCCAGACAACGCAAATATATGCCCGGATAACTAATAACAAGATAGCCAATGAGATGAATGCTATTGCGGGAAAACTAAAAACTTACGAATCAAAAAAAGCTATTGTTTAATCTAGTTGAATTTATGGAAACAGGATATATAAAGTTTACAGATATAGATACTGACAGACCAATTATTGAAGTAAAAATTGTAGATGGTACAGTTTGGATGACAGTAAATGAAATTGCTGATCTGTTTGGCATATATACACCTACAATCAGCAAAAATCTAAAGGCTATTTTTAGGGACAGTTTATTAAAAGAAGTAGATGTGACAAAAGAATACAGATATACCCGAAATGAAAAAGAAGAATATATTCGTACCTATTATAACCTAGAGGTTATTATTTTCTTAAGTTTCCGTATTCAATCCCTATATACCAAAGCTTTTCGGGAGTGGGTATTCAATGCTTTTTGTGAATACGAAAAGGCAAAAGCTAAATCTGAAATGATCATAGTATTCAATGCTAACACAGGAAAACCATCATTTAAAAATTTGAATTGATATGGAATTACAAATTATTCAGAATAAAATATTTGAAGTTCACGGCTTACGTGTGATGATTGATTTTCATTTGGCAGAACTCTATCAGGTTGAGACCCGAGTTTTAAAACAGGCTGTTCGAAGAAATATAGAGCGTTTTCCAAAAGACTTTATGTTTGAACTGACGGATGAAGAAGCTATGAAATTGATAAACATAGGGGTGTCACAATCTGTGATACCCTCCGGCTATAATGTTGGGATATCTAAGGTATTTGCATTCACAGAATTATGTCAACCTTTACATAATTCCGTTTATGTAAACAAAAAGATTATGTAAATAATTGCTTTTAATTTATTGATAATCAATCCTTATTTTGTGAGATAGTTTACATAATCTTCTGTTCTTT